>JANQGF010000040.1 GCA_028277465.1 Chromatiaceae bacterium
TTCAGAAACAAGTGGTGCAACTTGAGCCGCCCTTGTTGGGCACGCTCCGCTTTGCCCAACCTACGGTGTGTAGGTTGTTTCTGAATCATTACTAAGCACGCAAAGTGGCGTCCACCGCCACGAGGGTCACTATCCCCCCTTCCGCCCTGTCGTGCATGCTCGGAGCCCATGCCCGAGCAAGTGCGTCCTCCCGAGTTTTTTATACCGGCATAAAAAATCTCAAGATCAACAACTTGCCAAAGGCCATTCCTGACCATCCCGTTCTGCTTTAGTCTCTCCACTCAGGCACAGCCCTGCCGGTCGCCTCCCCCAGGCGAGGACCGGTTCAAGGGATCGGGCAACGCCTGACCATTCCCTTAAAGTCGTTCAATCAAGGTTTGGGATCTCAGGAGACAAACGCGCATGCTCGACAGCTCCATGATCGAACTCGCCCGATGGCAGTTCGCCATCACCGCCATGTATCACTTCCTCTTCGTTCCCCTGACGCTCGGACTTTCCTGGATCCTCGTGATCATGGAGAGCGTCTACGTCATGACCGGCCGCGAGATCTACCGGGACATGACCAAGTTCTGGGGGAAGCTCTTCGGTATCAACTTCGCCCTGGGCGTCACCACGGGACTCACCATGGAGTTCCAGTTCGGGACCAACTGGGCCTACTACAGCCACTATGTGGGGGATGTCTTCGGCGCGCCCCTCGCCATCGAAGGATTGATGGCCTTCTTCCTGGAATCCACCTTCATTGGTCTGTTCTTCCTGGGCTGGGAGCGCCTCTCGAAGCGCCAGCACCTGACCGTGACCTTCCTGACCGCGCTCGGGTCGAACCTCTCGGCGCTCTGGATCCTGATCGCCAACGGCTGGATGCAGAATCCCGTCGGCTCGGAGTTCAGCTACGAGACCATGCGCATGGAGATGACCAACTTCTGGGAGCTGGTGATGAACCCGGTCGCCCAGGTCAAGTTCGTGCACACGGTCGCCGCCGGCTATGTCACCGCGTCGATGTTCGTGCTCGGCATCAGTTCCTGGTACCTGTTGAAAGGTCGGGATCTCGCCTTCGCCAAACGCTCCTTCTCGGTCGCGGTCGGCTTCGGCCTCGCATCCATCCTCTCGGTGATTCTGCTCGGCGACGAGTCCGGCTACGAGGTCGGCGACGTGCAGCGGGTCAAGCTCGCGGCAATCGAGGCAGAGTGGGAGACCGAACCCGCCCCGGCCGCCTTCACCATCTATGGCAATCCGAGCAATGAAGACCAGGAGACGCACAACGCCATCAAGCTGCCCTGGCTGCTCGGCCTGATCGCCACCCGATCGCTCGACGAGCCCGTGACCGGGCTCAAGGACCTGATGCGCGAGCATGAGGTGCGCATCCGCAGCGGCATGGTCGCCTATGAGTATCTGGAGCGTCTACGTGGCGGTGAGGATACCCCGGGCAATCGCGCGGTCTTCGAGGATCACAAGGACGACCTGGGTTACGGTCTGCTCCTGAAACGCTATACCGAGAACCCGGCCGAGGCCACCGAGGAGCAGATCCGGATGGCCGTGGAGGACTCGATCCCCGAGGTAGCACCCCTCTTCTGGACCTTCCGCATCATGGTCGGGGCCGGGCTCTGGATGCTGCTGCTCCTGGTCCTGGGCTTCTACTACAACGCCAAGCGCGTGATCCAAGAGAAACGCTGGCTGTTGCGACTCTTCCTCTTCAGCATCCCGGTGCCTTGGGTGGCCTCCGAGGCCGGCTGGTTCGTCGCCGAGTTCGGTCGCCAACCCTGGGCCATCGGCGAGGTGCTGCCCACCAGCATCGCCGCCTCGACCCTGACCGCCGGCGACGTCATGCTGAGCCTGTCCGGGTTCATCCTCTTCTACACGGGTCTCTTCATCATCGAGATGTATCTGATGTTCAAGTTCAGCCGCTTGGGCCCCAGCTCACTGCACACGGGGCGCTATCATCACGAGCGCAAAACCGAGCCTGCGGGCGGCATGACGCCGGCGACGGCACCCCAGAAGCAGGCGGACTAGGCCCGGAGGAAGCACCATGATCGTCGATTACGAAACGCTGAAATTCATCTGGTGGGCGCTCGTCGGGCTGCTCTTCATCGGCTTCGCCGTGACCGATGGAATGGACATGGGCGTCGGCGCCCTGCTGCCCTTCCTGGGCAAGACCGACAGCGAGCGGCGCGTCATCATCAACACGGTTGGACCCCACTGGGACGGCAATCAAGTCTGGCTGATCACGGCCGGCGGCGCCATCTTCGCCGCCTGGCCACTGGTCTATGCGACCGCCTTCTCGGGCTTCTATTTCGCCATGCTGCTGGCGCTCTTCGCGCTCTTCTTCCGACCGGTCGGCTTCGACTACCGGAGCAAGATCGCGGACCCCGGCTGGCGCAACGCCTGGGATTGGGGCCTCTTCGTGGGCGGGGCGGTCCCAACGCTGGTCTTCGGGATCGCCTTCGGCAACCTGCTCCAGGGTGTCCCCTTCCATTTGGACGATCTCCTGAGGTCTTACTATAGCGGTGGCTTCTTCGGACTGCTCAATCCCTTCGCCCTACTCGCCGGTCTCATCAGTCTGGGCATGCTGACCATGCATGGCGCCATCTGGCTCCAGCTTCGGACCGCCGAGCCCATCGCCGGGCGTGCCAAGGACGTCGCCAAGCCGATCGGTTTGGCGACCATCGTCGGCTTCGCCGTCGCGGGGGTCTGGATGAGCCTCGGAATCGATGGGTACCGCGTGGTGTCCATGCCTGAGTTGGGCGCCACACCGAACCCGCTCGGCAAAGAGGTGGTTCAGGAAGCGGGGGCCTGGTTGGCCAACTATGGCAACCATCCCTGGACGCTGCTCTTCCCGCTGCTCGGTTTCGCCGGGTTGGGGGCCGCCGTCCTAGCGTCCATGTCGGACCGCCCGGGCCTCGGGCTCATCGCGAGCAGCCTGGGACTGAGCGGCATCATCCTGACCGCGGGGGCGGCCATGTTCCCCTTCATCATGCCCTCGAGCACCAACCCGAACAGCAGTCTGATCGTCTGGGACGCCGTCTCGAGCCACCTGACGCTGACCGTCATGTTCTGGGCGGCCGTCATCTTCGTTCCCATCATCCTCGCCTACACCACCTGGACCTACACCAAGATGTGGCGTCGCGTGACCGTGGAGGAGATCGAGGCGCAGGATCACCTGGCTTATTGAACCCGGAGCCCAGCGCTGCGGCCGAGCCGAGCTCGAGCGAGGGCCCGGCCGCGCTCTCCTGAGGGGCCCAACGCACCGAGAGGACGATTTCATGTGGTACTTCTCCTGGATCCTGGGCGTCTTGCTGGCGCTCGCCTTCGGCGTGATCAACGTCATGTGGTACGAATCGGAACAGTGCATGGGCGCTGCCGACGACGACCAAGCGAGCTGACCGGCCACCCCGATCGATCGTCGAGCGAGCGGCCAGAAAAGATCGGTCGGAGCGCCCGCGGCGAACCTCAGGCGATTTCCTGGAAAGAATTCACCCAGGATATCAACTGATTGTAGGTTGGGCTGAGCGAGAGCGAAGCCCAACAGGTGCCGTGTTAGGGCTCGTTCCTCACCCCAACCGACGGGTAGGATCTTTTCCGGAGATCACCTCAGGCGATTTCTGTCAATTCTCATACCAACCGGCTTGTCTTGGCGCCCGCCTTCTGCGTCGCCATCCGGCATGAGAATCTCCGGCAATCGCCTTAGGAACGATTCAGAAACAAGTGGTGCAACTTGAGCCGCCCTTGTTGGGCACGCTCCGCTTTGCCCAACCTACGGTGTGTAGGTTGTTTCT
>JANQGF010000059.1 GCA_028277465.1 Chromatiaceae bacterium
GCTGGATCTATCCCGACTATTGGGAGGACTTCCTGGCACCCATCCCGGCCGAGGAGCGCGACGACCTGCTCGGGGCCTACTATCGACGGCTCACCCATAGGGATGAGTCGGTGCGCATGACGGCGGCCAAGGCCTGGTCCGTCTGGGAAGGGCGGACGGCGACCCTGCTCGGGAATCCCAGTGTCCAGGCCCACTTCGCCGATCCCCATGTCGCCCTGAGTCTGTCGCGAATCGAATGTCACTATTTCGTCAATCAAGCCTTTCTCGAGCCCGAGCAGCTCTTGCGCAACGCCGCTCGGCTCGCGGAGATCCCGGGCGTCATCGTTCAAGGTCGTTACGACCTCATCTGCCCCATGCGCTCGGCCTGGCAGCTACATCGCGCCTGGCCGGCCGCCGAGTTCCGGTCGGTCGCGGATGCGGGTCACTCGGCGTTCGAGCCGGGTATCCGCGATGCCTTGATCGCGGCCACCGACCGCTTCGCGCGCGAGCTGGCGTGATCGGCCTCCTGCAACGCGTCACCCGGGCCGGGGTCGCGGTGAAGGCTCATCAGGTCGGCGCGATCGAGCGTGGACTGCTGGTCCTGGTCGCGGTGCAGAAGGGAGATACCGAGGCGCGCGCCGAGCGCCTGCTGGAGCGGCTGCTGGGCTATCGTGTCTTTCCCGACGCCCAAGACCGCATGAACCTGAGTCTGCGCGAGATCGGTGGCGGCTTGCTGCTCGTCCCTCAGTTCACCCTCGCCGCCGACACCAGGAAGGGCACGCGCGCCAGCTTCACCACGGCCGCCCCGCCGGCCGAGGGCGAGCGACTCTTCACTTGGCTCGTGGAGCTCGCGCGGACCAGCCATCCAACCGTGGCCTCCGGGCGCTTCGGCGCCGAGATGCAGGTCAGCCTGGTCAATGACGGACCCGTGACCTTCTGGCTGGAGACCTGAAGGGCGTCCAGCATGTCGCTCTGGACGCGATCTAGCGCAGCCCAGCCCAGCCTTGGACCAAGAGATCGTGCTCGAGGCCGGCGATGCGGGCGGCACCAACCGGACGACACACCGAGTGAGATCAGACCCGATGGACCCTGCGGTCCGACGCAACCGCGAGATCTACGCCATCGACCGTTGGGGCGAGGGCTATTTCGGCATCGATGACCGCGGCCATCTCTTCGCCCGGCCAGATCCGCAGCAGACGACCGAGATCGATCTGTCGTCGCTGTCCGAACGGATCGAGGCGGCAGGTCTTTCGCTCCCGGTGCTGGTACGCTTCACCGATATCCTAGGTCACCGCGTCGTGGCGCTCCGTCAGGCCTTCCTCGACGCCAGCCAGAGGGCCGGCTACGGCGGTGTCTATGTGCCCCTCTACCCCATCAAGGTCAATCAACAGGCGGCCGTGGTGCGCGAGATCCTGCGCACCGGCCATGCCGGATTGGAGGCCGGCAGCAAGCCCGAGCTGATGGCGGTCCTGGCGCTCTCGCCGTCGGGCGGGGTCGTGGTCTGCAACGGTTACAAGGACCGCGACTATATCCGTCTGGCGCTGATCGGCAGCCGGCTGCAGATGCGGGTCTTCATCGTGATCGACAAGCCCTCGGAGTTGCCGCTGATCCTGGAGGAGTCCGCTCGGCTCGCTGTCGAACCCTTGCTGGGAGTGCGTGTCAGACTCGCCGCGGCGGCGGCCGGGAAGTGGCAGAGCAGCGGCGGCGAAATGGCCAAGTTCGGTCTTGCGGCCAATCAGGTCCTGGAGCTGGTCCGGACCCTGTCTGCGGCGGGCCGACTGGAGCAGCTGGGTCTTCTGCATGCCCATCTGGGCTCGCAGATCCCGAGCCTGCAGGACATTCGGGCCGGAGTCGGCGAGCTGGTACGCTTCTATGCGGAGCTGCGCCGGATGGGCGCACCCATCCGGGTCATCGACGTCGGGGGAGGGCTCGGGGTGGACTACGAGGGCACCCGCACCCCTAGCCCCTGCTCGGTCAACTATGGTTTCGCGGCCTATGCCGAGGCGGTGGTGAACACCATCGCCGCCGAGTGCCGCCGCACTGGGCTCCCGGAGCCCGACATCTTCAGCGAGTCCGGGCGGGCGATGACGGCGCACCACGCCGTGCTGATCACCAAGGTCATCGAACGGGAGCAAGCCGCCGGGCTCGAGGTGGCCGCGCGAGCCGAGGAAGGCAATGTCGTCCTCGACGCACTGGCTCAACGACTGGGCACTCTGGCCGACTCGACGCCTCGAGAGGTCTATGCCGAGTCACGCGAGCTGCTCGGGCAGGCGCGGGAAGGCTTCGCGCAGGATCGGCTGGACCTGGCCGGACGGGCCCGTGCGGAGGAGCTCTTTTTCGCCATCTGTCGCGCCTTGGCCAAGCGGTTGGATCCCGCCGTACGCCCTCACCGGGAACTGCTGGACGAATTGAATGCGCGACTCGCGGACCGGCTCTTCTGCAACTTCTCGCTCTTCCAGTCCATGCCGGACATCTGGGCGCTCGATCAGATCTTCCCCATCGTGCCACTCCAACGCCTGGACCGAGCGCCCGAGGCCCGCGCGCTGATCTATGACCTGACCTGCGACTCCGACGGCTGTATCTCACACTATGTCGACGAGGGTGGGGTCGAGGCCAGCCTCCCGGTCCATGCCGACGCGGGACTGGATGGGCCTTACTTGCTCGGATTTTTCCTTGTCGGCGCCTATCAGGAGATCCTGGGGGATATTCATAACCTCTTCGGTGACACGGACGCCGTCAACGTCGAGCTGAACGCGGGGGCCCCCGACGGCTACCGACTCACCGAGCCCGAGCGTGGCGACTCCACCGACGAGCTCTTGAGCTATGTGCACTTCGAACCGCGCACCCTGCTGGCACACTACCGGCGCAAACTCGACGCAGCCGGGCTGGAGCGCGCGACCCGGGAGCGTTTCTTCGTCGAGCTGAAGGCCGGGCTCTATGGCTCCACCTATCTGGAAGACTGATGCATGAGCTCTCACTCTGTCAGGCCTTGCTCGATCAAGTCGAGCAGATCGCGCGTCAACATGGCGCGCAGCGCGTCGAGCGCATCTTATTGAGGATCGGCCCACTCTCTGGGGTCGAGGCGTCGCTGCTCCGACACGCTTATCCACTGGCTGCGGCCGGTACCCTGGCCGAGGAGGCAGAGCTCGCAATCGAGCCGGCACCCGTACGGGTCTGCTGCAACGCCTGTGGTGCCGAGACCGAGGCGACGCCGAATCAACTGATCTGTGGTCACTGCGGCAGCTTCCAGACCCGCCTGATCAGCGGCAACGAACTGCTGCTCGCCAACCTGGAGCTGACCATCCCCGAGCGGGAGAATGACCCGAGAGACTAACCATTCCCCTTGGGATGCCTTACACTGCCGTTTTCGCTGGGAGACCCATCATGTGCGAGACCTGCGGCTGCAACATCACACCCGGTAATACGCACCTCGTGAGTGGCGAGGGAAGACACGCCCGGACCCCGGATGGCCATGCAGCCGTCGACCTGCTTCAGGGGCTGCTCGCGGAAAACGACCATCAGGCCGCTCACAATCGCGAGCACCTCGAGCGATGGGGTGTCCTGGCGCTGAATCTCATGTCCTCGCCCGGCGCCGGCAAGACCAGCCTGCTGGAGGCCACCATCGATGCCCTCGGACATGAGATCGGGATTGCCGTGATCGAGGGCGACCTGGAGACCGAGAACGACGCCGAGCGCATCCGGGCCAAGGGCGTGCCAGCGGTTCAGATCGCGACCGGCAGCGCCTGCCATCTGGACGCCCATCTGGTCCACCGGGCCCTGCATCGGCTGGATCTGCAAGGGATCGACCTCTTGTTCATCGAGAATGTCGGAAACCTGGTCTGTCCCGCCAGTTTCGACCTCGGGCAGCACCGCAACGTCGCACTCTTGTCTGTGCCCGAGGGCGACGACAAACCCGCCAAGTATCCGGTCATGTTCCGTGCGGCCGACCTGGTGCTCTGCACCAAAGCGGACCTGTTGCCGATCCTGCCCGAGTTCCAACCGACGCGGGCGGAGCGATTTCTGCGTGCGCTGGCCAGCGCGGCGCCGTTCGAGATCCTCTCCACCCGGGGCGACGGCAATCTGGAGCCCTGGTTGAAGTGGCTGCGCGCGGAGCTCGATGCCCAGCGTCGCCGGCTGGAGCCGGCGCACGGGACTGATCTGTCCAACGATCACCAAGACGAGAGGAATCAAGGTCGTGTTCGTCAAGCACTCTAAACCGCTGTACCTGGTGTCTCTGGCCACTCTGGCCGCCTGCATGAGCCATGCGCCGGTCAGTCAGGCATTCAACTTCGGCAATATCATGAATCCGAGTCGATGGATGGGCGGCGATCGCTATGATGACCCCTATTACGATGACCCCTACTATGGTGGCCCCTATGGCGACCCCTATCTAGGCTATGGTTATCCGGGCGCCTATGGTGCCCCTTATGGGGCCCCCTATGGCATGCCCGGATTCGGTGCTCCGCCACTAGGCTATGGTGCACCGGGCTATCCTGGCGGTGCCCCCGCCGTGGCGCCCGCGGCACCCCCGGCACCCGCGAAATCCAACAGCGCGGATAGAGAGGAGGTCGAGGCCCTCAAACGACGTATCGAGCA
>JANQGF010000101.1 GCA_028277465.1 Chromatiaceae bacterium
GCGCGGGCCTGGGTCTCGGCCTGCTGGTCGGTGAAGCCGCCGGCCTTGAGCTTGTTGGCGTACTCCAGGGTGTCGAGGACGATGGTGCTCATATCAACGTTCGCATGAAGGCCTTTGAATGTGAGTCTATCCCTTTTCCCCATGAGACAGCGCCTCACTTGACTCGTCTCAGGGCGGCGGCTGCATGCTCCTCGGTCGGTTGCGGAACGCCGGCCTGCTCGAGAATCCAGCCCTCCAGCTTGGTGTGCCACTGGCGCAGCAGGTCCAGCGGCCGGCGGCGGTAATGCTACTCAGCCGTGGTGCTCGGCTTGTGCCCCTGGATCTGAGCTTGGTTGAGCAGCAGCCTGGGTTGCCATTCGGATCACCCGGGACCCAACACCTAGAATCTGAAGTTCACGCCGATCGCCGGTCCGCTGAAGCTCATGTTCTGGATAAGCTTGTCGCCGCTCTGGTCATAGCTCAGATGGCGGTAGGTCAGCGTCAGATCGCCCCAATTGAAGCCGTAGCCGACACCGGCCATGGCCTGCCAGGTCAAGCTCGAGTCGCCGGTGCCGACATCGACATGAAAAGGCACGAACCAGTGCTCGTTGAACGCGACCCTGCCGTTGACGCCGACGATGCCGTCCCACAGCGTTTCGGCCTTCCTGAGCTTTGCACTGGGCAGCGTCGGCGGCAGGGGACCGCGGACGGTCAGCTTTGCCTTGGCGTCCAGGTCCAGCATGCGGAAACCGAGCAGCAGGTTCACCCGGGTCGTGTCCTTCCGATAGACGCGGTAGCCGCCGGCCAGGCTCCAGACCCAGCCCGTGAGCTCTTGATCGACCTTGATGTTGACGCCGGGGCCGGGCCCACCCGGGATGCGGATGGCGTTGTTCTTGTCGTTGGCCAGATTCAGGTAGATCACGTCCGTGATGATCGACCAGTCACCCCGCTGCGCCAGGAAGGTGCCCATAAACACGCCCTCCAGCGCGTCCAGGATGTCTCCCGCATCGACGGTGGCACTATCGCCGATGCCCGGCAGGTCGTACTTGAGGTCTCCGCTGACGCTCGGGAACCAGCCGTAGAGCCGGGCCGTGAACTGCCAGCGGTCGGTGGTCGCGGCGGGTTCCGAGTGTGCCGGCGTCGATGCGAGCACGGTGAGCGCGACGCAGCATGCGCCGAGCAGCGAGGTGTTGCGCGAGTGTCGGGTCATTGGTTTGTTCTCGCTCTCATCAATTCGTGCAAAACCGATCCCCGGGCGGAAGCCGGCGGGCTCATGCCGAGTAGGGCGGAGATGGTGGGCGCTACGTCCACCGGATGGACTAGGCGATGGATCTGTCGTGCCTTGATGCCGGGGGCGGCGAAGATGATCGGCACATGGGTGTCGTAGCGCCAGGGAGAACCATGCATGACCTTGATCGGACCCTTGTCGAACAGGAACCAATAGGGCTCCTGTACGACGTAAATGTCGCCCGATCTCGAGAGGTGGTGGTTGTTGCGGATCTGCGCCATCAACGGATGGCTGACCTGCTCGGCGAGGCTGTCCGTCACTGCTGCCAGCGCGACACCGTCAAGTGCCGTCAGCGCATCGGCGATGGCCTGCGCCACCTCGGCGGGGTCGGCGTCGGTTGCCGCGATCTTCTCCTCGTCCAGGTAGAGGTACGGCCGGTAGAAGAGGCGGACGACCTCGTCGATGCCGAACGCCGTGCCGACCCGGTTGGCCGTTGCCGCCAGTTGCATCAAGTTGAGGCGACCCACGCTATAGCCGAGCTCGGACAGGTACTCCGGCATGTCCGCCATGCCGTGGTCCGCAGATAGCACGATCAGAGTATGTTGCAGGCCGATCCCCTCGTCGATGAACGCGAGCAGGTCCGCAAGAGTGCGATCCAGCTGCAGCAGCACGTCCTCGTTCTCGAGGCTGGACGGGCCGAAAAAGTGGTTCACGGCATCGACGCCGGAGAAGCTGACGGACAGATAGTCCGGGACTTCATCCTGCCCAAGCTGCTCCGCGGTGATGAGCGACTTGGCGAAGTCCGCGAGCAAGCGATCGCCGACCGGGCTCACGAGAATGCGGGTGTAGAAGAGCTTGTCGTCTGTCGTGCCGAAGGGATGCGGAAAGACGCGGCCGTAGCCGCCGAGGTCCGCCTCGTAGGACCGATCGTCCCGGTCGGCCAACACATAGGTCGACGCTTCGTTGAGCAACGACCAGGACTTGCCCGCGTAGCCCTCTGCCTGTCGCCGGTCGTTCCACTGACGGACCCAGTCGGGGTAGTCGTCGTAATAGTAGCGGCTGGTGACGAAATCGCCGGTGTTGGTTGCGAACCAAAAGGCCTTGCCGGTCTTGCCGGCCATCGAGACGGCGCTGCGATCCTTACCAGACACGCCGAAGACCTTGGCGTGCCCGCTGAAATAGGCGGCAAGCGTATCGCCAATGGTCGGCGCGAGCAGTACCCTCGGCGAACGGCCCTGAGTGCGCGATTTCTTCTGCGCCGGGTCTAGCTGTGCCCCTGCGGTTTCGTCTTCGCGGGTGGGGAGCAGGGGGCTGTCGGGGTCCTCGATGTTGTAGGCCAGCTCGCCAGCCTCGCGGTCGAACCAGACGTTGCCGACCATGCCGTGCAGCGACGGAAAGGCTCCCGTTGCCAGCGTGGCATGGCCGACGATGGTCTCGGTGTTGGCGTGCTGGTAGTGCGCGTTGGTGTAGAGGGTGCCGTTGCGAAGGAGGTGGTCGAAGCCGCCCTCACCGAAGCCTCCCCGATATCGCTCCAGCAGATCCCCGCGCAGGCCGTCGACGGTGATCTGCAGCACGAGCCGGATGTTGGCGTCGGCTGCCGCAGCGGGTGCCGCCGGAAGACCCAGCAGGAGTGAAGCCACGGCCAGTGCGCGCTGTGCGGTCTTCCTCCGGCCAGAAGCTGTATGCATACCTTTGGATTTGCTCTTCATCGTATAGTGAATGATGCCTGGTTTGTCACCAAGTGGTCGTCGCTCTCGGCGCACCTATTTCGGGAATAGTAGCTTGACGGTCAGCTGCAGGCTCCAGTCGGAGCCGAAGTCTGGCCCCTCGATGTTCGAATAAGCGGCCAGGCGATAGTCGACGGGTTGTTGCCCGTACCGAACAAGTCGGCCTATCCCAAGGCCCAAGGGCACCGTCCAGCGCTCGCCACTGTCCTTCTCCCAGTCCGCCGTGATGACGGGGGAGGTATTCAGATACCAGCCCCCGTCCAGGTTGTAGTTGGCGAAGGGCTGCAGCATGAAGCTGTTGACCTCGTCCGCACTGCCATCCCCGGCGACCGACCAGACGTTTTGCACGAGCATGCCGACCACCCACCGGCCCGGCATGGCCAGGGCGACCGCGGCGATGCCTGCCGACCATTTGTCGCTCGCGAAGCGGTTTTCCGTGGCCGTGGGAAGCACGATCGCAGGCCCGACGCCCCAGATCAGCTTCCCGGGCTCGGCCGGGGACAGAAAGCCCTGGTAGGTGGTATCGCCGAGTCCGAAGGCGCTGCCATTGGCCAAGCGCATCTGCCCCCCGAATCCGAGAAGCTCGCTTTGCGCTTCCGTCAGGGTGACGTCCTGACCCTCTGCGTAGATAAGGGGCAGAATGAGCCGATTGATCAGGTTCAGCTTGCCGAGACGGACGGGATAGACCGGCTTGAGATTGAGCACGTAGGCGTGCGAGTCGGACGGCCCGATACCGAAGAGGATATTGTTCTCGAACGGCAGGCTGACGACGTCGCCCACGGGATTCTGGGATTGCTTCGCGAGGTCCTGCTCTCCGTCCGCGAGCGCCGGCAGCGGCCCGAAGGCCACCGCCAGCATTAACGACCCCAGCGACAAGGCGTGCGTCTTGGGGGCCTGCATCGACCTACTGCCCAAAGTCGGGATCCATGTCCGGATCGAACGGCAGCTCGTCGAGGTGCTCGACGTATTCCAGCGGATCGAACGGCAGCTTCGAGCGGTCGATCTGCGGCTTGGCGAGCGCCTGGACCTCTGGCGAGGCATCCGTCAGTCCGGTCCATGGGATGCCATTGGCGTCACTGCTGTCGGGGTACTTCTGCCTCCATAGCTCGTGACGCAGCAGCATGCGGTTGAACGGCCGCTTCAGGTGGATCAGGTTCGTCAGCATGGGCTTCCTCTCGCGCGTGTCGGACGGCAGGAAGTAGAAGGCAGCCGGGATGCCGCTCGCCTCGCCCACCGGGTCTGGGGAGATCCAGTGACGCTTGTAGTTGCCCTTGACCGTGGCGCCGAGCTTGGGCCCAGCATAGATGAAGACATAGTCGCGGCGGCTGTGGGTGTCGCCATTCAGCAAGAGCGCGGTCTGGTCCACGCCGTCGATGACCCGGTCGGTGGGGATGTGCTGGGTCGCGCCGCCTAGGCGCGCGAATGTGGTGAAGAGGTCGGTCTCGTGGATGATGTCACCGACGACCTGCCCGGTCTCAATGACGCCGGGCCACCAGGCGAAGGCCGGTACGCGCGCGCCACCCTCGAGGAAATCGCCCTTGCCGCCGCGGAAGATGGTCTCGGTGAAGCCCGTTCCGGGCGGCGAATTGTGCGACATCGGGCCGTTGTCGGCCATGGCGATGAGCAGGGTGTTCTCGGCGACGCCGAGCTCCTTGAGCTTGGCCATGACCTGGCCGATGAAGGGGTCGACGTTGCACTGTAGGCCATTCTGCAGGAGGCTGCGAGCGACGGAGCATTTCTGAGGAGGGTTCGGAATGAAGCTCGCCATCATTGGCCAGTTCGCGACGTAGAAGGGCTTGTCGGCCTTGGCCTGACGCTCGATGAACTCCAGCGTGCGGCGTTGTGCCTCGGGGTCGATCTTCAGGTAGTTCTCGTAGCTGTTGTCGCCCCACTGGCGTGTCTCGCCGCCCTTGACGCCTTCGGCCACCTGCACCCAACCCTTGGTGATGAAGGTGTCGTCGAGCTTGTAGGGGTCCGCGGGCAGCATGTCCTCGTAGAGCCCCATGGTGCCGTTCCCACCCTCTCCCACGCGTGTCCACAATGAGAGGATCTGGTTGTAGCCAGTGAAGAAGGCCTCGTCAAAGCCCTGGTTGTGTGGGTAGCTTTGCTCGACGTCGCCGAGGTGCCACTTACCGTGGAAGGCGGTCGCATAGCCTGCCTGCGACAACACCTCGGCGATGGTGACCTCCTCGTCGCGGATGCCGTGGCTCTCCAAGAGCATGCCGATGTTATACATGCCGTTGCGCACGGGATGGCGTCCGGTCGCCGACGCGGCGCGGCTGGGTGTACATCCCACCTCCGTGTACATGCGCGTGAAGAGGATGCCATCCTCGGCCATCTTGTTGATGTTCGGCGTCTCCAGTCCGCGCACCTTCTGAATCGCCGGGATACCGACATCGCCGAATGCGGTGTCATCCCACATGATGTGGATGATGTTCGGCGGACGGCCAAACTTCTCGCGCAACTCCTGGAGCTTCTGATCCAGGACCTTGTCCTCGGCTGCCCAGCGCTCACCATTCTGCGCCTGAAGCACATAGAACTCCGCATCGTGGACGATCTTGTCCTCCGCGCTCGCCGGTAAGGCCGTCCACCCGAGGAATGCCACGGCAGCGGCGCATCGCTTCAAACGGTGTTTCAGTGTCTTCGCCATTCTTGGTACCCTCCGATGTTGATGTCAGACAGGGTGACGCTCCGTCGGGAGTCTCCGGACGACGACACCCTGGCAATCCAACCGTTGCAGCGAACATAAGGTAAGGATCGGCGACTTGGACCGTGATCCGAAAACCGCAAGAATCGCGCGATGTCTGAGCTGATTTGTCCACGACCGGTCCAACTGCTCAAGGCCGAGTTCGCCGATATCGAGCAGATGTGCAACGCCGTTCGCTCCTGGGACCTCGACTTCCAGCCTCTCGCCGCGCCGGAAGGTCTCGCACCGGTCGGCGAAATCGATCAGAGGCACTACGGACCTTGTGAGATCGCCCACGCCAGGTTCTCGGCAAGCATCGAGCAGAGGGGCTCGCCCCCTGAAGGTGCCTATACCTTCGTCGTGCTCGGGGCGCAGATGCGGCGGCTCTGGTGGCGCGGCCGGGACGTGGATTCCGGCACGGTACTGGTCTTCCCGATCGGCAGCGAGCTGCACAGCATCTCCGGCCCCGACTTCGAGGTGGATACCATCTCCCTGAAAGAGGAGACCATTGCCGCCGTCTGCGAACGCTGGGGGATTTCGCTTCCGCCGGCCCACCTGCGCGCCGAGACCTTTCGCCCACGCCCCCGCAGGCTGTCCGCGCTACGGCAGCAACTGCAGAGACTCAGGAATGCGGCCGGACCCTGTGGATACCTGGAGGCCCTGTGCTTGATGGAAGACCTGGTGGTCGTGTGGTTGGGGCCTTCCGCCGAACGCACTCGGAGCGGTCCATCGATGCGCAGCAGGGACCTTGCGATCCGGCGCTGTTTGGAGTGCATCGGGCGGGCGGACTGGACTGAGTTGTCCCCCGCCGTGCTATGCGAGATCGGCGGGGTCGGGGAGCGGACACTGCAGTACGCCTTCCGGGAGCGATTCGGCCTCACGCCCGCCGCCTTCCTGAAGGCACGGCGCCTTGCCGCCGTGCGCGAACGGTTGCTCCAAGCGGACGAGATGGCAGAGACTGTCGGGAATGTCTCCGCCGCACTCGGCTTCTGGCACCCCGGCCACCTTGCAGCAGACTATCGCTGCGCCTTCGGCGAGCTGCCCTCAGAGACACTCCGACGAGCGCGGCGCCGAAGACGCGCGCCCAGCTCGCTGCTGGAGTGGTCGTGACCCTAACGGTCATGCCGTGTCTCTGGCACCCCGGAGCATGGAACAAGAGCCGCAGCAGTTTGCAGGCTCGTCGCGGCGAGGCGCCGCTCCCACCAAAT
>JANQGF010000111.1 GCA_028277465.1 Chromatiaceae bacterium
CACCAGTCACATCGCCCGGCGATGCTCCTGGTGGCGCTCCTTGAAGGCGAGCCTCAATCCGGCGCCATCTGGTATGAACATTTCCGGCAATCGCCTTAAACCGCGCCCAGCGCGGTATGCGATGTTTCTGGTTTGGGTCGGTCTTGGCAAACTCGACGACTGCCGGAGCGAGGTTAAGCTATGAAAAAAGATGAAATTTTGAACCGCGTCCCGACCAAGGCCGGTGAAATCCTCAAAGCCAGACACATAGGAAAACTATGCATTTCGCTCTGGACGCGGTTTAGCTGGAGGGCCGAATTGGCCGACACAAGACATCTCGCGATCGGAGCCGGACTCCTCTGCTGGGTGTTGCTGGTTCTCGCTGGCTGTGCCTCGACCAGCTTGACCAGCGAGTGGAAAGAGCCCAACTACAGCGGCCCACCGATCGAGCGGGTGCTGGTGGTGGGGGTCAGCAAACGGCCCGGGCCGCGGCACATCTTCGAGGATGAGTTCGTCGCTGCGCTGCAAGCGGCCGGCGTCGACGCCCTGCCGAGCTATCGGAGGATCGGCGAAGACGGCCAGGCCTCCGAGCCTGCCCTGCGCCGAGCGATCGAGGAGAGCGGTGCGGACGGCGTGTTGGTGACGCGTTTGGTGAAGACCGAGCAGAAGACTCGGGTTCAGCCTGGATACTACAGACCGGTCGGTTTCTACGGCTGGTATTCCTCGGCCTGGGTTGGTTATTACGAGCCCCCGACCGTCTATCAGTACGAGGTGGTGACCGCAGAGACCAGCCTCTATGCCTTTGACGCCAGCAGACTGCTCTGGTCCGGGACGACCGAGACCTTTTCTCCGCAAGACATCCGCGCAGAGACGCGTGGCTACGCCAAGGTCATCATCGACGCCTTGAAAAAGCAAGGCATTTTCTGAGTGTGCATTCCCCAAGACTGGATTCGTGATGCCGCGCGGCTACCGTGCTCGGCTGGACGGATACGCAGCTTCGAGGCGCTCGGCAGATAGCCGCGCTCCCCCAGGTACTCCCTGACGGCCGCTTGCACGACCGCGGTCAGTGCACCGGTACCGCCTGCACCTCGACGAATTGCTCCAGCGCTTGCTCGAGGGCGTCCGGACCGGAGTCAAAACCGCAGGGTCAACCCGGCGAAGAAGTAGGTGCCGCGGTCGGGCCTGTAGTCGGGTATCTCGTCGAAAATGTTGTCGATCCCGCCGAAGAGGCGTAGGTGCGCGTTCAGGTCCTTCTCGGCATAGAGGCTCCAGACGGCGTAGGGGTCTTCGAGATCCTGGGACCCATCCTCGAATTTGGGCGCGATGATCTGCTCGCCGTAGAGGTTGAGACGCAGATTCGCGTGCCAGCCGCGCGCCGGATCGTCATAGGCCAGGCGCAGGAAGGTCTTGGTCTCCGGCACCTCGAGCAACCGCTCACCGGTCTCCTCGTTCTCGGTGTCCAGGTAGGTGAAATTCCCGCGCAGGCTGAAGTTGTGCGGCAGGTCCAGGGCGGCCTCCACTTCAACGCCTTGGGTGTAGGCCTCGCTGAGATTGATCCTGGTGTATTCCAAGACGCGCCTCTTCCCGGACATGCGGTAGTTGCCGGTCGGCTCCTTGTAGATCATGTCCTGGATGTCATTGCGAAACAGGGTCAGGGCACCGCTGAAAGCGCCCGCCTCGCCCTCCAGCCCCAATTCATAGCTGTCCGCCGTCTCGCCATCCAGGTCCGGATTGGGGATGACGTCACCCTTGTTGTTCTCGGTATAGACATAGAGCTCGTAGACCGAGGGTGCGCGGAAGCCATGCCCGTAGGAGGCCTTCAGGCGCAGATTGTCCCGGACAGAATAGAGGAGGTTCAGACGCGGGCTGAGCTCGGAGCCGAAGTCGGAATGGTCGTCCAATCGCGCACCCACGACGAGGTTGAGCTTCTCCCAAAGGCTCACGTCGTCTTGCAGGAAGACAGCCGCGTTCTCGACTCGCTCGTCGATATCCCGCTCACCCCGATTCTCCACCCCGGAGCGCTTCTCCTCTCGGTACTCCAAACCCAGGCTGACGCGATGCACATCGGCGAACAGGTGACTGACCTGCAGCTCCACCTGAGTCAGCGCGTTCTCGAGGGAGAAGTCTTCTCGGTCTGGTTGCTGCCGCGCGGTCTTCTGACGTGTCTTTTCAGTGTAAGGCGAGCCGGTGTCCACATAGCTGCGATCGGAGGCGAAATCGGAGTAATAGGCGCGTGCCATCAGGCGCGTGTCGCCGAATCTGCCGTCGTAGCGCCCAAAGGCGGTGAGCCGTTCCGAATCGGCGTCCCGGTCCCAGTGCAGACCATACTTGGGGCGAATGCCCTGACGGTCGACACTGGTCACCAAGGCACCCCCCGACAAGGAATGATCCGGGCTCATTCGGTAGTGAAGATTCACCATCCCGGAGAAACGCTCCTCGTCATCGAAATCGGTGAGGTCGTCCCAGTCTTCACGATCGTAAGACTCGCCGAGATTGACCTGCCCCGCCAGGCTGGCACCGAGCCGGTCCCAGGTATCGCCGACGAAGCCCCTGACGACCAAATTACCGGCCTCGCCGTGCTTGTTCGCACCGTACTGCAGCGTCGCGCTTGCGGAGCGGGTTGCGGGCGGCTTTCTGGTGATGATGTTGACGACACCACCGATGGCATCGCTGCCATAGAGCGCGGAGGTCGGGCCGCGCACGATCTCGATACGCTCGATCACCTCGACGGGGAACTCGCTCAGATCGACCGTGGTGTCGCGGAAACCGGTTGCGAAGCGCATGCCGTCGAGCAACACCAGCACCCGCTTGTTCGTGAGGCCGCGAATCTGCGGAATGACGCCCCGCCCGGCGACATGGTCCAAGTCCATGCCGACCGCATCGGTCAGCGCCTGCGCCGCTGTCTCGGCCCCGGTCTGCCGAATGGCCTCGGCGTCGATGACCTCGACCGAGCCGGGTGCTCGATCGATCGGCGTCGGAGTCAGGGTCGAGGTGATCACGATGGGGCTCAACTGAGCGCTCGATAAGTCGAGCGGATCCTCCGTGCCCAGCACTGGCGAGCTGAAGGCCAGGGCCAGTGGCGAGATCGTACCGAGCAGCCGTACCTGTGGTGTCATGAAGAAGCTCCTGAACGACGTCCTCGTCATGAAGTCACCGGCCACGGGTCGGCGGCCAGGCGATCCTTGAATCACAAAAGAATGCTAAAGATAACGATTCTTCTTACGTAAAATAATTGAAGATCGTCAACGCCTGGGGGCGGATGGCGTCCGAGAAGGACGGCGTAACCCCACCCCATTGGGAAACCTCGATTGATCAGTGCGGAGCGGCTGAAGGGGTGAAGGGGCAGAGACGCGAAACGGCAACCGATCCGCCCCCGCCCCCGCCCCACCGGCGATCTACTTGAGGATGAAGTCGCCCTTCATGGAGGCCCAGTGGCCGGGGAAGGAGCAGAAGAAGGTGTAACTCTCGCCGGTCTCGATGACCTTCGGCGAGAAGCTGGTGCTGGCCGACTCCCCAGCGCCGACGATGTCGGTAGCCGCCAGAACCCGCGCGTCCCCAGGTGTCAGATAGTTATTGTCCAGCCCGACCATCATGCCCTCGGTGGCGATCGCCTGAACGTCGGCGGACTTCGCGAGCACCCAGTTATGGCCCATGACGTTCGCGGCCAATTTGCCCGTATGGTTGATCGTGACCTTGATGTTATCGCAACTGGCATCGGCAACCATCTGGGAAATCTTGAATCTCATTTCGTCGTTGACTTCCACCTTGAAGTCGCACTCGGCATGGACCAGGCCGCCTCCAAACGCCAACAGGGTCGCCAGCGCGATTCTATCCAATGTCATCTTCCTCTACTCCAGTTCGCGTATTGAACGAAAAAGACGTCTCCCCAAGCCGGCGGCACCGCTCGAGGTGACCGCAGGAGACGTCGCGAGGACTCCGAAATGCGGCGGTGCCAGTCCTGCTCTTGATTGCAGGCCAATCCAGAGCCCGAAAACCCGCACATGCGTTTGGAATCCGTAACGCGAATCATATTCATATACATTTTATTTTGCAATCCGTCCCGAGCCCCATACCCCTGCATCCCGCACCAAGCGCCGCCTTCCCATTCGACACCGACTGGGATTATACTATAATGCGATCGATTTGCATTATTATAGCCATCTCGCGTACCCAGGTCATTGAGCGACATCCCCTGATCCGGGCGCGATCAGCAGCCACCCAAGACATCTCTCGGTATTGGCGGCAGCACACCGTATCGAGCGGTGCGCCGAGGCCAGCCCCGGCAGGCGACGCGCCCGATTTCTGGTGGGTCTCGCGCCCCGCGTGGCGCGATGCGCACTTCGCGATGGGCCGGATTCGGCTGTCCCGACCAATGCCCCTTGGAACCTCACTACCAGCGACAGGGGTCTTGGCATATGCCAGAACACGATCGTCCATTTTTTCAGAGTCTCGCCACAGCAGATCACACGACCCGGCCCGCGCGGCAAGATAGGGCGGGCCAGGCCCAGGCACGGGCCGCGCCAGGGCGGGTCGGGGCGGCGGTGCTTGTCGGGATGCTGACGTTTGGCACCGCTCCTGTCTCGATCCATCCGACTGCCGGCGCAGACGACAGTGTCCAGCACAGCCAAGTCAAGGATCCGCGTTGGCCTCACCAGGGGCCGGCGCAAGCGGCGTCCTACTCGGTCGAGAGCGGCTGGGCCCAGCTGAGCGTGCGACCGCAGGAGCGGGAGCTGACCGGCCTCTTGATCCTGATCGGCACCCGCACCCAGGATGGTATCCTGCATGCTGCCCTGCCCTCCGGGATCCAGGAGCTCGAGGCGACCGTGCAGTGCCGCAACGCGGCAACGATCCGTGACGGCGATCAGCTCACGATCCGCGTGGGGGAGTGCCCACCTCAGGGCTGCGTCGTCGAACTGAGCTGGACCCTGGACGCGGCCACTTGGGATGCGGATCACCGGCCTTCCTGGCTGGGACCCGACGGCTATTGGCTGCGTGCGGTCGAGGTAATGCCACGGCTGGGCCTGGACGCGGATCGCCTCGCACACACGACATTGGACCGGATGCGACCAGGGCTGGATCCCGAGCCGTCAGCGCTTGCCTATGGTGCATCGCCGCCGAGTGGTGCGGCAGCGCCCGCCGGCGTTTGGCGATGGATCGTGCGCGTCGAGGGCGTCCAGACGCCGGAGCCGATACGCCGCGGCAGGCTGGAAGGACTCCTGGACTTCGCAGATGTCTGGACGCCCGCCGGCCAGAGCTCCCGGCACTCGGGTCTCGAGATGATCCACGAACCGAGTCGCGCGACCGCGGCCCCCGCTGCGGCGGCGGACGTGAAAGAGATGCAGTCCTGCGTCACTCGGCGGCTGGGTCAGGCACCCCTCGTGGAGGTCGTCGCACAATGGCCGCGCGGGCTCGGCAAGACGGTCCTGTCCGGGCGCTGGTTGTTGCTCGCGGAAGCACCCCATTGGGACCTTGCCGCGGAGGGTCCGGGTCGCCGGCTCCGTCGTCTCGAGATCGCCACGGCACTCGCACGACGCCAGATCGAGGACGCAGCCGATCTGCGCGAGGTCAGCGACGCTCGTCTGCTCAGCGAGGGTCTGGCGAGCGCGCTCGGCCGTTTGTGCGTCAAGGAAACGGATGGCGCGACTGCGCTCGAGACCATCCGGTCGCGCGCTCCCATGCGCACTAGTGCAGCACCAATTTTGCCTTGGCGAACCGATCTACAGCAAACACGCTCGGATTCAGTGGGTTACGCGCGCCGCGATCCATCGATAGACAATTGGTGCTGCACTAGGTCGAATATGGCCGGCACTGCCAGTCCCGACCGCAATCGGACGCAGGCTACCCTGGATTGGACGGCCCGACAGCCGCCCGAGTATCTGCAAGCGCTCCTGGCGCACGTGCGCGCCGGCGGCAACATCCGCGAGTCGCTGGCAAACCTCGCGGAGCGGCAGGCCACCACCCCGCCCCGACACCCGTTGGAGTTGGAGATCGGAGGCGAGCGCCTGAGCTGGCGCGAGGGAGGATGATCGAGCGTCTGCGGGCCAACTGGAGGGCCCGCAGCGGTGCCTTCTTCCGAGTCAATCCATGAGGGCCTTGACGAGCGTGCGCCAGATGGGGCTCTCGCGCTCGCTCCAGATGGGGAGGTCCTCGATGAACACAAGCGCACGACCGTGCTCGTCATAGAGCCGCAGCTGATGCCGAGCGCCATCTGGACCCGGGCGTTCCAGGACCCAGGCGCTGTCGATCGCGGCGGGCTCCAATTGCAGACAGGCTTGTTCGGCCAACAATTGAATCCAATCGTCCTCGAGAACTCGATAGGCATGGAAGGAGCCTTGGAAGCATTGAGCAACCCCGGAAGTCCCTGCCAACACCCGGACCGCCAGTGTCTGGTCGGCCAAGGTTTCCAAGAAGCAGGAAATCAGCTCGGGCTCAACCGGTCGAGCGCGCCCCCGCGACTGCATGCGGGCCGGGTTGAGGCTCAACCAGCCGCAAGCCTCCGCGATATCGCCCGTGTCCAAGGGTCGAGTCGTCTCCTGCCAACGAACCAGGTTTTGAAGGCGCTTGGCAAGCATGAAGGGGGTCTCCGTGAGGAAATCGGTTCAAGACACGCGCTGACAGCTGGGGCAAATGCCGTAGACAACGAGTGAATGATCCTCCGTTTGAAAACCATGCTCCCTCGCAATGGTCTCCTGGCGCTCCTCGACCAAGGGATCAACGAACTCGACGATTCGGCCGCACTTGGTGCAGATCAAATGGTTGTGGTGGCCTCCACGATTGAGCTCGAAGACGGATTGGGCGCTGTCGAAATTGCGACGACAGACCAGACCCGCGCCCTCGAACTGGGTCAGGACACGGTAAACCGTCGCCAATCCGATCTCCTCCTTATCCGCCCGCAACGCGCGAAAGACTTCGTCGGCGCTCATGTGCCGCCCGGTATTGCGCCCGAGTATGGCCAGGATCTTGGACCGAGGCACAGTGACTTTCAGCCCTGCCCGTTTGATTTGCTCGTTCTGCAAGTCACGCTCCTATCAGCTTGCCCAAGGCAGCGACCGGAGGCCACCCGTCCCATCGCGGCGACCCCCCTCGAGCACCTACCAGCGCACCAGACTTAATGATTCAATGGGTACAAACGCGAACAATTATTACTTACAATAGCGACGAGACCCTTCCTTGTCAATGCCGAGCCCAAGACGAAGAGGTCCACATGGCGCCGACGCGGCCTGATCGAGGCTACGACTGCTCCAGCTGTGTTGATGGTTGAGTATGATTAGCGTTTGCAATACTATCCCGCTATTGTCGGGGACCGTCACACGGGAAGGGGCGTCATGGATCCCTAAACAACGAGGATCGCGATGTTTGCGATGCGACTTAGGACGTTGGCGGCCGCCCTCTTGACCTTGTCTCTGTTGGTCGGCTGTGGCCAGCCCGAGGGCACCGCCCCCGGGCTCAAGGCGCCCGAGATCTCGGCCCTGGACCTCGAAAACAATCCGGTCCGGTTGTCGGACTACCTGGGGCGGGTGGTGGTGCTCGACTTCTGGACCGGCGGCTGCGGCCCCTGTCTGATCGATATGGCACAGATGGAAGGGCTCTATCAACAGTACCGAGACGAGGGCCTGACCGTGCTGGCCGTCAATCAGGGCGAGCCGCTCGAGGATGTCGTGGAGCTGCTCCGGCTGCTCCCTGTGACCTACCCGATTGCGATCGACCAGCGCGGGGAGTCGACCAAGCGCTACGGGGTCATGGCGGTGCCCACGTCCTATCTGTTGGACCGGACGGGCGTGGTACGCGACAAGGTGCTCGGGGAGATCAGCCGCGAGCGGCTGGAGGCGATGCTGACGCCGCTGCTCGGCGTGGAGCCGACCCCGTGGCTCACCAGGACGGGCGAGCGCGATGTCCAACCGTCCGCCCAGTCATCCAGAATCGAAACGGAAGCATCACGATGAAACGACGAGACATCCTCACCGCCCTCGCCACCGGCGGTCTGGTGGCCTATGGCTCGGCGGCACATCCGGCGAGTGACAGCGCCCCACCGAAGCCCTGGGAGTGGATCGAGCGGCGGGGTCTCGACGAGGACGTCGCCGGGACGCCGCTCCAGTTCATGCCCAGCCTGCGGGACGCGAGCCCACTGGAGGATGAGCTTCAGAAGTTCCCGCTGTGCCCCTACTGTGGGATGTCCCGCGGCCACGAGAAGTGGCGCAGGACTCGGCATCTGGTCCATTATCTCGATGACTCGGTGGACCCGACCTGCTCGATCCGCTGTGCCGCCCTGAGCCTGGGTCTGAACCTGGACCTGGTGCCCAAGGCCATCCATGCGGCAGACGCCGGCTCGGACCAGGAGATTCCGCCGCTGGTCGAGGTCGAGCAACTCCATTACGTGATCGATCCGAGCCGGCCGGGCACCATGACCCGGCGCAGCAAATGGGCCTATGCCGAGCTTGCAAAGGCGCACGAGGCGACGCGCAACGCCGGTGAGCTGGCCGATTTCGACCGGGCCCTGCGGGCCGCCTACGCCGACATGGCCGAAGACACTATCATGATCCGCAAGCGTCGTGCCGAGAAGAGGCGCTAGGAGCCTGTCCGACTTAGGAACGATTCAGAAACAAGTGGTGCAACTTGAGCCGCCCTTGTTGGGCACGCTCCGCTTTGCCCAACCTACGGTGTGTAGGTTGTTTCTGAATC
>JANQGF010000236.1 GCA_028277465.1 Chromatiaceae bacterium
CTCCCCAATGCCTTCACCGATGCCCAGCGGCTGTGGGTCTCGGTCTCGGTCTTCTTCACGGTCGCGGTCTGGATCTATGCCATCGGGACCCTGATCGCATTGTTGCAGGACGCGACCTTGCAGCGCGCGGTGGCGGAACACCTCTTTCGCCGTCGCGTGCGACGGCTGGGTCACCCCTTCTTCCTGGTCTGCGGCTATGGTCAGACGGGCAGTGCACTGGTACGCGGCCTCACCGACCAGCATTTGCATGCCGTGGTCATCGATATCGATCCCGACCGCATCAACCTGCTGCAGCTGGAGAACCTACGCGAATACGTTCCAGCGCTGTGTGCGGATGCGCGCAGTCCCCGGACGCTGGGGGCCGCCGGACTCGAGCATCCACTCTGCCGGGGTGTGGTCGCCCTGACCAATGTCAACGAGGCGAACCTCAAGATCGCCATCGCGGCCAAGCTGCTGCATCCCAGAATCAAGGTCATCTGTCGCGCGGACTCGCATGAGATCGAGGCCAACATGGCCTCGTTTGGCACCGACCATATCTACGACCCCTTCGATGCCTTCGCGCTCTACATGGCCAACGCCATTCAGGCACCCTGTCTCACGCTGCTGCTCGACTGGCTCTATGGCTTCGGCGGCGAGGCGCTGACCGAGCCCCGGAATCCGCCGAGCAAGGGCCGCTGGGTGATCTGCGGCTACGGGCGTTTCGGAAAGGCCATGTATCGGAATCTCAAGGAGCAGGGGCTGGATCTGACGGTGATCGAGGCGATGCCGCACAAGACAGGGCTGCCGCCGGAGGGCGTCATCCATGGTCGGGGGACCGAGGCCGTCACGCTGGAACAGGCGGAGATCCGGCGCGCGGTCGGACTGGTGGCCGGAACCGATCACGACGCCGATAATCTCTCCATCGTCATGACCGCGCTCCAGCTCAATCCGGATCTCTTCGTGATCGCGCGCGAGAATGACCTTGAAAACCAAGGTCTTTTCGATCGTGTCGGTGCGCACGCCATCATGCATCCCAGCACCATTATCGCCAACCGTATCCGGGTCAGGCTGGTCACGCCCCTGCTCGCCGACTTCTCGAATCTGACCGGGTTTCAGGAGGAGCCCTGGGCCTGCGAGCTCGTGAGCCGTGTCCTCGCGCTGGTCGACGACTCGGTGCCCCATGTCTGGGAGGTCAGTGTCGACGCCGAACAGGCATTCGCCCTCTGTGACGCCGAGGAGCGTGGACTTGCGGTCACCCTCGGAACCCTGCTGCACGACCCGCGCAACCGCGGGGAGCGGCTGCCGGCGATCCCCTTGTTGCTTGTCCGCAGTGACGGGATGCAGTTGTTGCCAGGCCTCGACGAACGGGTGCAGCGCGACGACCGGATGCTCTTCTGCGGCCGCGAGACCGCCCGCGTACGCATGGAATGGGTATTACAGAACATCCACGCCCTGCGCTACGTCGCCACCGGGGAGAGCGAACGGGAGGGAGCGGTCTGGCGATGGATCGCGGCACGCTTGCGCACGCGATCCCGTTAGGGCTTGGCTTGGCGTGTCATCCTGGACCGCGTCCAAGAGCGACGCAGATCGTGCTGAGCGCGCTTCACGTCAAAGGGTCGCCTTCGCCTGCAGCGACTTGGAGATCTCCCGCGCGGCGTAGACCACGAGCATCCCCCACATGACCTTGTTCACGATGTCGCCGATATTGACGGTGAACTCGCGCAGGACCACGCCGACGCCAGAATCGAAGATGATGGCGTAGAGGAATCCCGCCGGGAAGATCGCCCAGCCAATGAGGAAGAAGAAGAACATATAGACCAGCGCGTCGCGCTGGGCAGGGATCAGCTCGTCGCTCGGCAGGCTGCGCAGCACCAGGAAGATGGAGAACGTCATGTAGAGCCAGAGCAGGCCGCTGATGCTGAACCAGGTGATCCCCGTCACGCTCAGACCACCGGCGGTCTGTGTCGCCTGCTCGCCGAGATAGCCGGTTGCGATCATTGCGGCGTCGGTCAGGGCGAGCTTGATGGCGAAGGGCACGCCGACACGCTCCAAACCCATCAAGAGAGGAAACATCAGGATCAGCATCATGGTGGTCGCCATCCAGTAGCCATAACGCACCAAGAGCGGGAGCTCCCCGATCGCGGAGGCCATCTCTTCGAGGCCAGCGGCACCTGCCGCAAGTGGCTGCAGACGCGTGAAGAAATAGAGATGAAGGATGCAGGAGACGCCGCAGATCAGGATGTTGAGCAAGGCCAGCAGACGCAGCCGGCCAGCGAGACGTGGGGTCTGGGTCACGAAATAGACAAGGGCGAACAACGCGGCCAAGCCGCAGGCCAGGAAAGAGAAATAGGTTAGGTTGAATAGCGTGCTCATGGTGTTTGGCCTCGTTCCGTGTCCATTTTCAATCCGGCGAAAGGCTTGTCCGGGCAAGCCTGACCGCGTACCAGGTACCGTCGACGCCGTCGCCAGTCACATCTCCGGTGGCCTCATCGCCGAGCCAGAGGAAGAGCGGTCTTCCAGAGCAGCTCCATTGTCGCGAACCGTCCTCACGCTGCACCGCACCGAAGGGTGCCTGTGGGACGTCCGAGTCCTGCATCAGATAGGGACGCCACAGCCTCGGGCAGCCTCCCTCACACTGAGGCTCCGCGGCCGGATCCTCGAGCGCGACATAGAGGGTGCGTCCCTCGCGGCTTGCCAGTACCCGTCCGAGACGCCCGGAGCCCGAACCAAAGGCAACGGGCAAGGCGCCCGAATCCTGCTCGGAGAGGTTCGGGTATTTCCCCTCGCCGCTGGCTTGCCCCTCGGGCTCGCGAGCGGCCGCTCGCGCCTCGGTCGTGGCCAGGCCCTTCTCGGTGACCGGCGAGCCGGCCGCCGGGGCTGGGCTGCGCTGGGTTGCCCCCGGATATCCCGGCGTCCGATAGCCATAGGGGCCGTAGCCGCCGTAGAAAGGCATCCCCGGATAGTAATAACCCCGCGACGCCTCCCGTTCTTCTGCCTCTGCGCTCAAAGCGAGAGACAGGGCGAGGCCGCAAGAGAGACCAATGCGTATCATCGGATACATCAGGACACCTGCTCCAATGCCTGCTGAAGGTAATCCAGGACCTCTTCGTCCCGGTAGGGTTTGACGAAATAACGATCCACCCCGATCTGAAGGGCCTCGCGCCTGTGCTTCTCGGTCGAGCGCGACGTAATCATGGCGATCGGGATGGCGCTTGTCTCGGGCTGGGTCCTCAGATGAGCCGTCAGCTCGAGACCGTTCATCTGTGGCATCTCCAGATCGACCAACAGGAGGTCGACCCTGTCATGGTGCATCACCTGGATGGCATCCATCCCATCCATGGCGGTCAGCGGGCGATAACCGGCGTCTGCGACCAGCTGCGACAGGGCTCGCCGCATGGAGAGTGAGTCGTCGGCGATCAGGACCGTCGGCAGTTGTGCCTGTTCGGCCGTCTCCTCGGTCCGGAGGGCGGGCAGGTCGGTACCCGCCGCGACGCGCATGATGGTCCTTAGTTCGACGATCGGGATCACGCTACCGTCCCCGAGCAGCGAGGCCGCCATCAACCCCGGAATCCGCGGCACGCGGGCGCCGAGCCGCATGGTCACCAACTCGCGCCCCTCATGCAGGGCGTCGACCATGAGCGCCTGTTCGCCGGTGTCCCCTTCGACGAGCAAGACGACTTGGCGCTCCGAGCCAAACTCGCTTGCCGGCAATCCGAGCAGTCGGTTGAGATGGGCCAATGGGTAGGTGCCGTCCTCATGGCGGAACAGCCAGCCGTCGGCGCTCTCCTCGATGACGCCCTCGTCCGAGAGCACGGCCAGTCGTACCTCGTTGGCGGGGACGGCGAGCTGCTGATCCCGGCATTGGATCAGGAGACAATAGAGCGTCAAGCGCGAGGCCGGGAGATGGAGCCGGAGCCGATAGCCCTCGCCACGCCCCGATTCGATGGCCAAAGAGCCGTTGAGCGACCGGACGATGTTTGTGACCACGTCCATCCCGACTCCACGGCCGGATACCTGAGTCACGGCATCGCGCGTCGAGAAACCGGGTCTGAGCGTCAGGAGCGCCAACTCCTGATCCGTGAGCTCGGCATCGGCAGCGATCAAACCCTTGACGATCGCCTTGGTCCGGATCCGCCCCAGGTCCAGCCCGCGCCCATCGTCGCTGAAGGCGATCTCGATCTGGTCACCCGATTGGCCGAACCGGATCTCGATCTGTCCTTGGCGCGCCTTGCCGGCCGCCACCCGTTGCTCGGGCGGCTCGATCCCGTGATCGATCGCGTTTCGCACCAGGTGCATCAGGGCCGGCATGAGCCGATCCAGCACCTCGCCGTCGATCTGCGCCTCGCCGCCCTCGATGCTCAGCCCCGCCTCCTTTCCGGTCGCCCGACAGGTCTGACGCACCGCCCGTTGCAGGCGGGCCACCGCCGACTCGACCTTGACCAGCCGCGTACCCATGGCCAATTGCCGAATCAGACGGCTCAGCCTGACCTGATGCTGGATGACCTCTCCCATCTGGTGCAAGGTCCCGTCGAGTGTCTGCGCGAGCTCGCGCGCGTCGCTCACGCCCTCGTTGAGCCGCCGGGTGGTGATGTACATCTCGTTGTACTGCTCGAGCTCCAGCGGATCGAAGGCCTGCTCCGCGCTCGCGTCGCTCGGGCCCGACAGCTGACTCCCCAGCCCCCTCAGATCCACCAGCTTCTCCAGCTCCGCGACCTGCAACAGATTCTGGCGGTCGACCTCTCCCGACGCGCGGCGTGTATGTTGTGCCTGACTCAGTTGTTCCTCGGACTGAGCGAGTGTCATCGAGAGCTCGCCGACCAGACGCAAGAGGTCGTCGATGGCGCGAGCGGGTACCTGCAGATAGGTCTCCGCGGCATCCGTCTCGGTCTCGGATCGGGGTGGTGCCGGCGGGGCGTCGACCGCGGGCGCGGCGCGTGGCTGGGACTCCGTCGCGTCCATCGCCAGGGCGGCGCTCCCTTCGCGATCGATGCGGTTGGCCCAGTCCAGGACCTCCTGCAGGATCGGACGCAGCCCTGCGGGGTCCGGTGGCTCGACCCCCTCGATCATATCGAACATGAGCGCCAGGCCATCGGCCCCGGCGGCCAGGGCGTCCCCCAAGGCCGGCGTCGGGCCGATGGATCGTGCGGTGAGGAACTCGAGGAGGTCTTCCAGATGATGGCCCAGGACCGCGATCGCCCGTACCCCGCAGATATTGGCCGAGCCCTTGATGGTGTGTGCCAGGCGTTGCGCCTGGCGCAATGCCTCCTCTCCGCCACGCCCCTCGAGTAGGCTCTGTACGGCGTTCCCCAACTTGAGCGTCAGTTCGGGACCCTCGCGGCGGAAGCTCGCGAAGACGGTGGCGTCGATATCCTCCGCTGGGGAGAGCGACAGGTCTTCGACCTCGATCTCCGTCGCGCGCGTCGGCCCCTCCTCTGGCTCGAGCGAGAGCGGATCAAGGTACAACTCTGCGGTCAGCTCCTCCGCGTTGGTGTCCGAAATGGGGTCCGGCCAGCTTGGGTCCAGCAGTATCTCCACCAGAGCGCGCCGTTTGGGCTCGGGCAGCGGGTCGTCCAGATACGTCTGCAAGTCGGCC
Source organism: Chromatiaceae bacterium (assembly GCA_028277465.1). Taxonomy (GTDB): domain Bacteria; phylum Pseudomonadota; class Gammaproteobacteria; order Chromatiales; family Chromatiaceae; genus JANQGF01. Next base: position 5,573 of record JANQGF010000236.1, read on the forward strand.
GGCACACGAGCCAGTCGCTCGAGCAGCGATGCGGGCCAGGGTCGATCGGCCTCCATGGCGGCGACCTGATAGCCGAGACTGGCGCACAGGGTGGCGAAGGCGAGGAAACCGGCCTCCGAGGAGGCATCGGCGAGACAGACCAAGACCTCCTGAAAGGCCCGCGCGGCGTTGGTCCGAACCTCCGCATCGGTCGCGTTCGCGATCTCATCGATACGCTGCAGGAGCTCTTCGCGGCTCTCTTCGGCCGCACAGGCCAGGATCGCGAGCAGCTCGGCCGCCTCCTCGCCCAGTTCGGCTTGTTCGCTGGCCTCGGACGCTTGCGGTCCTTCTTGGGCGCGAGGGGGAGGCGAGGCATCCTCCTCGAGGGTTGGGGCCTGGGTGGCGTCGGACAGGGCCGCGTCTTGCCGCTCGAAGGCGCTCACGAGGTCGAGCCAGAGGGCTGCCGCCTCCTGGCTCAGAGGCGGGTCGAAGGACTCCGAGGTCGCCATCTCGACCAGGGCCTCGGGGATCTCGGGCTCTTCTGGCGCCTCCAGGTGTGCCTCGAGCAGCGCCAAGAGCTCGAGGACCTGGACTGCAGCCGTCGCCTCGCCCTGTGCGGCCTGTTCCGGCAAACCGCCGACGGCCAGATCCAGGAAGGCGAGAAACTCGGCGACATGCTCGCCGTTCGCTTCCAGCGTCGGCCAGAGGTCGGCCAGGGCCTCGGAGAAGTCATTGGCCGCCGCCAGCCGTTCCTCGTTCGGTGCCCCGGGGTTCCCGGCCAGCTCGACGGCTTGTTGCAGCCCCGGCAAGGCGGCGGAAAAGACCTCGACCATCGCAACCGGCCTCATCGTCTCATCGCTTGCTCAGCCCTGGCTCGCTTCTTCGGCGCTCGCCGGTGCCGGCAAGCGGAAGAGCTGGATGGCCTCGAGCAGCTGCTTGGAGTAACTGACCAGACTGTTGGTCTCCCGGGTCTGATGATCGATCTGATCCGTCGTCTCGAGGGTGCTCGCGCGTACGGAGTCGACCCGTTCCATCAGCGCGCGGTTCGTCTCGACCTGTGCCTGTGCCTGTTCGTTGATCTGACGCACCGCCCCGGCCAGATTGGCCGCCGTCTCTTGGGTCTCCAGCATGAGTTCGCCGGCGCCCTCGATCGACCTGGACTCGCTGCCCACGGCCTCGGTGGCCTGATTCACCGTCTGGATGCTGTCCTGGGTCTCGACCCGAATATTGGCGATGAGCGTCTCGATCTGGTTCGTCGCGTTGCGCGAGCTGTCCGCCAGCCGTTGTACCTCCTGGGCCACCACGGCGAAGCCGCGGCCCGCCTCGCCGGCCGTCGCCGCCTGCATCGCGGCATTGATGGCCAGCACATGGGTGCGCTCCGAGAAGCTGTTGATGATGTCGACGATACCGCTGATCTCCTGCGAGCGTTCCCCGAGCCGCTTGATTCGCTTTCCGGTCTCCTGGATTCTCGACCGGATGGTCGCCATGCCCTCCACGGCGCCCTTGACGGCTGCCAGCGCCTGGTCGGTCGAGCCCGTCGCCGTCTCGGCCGCGTCCTGGCAGAAGCGCGCCCGTTCAGCGATCTGATCGAAGGCCTCGACGGCGAGCGCGAGATCGCTCGCAGTGTGCTCGATCTCCTCGCGCTCGGCTTGGGCGACCTCCACCACGCGGCGACCCTGGGCCTGCACCTCGACCGACGCCTGGCCGACCCGCTCGGCGATCTCGCGCACCTGCAGCAGGACGGCCGCACTCTCCGATGTGATCTGATTCAGTGCATCGCGCAGCGGGCCGGTGATGTCCTCCTTGACCGGGACCTTCAGGGTCAAGTCGCGCGCTTGGCTGATCTCGTTGCCGACTTGCAGTATCTCGATGATGGAATCGTTCAACTGGTCGTTCTGGCGCTCGAGATAGTCGATGCCGCGGTTGAAGGCCGCGACCGTTCGTCCCAGCTCGTCGTCCGCTCCGAGCTCGAGTCGCTCCGAGAAGTCGCGGCGCAGCTCCATGCCGTCGAGGGCCATGCGGATGCGCTCCGCGGGGCTCAGAATGAAGCGTTTGGCGAGGTTGGCGATGGCCAGATAGATGACCAGCCCGATGAGCAACGCGCTCAAGATGAGCAGTGCCATCACCAGCGCCATCGAGATCTCGCGTTGCGACGCGTCGTCCGCGCGCAGGGCCTCGAGCCGTTCGCCGAGGTAGCTGTCGGCGGCGGACTGGAAGCCCTGTGACAGGCCGATCACCACCGTGCCGGCGTGCCGCCCGTCGCGCTCGATGGGGAAGTCGCGAAACCGACCGTCCGGGCGGTCGCGGCGCCCCGTCCAGCTCGCACCCTGTGCGTCCAAGATATCCACGTAGGAGAATTCGGGATCCTGTTCGACCAGGGCGAGGAGCGCGGACAGGCGTTCATCCTTTCCCGGGTCTCGAGCCTGGCCGGCGAGTGCCGCAAGGAGTGCACCAGCGGTCTCGAGCGAGCGGATGGTCTTCTGCTGAAGCACCCCGGCAAGCTCGTTGTCGCGGTTGGGACGTGGCTCCTGGCCGAGTTCCCGCCGCTCCTCGTAGAGGCCGTTCAGGCCCCAGAGGATGGCACCGGAGACGAGCAGAAAGACGAACAACACCAAGGCAGTCGTCGCGATGGTGAGCTTTGCCGAAATGGTGAGGTCTGTGATCTTCATGGTTTGTTCCTACGGCGGACGCCTAACCGGCTTCAAGCAAGCTCGCGCGCTCGGCAAGGATCTCGAGCACCGCGACGAAATCGACCTCGGCGAAGATGGTCCCTTCGACCCTGAACCCACGACAATCGAAGTCGGGCGGAAAATTGCGCATCGGAAAGAGGGGTATCGGATCGGTGCTGGTCGGCACGCGGAGTGTCTTCATCTCGTCGATGCGAAGACCGGCGCGCGAATCCCTCGGTCCCAGCATCAGGAAATAGATGCCAGTCCCTCTGCCGCGCTCCTCCTCCATCAGGGCGCCCAGATCGTAGACAGGGACCAGATCCCCGCGATAGTTCGCGAGCCCAAGACACCAGTCCTGGGTAAAGGGAAGGCGTGTGCAGGGCAGGACTGGTGAGACCTCGGTGTGCAGATCCGTCGGGACCAAGAACCACCAGTCGCCGATTCGCAAGGCATAGCGGACATCTGTCTCGTCCTGCCCCGGGTCCTCCAGGTCCAGATCAGGCGCGAGCCAGCGCCCCTCCGCGGGATCGTCCAGGGCCTCTGGTTTGGGCTCCAGTAACCGGCCAGACCTCACGCGGGTGCCCTGCCGCCGCCCACCAGCTCATCCACCTGTCTCAGGATCGCCTCGGCGCTGGCCGGCTTGACCAGATATCCCTTAGCGCCCTGCAACTGGGCCCACATCTTATCGGCCTTTTGGTTCTTACTGCTGACGACGACCACGGGGATGTGACCCGTCTCGGGATCCTCCTTCAGGGAGCGTGTGGCGTGATAACCGTCCACGTCATCCATCACGATGTCCATGAAGACCAGATCGGGCCGTTCGCGGCGTGCCAGGGTAACCCCGTCTCGTCCCGACGCGGCGGTCATGACGACGTGGCCAGCCTTGACGAGCAGATCGCGCAAATAGTCGCGGTCCGTTGCGGAATCTTCGACGACTAACAGTCTTGCCATGATTTGGTAGAACCTCGCTTGACTCCTTGGGCGATTGGCGGAAATTCCCATGTCGGATGGCGCCGGATTGGCGTCTGCCTTCAAGGAGCGTCGGCAGGCGCATCGCCGCGCGATGTGACGGCTGGCGCGACGCGGAAGGCGGGCGTCAAGACCAGCCAGGTGGGATGAGAATTGACAGAAATCGCCTTACTTCCCCAAGAAGCGCTCCAGTGTTGCGTT
>JANQGF010000250.1 GCA_028277465.1 Chromatiaceae bacterium
ACCAGGAGCATCGCCGGGCGATGTGACTGGTGGCGCGACACCGAAGGCGGGCGTCAAGACAAGTCAGATGGTATGAACATTGACAGAAATCGCCTAAACACGCGTGGTCGCGTGAACGTAGAGCGCTCGCGCGGCCGCCTGGACCAGGCCTACGCAGATGAATCGGCTCCTCACGCGGTCGGAACCGGCCTGCATCCTCGCTTTACGCAAACAATGAACTCTCCAACGCTCCCCTAGCCTGACATCCCGTCGCCTCTCCGTCCTAAGACCAGACCACTCTAAACGGGCATCGCACCACAGTCTGGTCAGTCGCACACTTTACGGACGCAGTGCTGCAGACATTGGAGTGCATTATTCGCTTGCACGCCCGCCCCAGCACAGAGCGGTATCAGGGTGGTCGAGTCGGCGAGAGGGATTCCCGCTTCGGCGCCGGCAAGTAATGATTCCACATTCGGTGCGGTGCTGAATACTTCATCCATCCCAAGTCGCGACAACTTGCCTGACACAGCGGGCCACCAAGGTATCGAAAATGAAACTGACATTGGCGAGCTCGAAATTCGACGAGCAGCAAGCGATATTCACCGCCGAGATTGTTGAAAGAATCAAAATCAAGCTTCAAGAAGCCGGTGTGGACCAAGAAAAGCTAGAAGACCTCACGGCAAGTATTGCGTTGAGCATCGCCGGTACCATTGACGATATCGCTGGGATCGAGGTTGATGGTGTAGAGGTGCATCCGTATTTGACGTTCCGCACGGATGACGATGATCTCATTCATTGTGGTGAAAACTCATACACCTATGAGCACGTCTACGGCGCCATGAAGACGCTGTTTCACACTTAGGCGATTTCTGTCAATTCTCCTGCCACCTGGCTGGTCTTGACGCCCGCCTTCTGCGTCGCGCCAGCAGTCACATCGCGCGGCTATGCTCCTGCCGACGTTCTTTGAAGGCAGACGCCAATCCGGCGCCATCTGGCATGAGAATTTCCGGCAATCGCCTTAATTGCGCGATCGGTGTCGCGGTTCAGTGTCGCTTAGGGACCCAGCTAGATGTTGCGGATCATTAATCGGGAGAGAAGGTGTAAACCTTCTTGTGCGGAATAACGCCACGCACTCCACCCTTCGGGTCTTCAACGTCGCCCTTGTACCGAGGGATCACATGGATATGCAAGTGATGAATGGATTGCCCGGCCCAGTGACCGACGTTAATGCCGATGTTGTATCCATCCGGATGGTATCTCTCGTCGACGATTTCCTTTCCGCGTGCCACCAAACCCCAAAGGTCAACCAATTCGTCATCATTGATGTCGAAGTAGCTCGCGAAATGTCGATACGGGATGACCAGAAAGTGCCCGTCACTTGCAGGGTGGCGATCATATGCGGCGAATCCATACTCGCTCTCGATCATCAGTCGCCTGCTGGGTTTGGACACACAGAAGCGACATTCGTCGTCGGTCTTTACGCTTGGATCTGTACTACTCATAACACAACACTCGAGACCAAAAAGAACGATGCAAACAGGTCAACTCGCGTAACCTACCGGTAGCAGCGGCAAGGGTAAACCCCTCCTTCGAGACTATCGCAGCGCCAAAACCGAATGATCAAAACCTACTCCAGACGTCTCCTTTCACCGTTCGTCGGAGTTGTCCAAGTCGCCGAGATGCCTGAGGCACGCGCGCTGAGCCTGGATGGTCGCAACTGGGAGGTCCAGTACACCAAGGTCAGCGAAGCGCAGTTCCGCATCCAAAACCCGGGTGTCGATCCTAAGCTGCGCTTCTTTCTGGCGGCAACCATCGAGAACGGCACGGTGAAGACCAGGGGTCGCCACCCACGAGTGACATCCGACCCTGTATGCGCCGCCATCGACCAGCTTCACGCGGCCTTGTCAACCGCACGGCTCCCGTTCGACGCGGCCGACGAGCATGAATACTGGCTACTCGACGCCGCCGAGGGTGCCCCGCTTGCGCTGCTGCAGACCTGTGTCGTTCCGGGAGAACGCGATCTCCTGCCTCGGCAACCTTCCTGGGTGGCGATGCCTGCCTCGCAGCTCGCCATACCCAGCGCCGAGGGCACTGACGGTTTCTATGTGCCGCCGGTGAACTACCGACTCGAGCGCGCCGTCGAACAACGCGCGGGATCGCGGCCACGCGCAAACTGGCTGCAGCCCGACTGCACTGGCGATGTCGGGCCGCCGAGGACCTTGCCGCCTTGCCTGTTGCGCGAGGACTGGCCCAACGAGGAGCAGCGCAACCTCTGCGAACGCTACATCAATCGGCTCGCGCCACGGCTGTTGATGCTGCATGGCCTGCCGCGCGACACCCGGCGACAACTGGAGATCGCCGCCTGTGATCACGTCTTCGATGTAGACCGCTTCCACGCCGTCTATCCCGAGGTCGTCGACGACGGCATCCTCAAGGCCGCCAGAGTCGAGGCCAAGCTACGGAGCAGGAACTCGCGAGACGGCTCCTGATCCGAACTGCGCGCGCCTGGGACAGCGCCCGGGCATCGATCTCGGTCGATCGATCTCGGTCGAAAGGCAGACGCAGATCGAACGGCCTGCGCCCGCCCAGTTGGAGAGGACCACAATCAGATCGGTCTGGTTGGGAGTCCACCGATGTCTGGACCCCTGTCAACCTTGCCGCCCGCGATGATCTCTTCATCCGTCGCATCGCGCACGCTCAGGACCTCGAGCTCGAACACGACCTTCCTGCCGCAGAGCGGATGGTTTCCGTCAATTGTCAGCGTCTTGTCGTCCATTCGAGTGACGAGAAAGCTCTTGGTCTGGCCCTTGTCGTTCTCCATGACAATGCGGGTGCCGACTTCCCGGTAGTCCGCGGGGACGTTTTCAATCAAGTCGGTGATCACCAACGACTCGTCTCTGGGACCATAGAGATCCGTGCAGTCGATCGGAACCGATATCGTATCTCCCGCGAACCTCCCCTCCAGCTCCGCCATGACCCGCGGTGCCAGCACCTGGTTACTACCGTGAACATAACCCAGAGGAAACTCCACGGTTGTCAAGACGCTCCCCGTCTTCTGATCCACGACCCGATAGGTCAGCTCGACAAATTTGTTGTCTTGAATGGTCTGTTTCATAGCCGCCCGTTTCATGGGTTAGAAGATCGATGCGGCGAAAATCCGCACTTCCCCCTTCTCATAGCCGAGGACCATTCTTCCCAGCCAATCGCCTTCCCGCGTTTTGCTCCGTACTCGGTAGAGTACCGTCACATGTTGGCCACGCCTGATGAGCCCTAGAAAGTCTCTTTCCTCGACCAGGTTCCGTGCCAACTCGCTGTGAGCAAACTGCTTACCCACTTCGACCTCGTTCAAGCCAAGCAGCAAGTCGTAAGAGAACTTCTTGATGAACTTGCCATACTGGCCCTCATTGGAATACTTGACGAGGTCATCCCACATGGGATGCGCAATCTCGAGTATCTCTTCGTCAGTCTTATCGTTAATGTTCATTCGCAGAGGCTCAGTCCCAGAAAAGGCAGGGCCCCCGGATGTACCAAGGGCCCATACCCTAAGAGGACCTTAATCCTACGCCTCTACCAGATGATAGCAAGGCGCCTTTTCCATGGTGTATTCACCGGTGTCGGGATCACGATGAGACACCGTCAGCACGTGCCAGTTCTCGTCGTCCAGCTTCATTGCGTCACCACGGTAGTAGTAGCCCGGCCAACGGGTTTCCTTGCGGAACAAGGTGTGGTGCATGACGGCCTCGGAGGTGAGATGGCGATGCTTCAGCTCCCACGCACGCAGCAGCTCGTGGATGTTCTCCGCAGCAACCTTCTCGAGATCCTCTTCCAGGATCTTCAGCTTCTTCAGGCCGATGTTCAGCAGCTTCTCGTTGGTCATATAGCTGACCGTTACACCACCGGCGTACTCGTCCATCAGCTTCTGTAGGCGATCCAGGCCCTGGCGCGGGTTGATGTAGTTCGGGTTGACCGTACCGGCTGTGATCTCATTCCGATAGATCTTGTAATGCTCCAACGGCTTGTAGATCTCTTCCCTGCGACGCTCGATCTGCTCGTCGGATACACGGATACCTTCGGCCTTGCCGTCGTCGATGTACTTACAGGCCGCCTTGGCTGCAAGACGACCTTCGGTGAAGGAGCCGGAAGAGAACGCGTGCGGCGTACCACCAACGGCGTCACCGGCCCCGAACAGACCCTCGACGGTGGTCATCCGGTTGTAACCCCAGAAATACTCTGGCGGTGATACATCCTCTGGCCCCGAGCACCAGGCGCCGCAACCGGTCGCGTGAGAGCCCATGACATAGGGCTCGGATGTGGTCAGCTCCGGATTCTCATTTTTCGGGTCGACGTCGGTCGCTGCCCACAGCACGGCCTGACCGACGGTCATTCCCAAAAAGTTGTGCCAGCCGATCTCTTCAAGGTGCGGGTCCTGGAAGGCCTCCATGGTCACCATATGGATCGGACCGCGACCGGCATTGACCTCATTGATGAACGCATGGTTACGCAGGCAGGTCGGAATCGGACGATGGGTTCGGTGCGAAGCCTCGACGTCCAGATATCTCTTGCCCACCATTTCCTCAAGTGCGGGGAACCACTTGGACTCGTACTCCTCGCCCAAGCCGTTCTGGGTGTAGGTCTTGAGGTGCAGGAAGTAGGCACCCACCGGACCGTAACCGTCCTTGAATCGGGCCAGAACGATACGGTTCTCCATCTGTGTCATCTTGGCGCCCGCGCCAATCAACAAGCCGTAGGCTGAGCCCGAAGACCAGGGCGCATACCAGACACGACCAGCACCTTCACCAACGGATCGCGGCTTGAAGATGTTGGATGCGCCACCCGCACCGACGACAACGGCCTTGGCCTTGAAGACGTGGTAGTTACCGGTACGCACATTGAAGCCGACCGCGCCGGCGACACGGTTCGGCTTGCTCTCATCCATCAGCAGGTGGGTCACGCAGATCCGGTTGAAGACCTTGTCGGCCGACTTCTTCGCGGCATCGGCGACGATCGGCTTGTAGGACTCACCGTGAATCATGATCTGCCATCGCCCTTCACGCTGATAGGCACCCGTCTTGGGGTTGCGCATCAGGGGCAGACCCCATTCCTCGAACTGATGCACAGTCGAGTCGACGTGACGGGCCATGTCGAACAACAGGTCTTCGCGGACCATACCCATCAGGTCGATACGCGCGTAACGGACGTGGTCTTCCGGGTTGTTTTCGCCGAAACGGGTTCCCATGTAGCAATTAATCGCGTACAGACCCTGCGAAACGGCGCCTGAGCGCATGATGTTCGCCTTTTCGGCAATGACGATCTTCTTGTCCTGGCCCCAGTAGCGGGCCTCGAAAGCGGCGCCCGTGCCGCCCAAGCCAGCTCCGGCGACGAGGATGTCGATATCGTCTTCGATGATTGTCTTGTAAGCCATCAGTAACCCTCCACCCCGGCGATCATCTTCAGACCATTGGACTCGAGCGTATGCAGATCACCATCGTCCAGGCGAATGTACTTGGGCTCGCTGAACAACAGCTGGCTGTCGCGCATCTCCTGGCTGGGTGCGGCCTCATCTGCGAGTCGGGGGATGTGCTGACCCCAAGGCTTCGTGGTGATCGGCGCCAGCAGATTCATGTCTTTATTGCCGTTGCGGAAGATGATCCGCCAGGCAATGACACCTTTTTCCTCATCACGGCGCACGCGTACCGAGTGGCCGAGAGGGGCGAAGTCGGCGTAGCCGCGAACGTCGATCGCGTTTTGCGGGCATGCCTTCGCGCAGGGCAAGCACTCCCAGCACATATTGGGCTCGATGTTATAGGCGCGCCGGGTGACAGGATCAATGTGCATGATGTCCGACGGACAGATATCAACGCATTGGCCACAACCATCGCAGCGAGTCATATAGACGAAAGTCGGCATCTTGTAGTCCTCTTCGTGACTCGAATCATCGAATCAAGGTCAGTAGTGGGTCGGAGTTTCACTCTTGATACCAAGCCCCATGTACGGTGGGTTGTCGCCCATGTACTCCGGGATATCCGGATACCGTTCCTTGACGACGGGGTCCGTCAGCTCGGGTAGCTCGGGCAACTTGTCCCTCGAGCCATCCGCCTGGGCAACCTTCTTCTGGAACGCAGCCGCCGGCTTGAAAAACATGTGGGCAAATTTCGACCACAAGACGGTACTGAACAGCGTGGTGGCCGCGACGATGAAGACGAACAGGGCGATACCGGCAAGCACACCACCGCCAACCGACTCCAGCAAGGACCAAACCAGCGCGAAGGTCGCCATCAGCAACAGCGAAACGACGAACAGGTCGCGGTGTTGCACTTCATACCACTGGTGGCCTTCGGAGCGAACGTCGACACGGATCTTGAGCCAGAACCAGTAGCCGCCGACGCAGATCATGAGCGCACCCAGGTGCCAGAGCAGGGGCGTGAAGAACGAGGTCTCGCCCTCCGCGGCCGGCAGGCCGAAGATCAGAAGCGCGGTCGTCACCACGAAGATGACGAAGCCGTACATCATGAGCAGGTGGGACTTGCGCCGATCTAGGTTGTCGAACTCGCCCGAGGCCAATACCTCGTTCGCAACGGTGCTGACGGCGATGCCGATCTTCTCTGCGCTGCTGACTTCACGCTTAGCCAATTTCTTGAGTGACTGTCCTTTCTCGAAGAAGTACTTCGCACTCTTTTTGTGCATGACGTCTAGCAGGGTGCCACCGATGACCAAGAGGATCATCAGAACGACGTAGGCCTGCATAACAGCAGGTGGGATGAGAGCCGAAAGCTCCGCGAAGGGGTTACTGGTGATCATGAGATCAAGACTCCAACTACCTCAGAACAACGCCGACCCGTACCGTCCCGGTAGCAGACCGACTGGCCGTGTCAAGGGAGCGCTTATCCGATCGCTCCGCAGTGAAAACGTCGGCTCCACGGCGACGTCAGGTTCCAACCATCACGCAGTTTAGAACTTCGCCATATTCGGCGCGACTCATACTTTCTACGGGCCTCATAATCGGTCTTAATGATGCCGGAAGTGACTGGGCGCTAGCGCATGCAGGACGGTCTGAGTGGGTGCGACTCTGCGCAACGCGGCCCCGGGCGAATCGAGCATGATGCCGCTCCAGGTAGGTTCGAGGCGCCCGCGCACCGCTGGCCAGGTGGTGTGGACGTCGTGATCAAAGACCGCTTGCGGGCCGCTGCTGTAGCGTTGACCGGGTCGATGCAGGGTCCCCAGCGGCTCCTTTTTCAGGCTGATCGGGCATTTTCTGCGCAACTCACATGAGCAAAGATACGTTACTTGTTAGTGAACTGTGACTAGGCTATTCCCTTTTTTTCTCTGAGCCAAGCCTAGATCACCTTCGCGGCACTGAGCGCCCTCCCGGTCATTTGCCCTGGTCGGCAGTTCGTTCGGCAAGGGTCTGTTGTATGTGAGGCGAGGTCGATCGCAGTGGCGAGACCTCACGGTGGTCCAGGGTCAACGGACAACCGACCGAATACTCCACCGACTGGAGAGCGGCGGCCTCGGAAAAGGAAAGGGGGTGTACGGTCCCGGCCAGGAGCCCGTCAGAATTAGGGGGATCGACGCGAGGGAGTGGGTAAGCGAGGCCGTGTCGTTCCGGCCCTGAGGCGCATCCTGGGCTCCATGTAACGCAGCTTCCATGGAGGCTATCGATGAAGTCGCGAATCGCTCAAGAAGGTCTCAAGCGTTCCTTCCGCCGAATGCCGGTCGATGATCTCCTGTAGCTCAACGGGCGTGATCTCGACCTCACTCTCGTAGACATAGACGCTCGGACAATTCACATAGACCTTTCGCATTTCGAGGTTCGCAATAGCACGACGTGTATTTTCACCGAGGTTCGGGTTGATGCGAAGTGCGACGGCCAGTGCATCCCCGGTCAGTGAAGGTAGGTCGTTTGCGTAGATCATTGTATCGATCCGAGCGTCGGGTCGTACAACGTACAGGTAGGTGAAGATCTTGCGTTCGCTCATTGGCCTCGGCCCCATGAACACGAGTCCCGCCGCCGATTCAGGTCCAGCAGCAGCCATTAGTAAAGTAGACGGCTGAAGCTGGGCACAGAGCAACCCTCTGGGCAGCTCGGGATTATGTAAAGGCTAGGAGGCTGTTTGGCAGCGGTCAAGGCGGCCCGTGGCACAAAGCGGGCAGTGGCAAAGGCGCCCCGTACTTGGCAAGCTCTCGGTGGAACAGCTGGCCGCGTGGCTGACGCCGGCCGTACGCGGGTCGATGGCTTAAGGCGATTTCTGTCAATTCTCATCCCACCTAGCTTGTCTTGACGCCCGCCTTCTGCGTCGCGCCAGCAGTCACATAGCCCGACTATGCTCCTGGTGGCGCTCCTCGAAGGCGAGCCTCAATCCGGCGCCATCTGGTATGAACATTTCCGGCAATCGCCTCAGCTGAAACAATAGCTGATCGCCACTATCGGCTCTGGGTCGTTCCCGACCGGTCATGGGCGCGATCAAATGGACCAAGGTGATTCCCGAAAAAGAAAATGATTTTAGATCGCCGCTTGACAGAGTCCGTTCTCGATTACCTGAAACAGTTTCCAGCCGTCTGCCTGCTTGGCCCACGACAGGTGGGCAAGACCACGTCGGTTCGCCGCCATGCTGGCCTGCTGTCCGGGGGACCGCCCCCCGATTATCTTGATCTGGAGAATCCGCAAGACCTGCAAAAGCTGGAAGATGCCACCGGCTATCTTGAGCAGCAACAGGATCGGCTGGTCATTCTCGATGAAGTACAGCGGACACCGGGGCTGTTTCAGACCCTGCGCGGCCTCATCGATGCGCGCCGCCTTGCAGG
>JANQGF010000013.1 GCA_028277465.1 Chromatiaceae bacterium
CACCAGGAGCATCGCCGGGCGATGTGACTGGTGGCGCGACACCGAAGGCGGGCGTCAAGACAAGTCAGATGGTATGAACATTGACAGAAATCGCCTAACTTGAAGGCACTGGGACTCCATGGTCCTCGATCATCTCCTAACTGAGCAGATGAGGATCTGGCGCCCCGGTCTCTACTTCAAGCTCTCGCCCGGCATCCCTACTCGACCGCGGAGACCGCCATGCAACTCAGAGAACTCGGCCGCTCGGGCATTCAGGTCAGCCCCCTCTGCCTCGGGACCATGACCTTCGGGCAGCAGAATACGGAGGCAGAGGCTCACGCCCAGCTGGACCTTGCCCTGGCCGCGGGCATCAACTTCATCGACACGGCCGAGATCTATCCAGTTCCGCCGCTGCCCGAGACCCAGGGTCGAACCGAGCGCTATATCGGCAACTGGCTCAAATCCCGCGGTTGTCGGAGTCGGGTCGTGCTGGCCACCAAGGTTGCCGGCCCAGCGGACTGGCTGCCTCACGTCCGCGAGGGCCGCAACCGGCTCGACCGGCCAAACATCGAGGCCGCCCTCGATGCCAGCTTGCGCCGATTGCAAACGGACTGGATCGATCTCTACCAGTTGCACTGGCCCGATCGCGAGACCAACTTCTTCGGCAAACTGGGCTATACGCCCGCCAACCATGATGCGAGCGTGCCATTGCTGGAGACGTTGCAGACCCTCGCCGATCTGGCAGGTGCAGGCAAGATCCGCCAGATCGGCGTTTCCAACGAGACCCCCTGGGGCCTGATGCGCTATCTGACCCTCGCCGAGCAGTACGACCTGCCACGCATGGTCAGCATCCAGAACCCCTACAGCCTGCTGAATCGCAGCTTCGAGATCGGGCTTGCGGAGACCGCCTTGCGTGAAGACTGCGGACTCCTCGCCTACTCGCCCTTGGCATTCGGCGTGCTTTCGGGCAAATACCTGAACGGACGCCGCCCGCCAGGCGCCCGTCTCACGCTCTTCGAGCGCTTCAACCGCTACTCCAACCCCGAGGCAGAGGCCGCGACCGCCGACTATGTGGCCCTGGCACACCGTCGGGGTCTGGACCCGGCGCAGATGGCACTGGCTTGGGTGACCAGCCGGCCCTTCACCACCTCCAATATCATCGGCGCCACCACGCTGGAGCAACTGGAGAACAACCTCGCCAGCATCGACCTGCAATTGGACGAGACGGTGATCGCGGAGATCGAGGCGATTCACACCAGACAGCCGAACCCGGCGCCCTGAGCGGTGACACTCGCCCCCCCGCGGGAGGACCCAGGACAGGGCCGAGCTCAAACCCCGGTCAGGAACCCCTCCCGGCAGGCGGCTTCGACCAGACCGTCGAGCCCCTGTCGGCCGCACTTGAAGCCAGCCAAGCCCACCGCACGTGCGACCGCATCGTCTGTGGCCAACCCACGCAAGAGGCCATCGATGACGGCCGCATTGAAGCAATCCCCGGCCCCTAGCGTATCCACCACCTGCTCCGGCCGGTGCGCCGGAATCTGACGGGTCACGTCGCCGCGCACGAGATAGCTGGCACCCCTCTCACCCCAGGCAACCACACACAGCTCGGCACTCGTTCGCTCGATGAGGTCCTCCAAGAAGGGACCAGGATCGCTGAAGCCGACCGCCTGGGCATAGGCGCGTCCAGCCAGCAGCAGCTGGGGTCCATCCAACAAGGCATCCATCCCCGGGCGCGCCTTCTCGAGCTCCAACGAGAGACCCGCGGCGGGCCGTTCGTCGCGTACCCGTCGGATCATGCGTCGGGTCTCGGCCGGGTTGCGACCTTCGAAATGGACCCAGGCGAGACCATCCAGTGGCACCCTCGCGAAGGCCTGGAAGTCGAGCTCCGGCAGGTCCCGATAATGAACGATGGTCCGACTACCAGTGGTGCGACTGAGGGTGATGTACGAGGTGGGAGTCACCGCACCCGCGACGCAGGTGGCAGCGGCGGCATCGATTCCTCGGTGCGCCAGATCTTCCCGAATGAGCCCGCTCGCGGCGTCGTCCGCCAGGGTCCCCACCCAGGCGCAGCGGTGTCCGAGCTGGGCCAACAGCGACAGGCTGTTGGTCACATTACCGCCCCGCACCCGGCGTTGGGCCAAGGCACGTACCTCCGCATCCTCGACCGGATAGACCTCCACCTCATTGATCAGGTCCAGGGTAGCGATCCCGACACCCAGGACGGTTGCCTTCGAGGACATGGCGAGGGGCGATCAGGCGTCTCGGGCGATTCGGAAACCCAGCATGTTGAGCTGGGTCTCGGGAAGGAAGCGGGCACGGACGTAGTTCCGCATGGAGGATCCGGGCTTGTTGAAGGCACCACCACGCGCGACCCGCGCGTGGCAGCCGCCATCCAGGCGAGCCAGGCCGTCGGTCGGCGCCCCTTCGTAGCCAGGACGATAACAGTCGGCAACCCACTCCATGGCGTTGCCGGCGGTATCATAGAGGCCGAATGGGTTGGGCGGGAGACTGCCCACGGGCGCCGTCGAGCGATTGTCCCACTGGGTGCCACAATCGAAACAGACCGCCCGACCGGCCTGCATGCCGAAGCCCCACCAATAGGAGCTCTCGGTGCCGGCACGCGCTGCATACTCCCATTCCGCCTCGGTCGGCAAGCGATAACGCCGACCGGTCTGCCGAGACAACCAATCGGCATAAGCCAAGGCATCGACCCAGCTGATTCCCACGACCGGTCGCTTACCCCGTCCCCAACCGAAATCCTGTGGCAGCGGTCGACCGGTCGCCCGGGCGAAGCGGTCGTAGTCCTGGAAAGTGACCTCGTAAACGCCCATCAGAAAAGGCCTGAGCCGAACCTCGTGGGCGGGGCTGAAATCCTCGCCCGACAGACTATTGCTCCCCATCTCGAAGGCACCACCCTCGAGCATCGCCATCGCGGGGGCGAAGGCGCCGCCAGGGAGCCGATCCCGATGAATCGGCGGGGACTTCTGTGGGGTCTCAGCAACCTCGCCCTGAGACCCAGCCGCGGTTCTCGACGCGGTATCCGGTGGTGAGGGCCGCGGCGACGGAGCGGCTGGCGCGACCGGCAACGCCGGTGCTGGGCTCGCCTTGGATTCCAGGCCCGGGAAGCGGACCTCGAGCCGACCCCAACCGAACAAGAGCAACAGAAACAAGACCAGCGACAAGACCACGAAGAACGCCAGAGACCCGCTCAGCAGCCAGAGACGCGAGGTCTTCTCCGGTTCCCTCACCTGCACGGGCAGGGTCTGCACCTGCGGGGCCACATCGGCCTGCGCCTGAAGCCTCGCCACTTCACGCGTGAGACGCTCCACTTCGGCCTGGGCCTTCTCGAGCGATTCCTCTTGACGCTCGACCTCCTGCTTCAGGCTATCGTAGGCGCTGTTCTGGTCCTCCAGCTGGTCCTCGAGACGCCGGCATTCTTCGGTGATGTGATCGAGCGCCTGCTCCTTGGCCTCCAGGGTCTGCTGGAGCACCGTCATCTCTTGCTGCAGCGCGAGTCGCTCAGTGGCGGTGGCGACCGAGCTATCGACCTCATACTCGCGCTCGGCAAGCCGGCGATTGAGACGTAAGACCTCCTCCTCTGCATCCTTGCGCATCTGCTCCAGGGTCTTGCGCAGGGATTCGGATTCGTCGTCGAAGTAGGTCTGCGAGTCGGTTAGTTCGGCCATCCTCGATTAGGCACCAATCTGCTCGGTCACCCGACACCCGCGCTGCGCCGGAACACCATTCGTCAATAAAGGGGGCCTTGAAAAGCAGCGAGGACCTGTCGCCCACTCGGATCAATTCACCAAAGGCCCACTAATGCTCATTGAATCACTCGTCACTTCAACACGTAGCGCCATCCGAGTCCACCCCCGTGGGGCGCCCCTTGCTGGAAAAGCGATGCTGGGTCTCAATCCGAGTGGAGCTGTCTTTTTCAGGTCGGGGTTTCAGGCTAAGCTGTGAGGTCGATCGTCGAGGAGCCGCCGCCTCATGTCATTGCCCTTCAAAGAGCATCCGCTGCGCCATCAGGTCGTCGCCGAGCTGCACACCCGCACCCACGAGCCCCTGCGCCCGCCGGAGCGGGTCTCACATATCGCTGCCGTGTGTGGCGAACGGGGCAGTGGTCGCAATGTGCGTCATCTGCTGAGGCTGCTCCAGCACTATGGATTGCCCGTCCCAGAGACGGTCGGACAATATTATTACGCCACGCTGGGCGACATCCGGATGCGTTGGGAGAGACACACCGAGTTCGTCACCTATACCTTCAGCAAGCAAGGGTCCTTCGTGCATCCCTTTGCCTACCCAGTGCTGCAGGAGCTGCCGCAGGACTGGCTGCGCGAGATGCCGGGCGAGGTGATCACAGCCGTTTCACTCGCAATCGAATCGCGTGACATGCCGGAGCGCAGTGCAGAGGAGCTCTCCGCCCTCTTCGCGGGGAATGCGGTCATCGGGTCGGAGGTGGTGGGAGGCGCTGGCCGCGCCTGGTCGGACCTGCACATCCACAGTGACGGTCTCTCGCGGATCCTGCTGCGCGACCAGGGGCTGTCGGATCGGCAGGCGGGCCGCCTCGCCAAGCGGATTCTCGAGATCAGTGCCTACCGCGCCATGGCACTGCTCGGACTTCCACCGGCGCGCGAGGCAAACATCTGTCTGAGCGATGCCGACCGGCGGCTCGCAGTGGTCGCTGCGCGCATGGCCGAGGATGAGACGGCCGAGTCCTGGGACCCCGATGCGGAACTGCTGTCGGAGCTGACGAGTCTGGCGTCCGAGATCGAAGCGGTGGCGGCCCGGACCACCTACCGGTTCGAGGCATCGCGAGCCTACTATCGGGTGGTGCAACAGCGGCTCGAACAGTTGCGCCAGAGACGCATCGAAGGGCTGCAGACCATCAGCGAGTTTATCAACGCACGCCTCGCCCCGGCGATCGCGACCTGTGATTCGGTGCATCATCGCCAGCACGACTTGGCCGAGCGGGCGGCGCGCCTGACCGCCCTGTTACGCGCTCGGGTCGAGGTCAACCTTCAGGAGCAGAACCGGGGGCTGCTCGAATCGATGAATCGGCGCGCAAAGCTGCAGCTCCGGCTGCAGGAGACCGTCGAAGGTCTGTCGGTCATCGCCATCGGCTACTATGGCGTCGGGCTGGTCGGCTATCTGCTCAAGGGCTTGGAGTCCCAGGGACTGCCGATCGACGCCATTTACGGCACCGGGCTATCGGTTCCGCTCGTGGTCGGCATCGCCTGGCTCGGGATCAGGCGCATGAAGGCTCGGCTCCACAAGCTGGGGCACAGTCTCGACTGAGGAGTCACCTGGCAGCAAACGGCTCCACCGTCGCATTGCTCACGCAAGGTGCGCTGCGGCGGCAACGCAAGGATCATTCTGAGTCGCCCCAGGTGTTCGCCGATTCGCCGGGGGCCTCTCCGCTGGGGGATGGATGAGGCCTCAGAGTCAGCTCACCGCCGGCCAGGAACACCTCCATGCGTTTCAAATAGGCCATGCCGAGCAAGACCTGCTCGCCCTGCATATTGGGGAGGATGGTCGCCTTGACCTGACGCGCGACCAGCCCACCCACGTCGACGGTGTCGAGCCAGGCAGACCAGCTCCGGACATTGCCGTTACCCGTCTTGCTGAGCCCACCCGGTCTCAGTTGCAGCCGCAATCGCTGCGCCACCTGATAGGGCATCGCCACGTCGACCGAGCCGGTATCCACCAGGAACTCGACGGACTCACCATTGATGGATCCCGTGGTCACGTATTGGTCGACTGCATTGTGCTTGAGTACGACCTGAGGGACGCCCGAGGGTCCCAGATAGGCCACCGGATTCGGATTGGGATTGCCTCGGCGGCTTCCCTGGCTCGCCACCAGTGCCAACAGCAGGCCGAGCACCACCAGGAGAGGGAGCCCAATCTTCTGCACGATCCGCAAGCCGTTCAATTCTCTTTACCTCGGCATCCGCATATCGAACCCAGGATGCGCCTCGAGACCGAAAGGAAATGGCCCCGCTCCCCCTGAAGCGGACAGGTCTTACCGTGGAACAGCACCCCAGCCGCTCGATTTGGTGGGAGCGGCGCCTCGCCGCGACGAGCCTGCAAACTGCTGCGGCTCTTGTTCCATGCTCCGGG
>JANQGF010000147.1 GCA_028277465.1 Chromatiaceae bacterium
CCTGCCGCCCCGCCCGCGCCGAAGCTGAGACTGTTGTAGAGTGCCTGACCGCGCCCCTGGGTGCGCCCCGGGAAGACGTGATGGACCAGATGAATCGCCGCGGCATGAAAGGTCCCGAAGGTCGCCGCGTGCAGCGTCTGGACGAGGATCTGGATCGCCAGTATGTCGACGAAGGCGCCGATCGACAGCCAACGGATGACCGCGAGCCCGAGGCTCCACATCAGCACTCGGTGTGCGCCGAAGCGCTCCAACAAGCGATGCATGATCAGGAATACCAGGACCTCGGCGACGACGCCAAGCGCCCAGAGTTGCCCGACCGCGGCGCTCGAATAGCCGGCCGCCTCCAGATGAATGGAGTAGAAGGCGTAATAGATCCCGTGGCTGAGCTGCATCAGGAAGCAGGCACCGAAGAAGGCCAGGACCTGGGGTCGGCCCAAGAGCCTCGCGAGGGAGACAGTCGGATGCTCTCCGTGCACGGGCGCGCTGTCGGGGATCGCTAACGCGCTCAACCAGATGCCGACCAGGAGGACTAAGACCCAGACCGGGACCAGGGTGAGCGAACCCTGACTCAAGAACTGACCCAGCGAGGTCACGATCAGGATGAAACCAACCGAGCCCCAGACCCGAACCAGTGCATAGTGTGTGGGCCGCGACCGGAGATGATTGAAGGTGACGGCCTCGAGCTGCGGCAGCGAGGCATTCCAGAAGAAGCTGAACAGGAGCATGGCGATCGCCAGAGACCAGAACCCCTGGGCGACGAAGACGACGAGGAATCCCAGGATGGCGAGCAGCGCGCCGAGGCGCACCATGGGCATCCGGCGTCCAGTCAGATCGACGATGTGGCCCCAGACCATGGGCGCCAGGATCTTGGTCCCGGCCAAGATGGCCATGAGCTGCCCGATGGCGACTGCATCGAAGCCCTTGTCCTGGAGGTACAGCCCCCAAAAGGGCACCAGCCCCCCCAAGGAAGCGAAGTAGAAGAAGTAGTAGCTCGAGAGTCGCCAGTAAGGCATGGGAATGGGAGACTCGACTGGGCCGTTACCTGAGCGCCCGACGGGCTGGGAGGGGCGAGAGATGAGGCTCGGGGAAAGGCTCGGCCACGAAGGGGGCCGCGTCTTCAGGCGATTGCCAGAAACTCTCATGCCAGATGGCGACGGATTGGCGTCTGCCTTCAAGGAGCGCTGGCAGGAGCATCGCTGCGCTAGGCTAGGTGGCTGCTGGCGCGACGCAGAAGGCGGGCGTCAAGACAAGCCAGGTGGGATGAGAATCGACAGAAATCGCCTCAGTCCAGCGACGTGGCCGGAATCGGAGCCGTCGGGGGCTCGACGTCGGCGTTCTGGCCGCGCTGGCGCAGAAAATGATCCATGAGGACCAGGGCCAGCATCGCCTCGGCGATGGGCGTGGCGCGAATACCGACACAGGGATCGTGACGCCCCTTGGTGACCACCTCCACTGGATTGCCCTGGTTGTCGATGCTGCGCCCCGGCAACCGGATGCTGGAGGTCGGCTTGAGCGCGATCCGCACCACGACGTCCTGACCCGAGGAGATACCCCCCAGGATGCCCCCCGCGTCGTTGGACAAGAAGCCCTCCGGGCTCATTTCGTCACGGTGCTCCGTACCCTTCTGCTCGATGCAGCGGAAGCCGGCCCCGATCTCGACGCCCTTCACCGCATTGATGCTCATCATGGCGTGGGCGACGTCGGCATCCAGCCGATCGAAGACGGGCTCACCGAGCCCAGCCGGTACCCCGGAGGCGACGACAGTGATCGCCGCACCGATGGAGTCCCCCTCCTTGCGCAATGCGTCCATATAGGCCTCGAGATCCGGGACCGTCTCGGCGCAGGGCCAGAAGAAGGGGTTGCGGTCCACCTGGCTCCAGTCGAACCCACGCGGCCGCAACGGGCCGAGCTGGGACAGGAAGCCGCAGATGGCGATCCCACACCGTACCGCCAGATACTTCTTGGCGATGGCACCGGCAGCCACCCGAACCACGGTTTCGCGCGCCGAGGCGCGCCCCCCACCCCGGTAGTCGCGGATGCCGTACTTCTGGTCGTAGGTATAGTCCGCATGACCCGGCCGGTAGCGGGTCGCGATCTCCGAGTAATCCTTGGAGCGTTGATCCTCGTTGCGAATCAGCAGCCCGATCGGCGTCCCGGTGGTTCGCCCCTCGAAGAGACCCGAGAGGATCTCGACCGTATCCGACTCGCGCCGCTGTGTGGTGTGGCGCGACTGGCCGGGCTTGCGACGGTCCAGATCGCGTTGCAGATCGGCGGCCGAGATCTCCAGTCCGGGCGGACAGCCATCCACGATCCCGCCGAGCGCCGGGCCATGGCTCTCACCGAAGCTGGTGACCACGAAGAGCTTGCCGAAGCCGTTGCCGGACATCTCGACTAATAGACGGGTGGCGGAACAACATCGGCGGGATTCAGCCAGGCGTTACCCCGAGCCAACACGTCGCGCGTCAAGGTACTGGTGGCCTGATGCAGCTTGACGCCATTGATGATGTAGCTGTACCGCGCGTCCAGATAGTCGAACTCGGCCTGAAAGAGGTTGCGCTGGGCATTCAGGACGTCGACCTGGGTCCGCGTCCCCACCTCGAGGCCCGCCTGGGTGGACTCCAGCGCCGAGCGTGCCGAGACGATTGCGGCTTGGCGCGCCTTCACGTCCTCGATGCTGGAGAGGATGCCCCGGAAGGCATCCTTGACCTGCTGATCCACCTGACGCCGCACCTGATCGAGCTGATCTTGCGCGGCCCGGAAGCGAAACCCCGCCTCCCGGGTGCGCGAGGCGACCGACCCACCCTGAAAGATGGGGATGTTGACCGACAGCCCGACGAAGCCCGTATCCGTGTCCGTCCCGAAGTCGGCGTCCGAGCGCGCGATGTCGTAGCCGGCCTGGAGATCAACCGTGGGGTAATAGCCGGAGCGCTCGATCTCGATCGTCTTCTTCGCCGCGCTGACCGACTCGCTGGCGGCGATGATGCCGTAGTTGCTGCGAATGGCGGTCGTCGCCCAGGCGTCGATGTCATTGGGCTCGGGTGGCGACAGAGGCAGGCGATCGCCCAGCCGCGCCAGCGGCACCCGGATCGGTCCGACGATGGTCCGCAATGCCTCCCAGGCATTGTCGAGCGCATTCTTGGCGTTGATCAGATCCGCCCGGGAGCGATCGAAGGCCGCCTGGCTCTCGTTGACGTCCGTGATGGCGACCAGACCGACCTCGAAACGCTGCTTGGATTGCTCCAACTGGCGCTCATTGGCCCGCAAGAGCGCTTCTTGAACCGTGACCGCGTCTGCCGCCCGCAGGACGTTGAAATAGGACTCGGTGGTCTGGACCATGAGTTCGATCTGGGCGTCGCGATACTGGGCCTCGGCCTGAGCGATCACATTGTCCGACTGCTGGAGCTGAACCCAGTTCGCCCGGTTGAAGACCGACTGGTTCACCACGGCCTGCAGACCCTGCGTGCCGTAACTCTCCGAGCGGTCGAAGCTCGTGCCAAGACTCGAGGTCCCGCTGCTGTCGACGTGGCGGTAATCCACGTCGCCGTCCAGGCTCAGGTTGGGCAAGAGGAGGGCACGGGCCTGGGGCTTGAGCTCGCGGGTCGCGAAGAGGTTCTGCTCGGCCTCGCGCAGCGTGGGGTCGCTCACGACCGCCATGTCATAGATCTGAATCAAATCCTCCGCCTGACTCCATGTGGTCAAGCCGCAAAGAAACACCGCCATCAGGGTCGGAAGGGGTTTCCACATCTCGGTTGGCTTCCTGGTCCAGGCGCACGCAGACGCCACAGCTTGAAAGCGCGCAGTATAGGGGACAAGAGGGCTCGCCCTCAATGAGGGGACCGGCCCCGCCCCCGGGTCAGGGCGTCACCGCCCCCAGAGGACCTGATCCACGTATTCCTTGACCTTGCGGTGGGAGGGCGTCTCGACCGCGGTGAACTGCAGATTGGTGCGGTAGCTGGTCTGGTAGCGTTGGGCGCGAATGACCCGCCCATAGACCTCCATGGGTCTCTCCGCCCCCAGGTCCGGCGTCAGCGACATCAGCACCTCGGAATAGGGAGGCAGGACCAGCGGGAGGTCGGCGCTCATCCCGTAATAGCCGAGATCACTGACCTGGCCGACGAACCGCTCCGACAGGATTCGCTTGGCCTCGACCTTGCGGAAGACGACCGGGAAATCGACCATGATCCGCGGCGACTGGCGGATCTCGACCTGCGGGACCATGAGCGACCTGGGATAGGTGATCGACTTGAGTTCATAGATGACCACTGGGCTCGCCTTGCCCTTCACGACCACCTCGTTCACCGCACCCACTTGGATATGATCCCGAGCGCCACGATAACTCGCCTCGCTGATCAAGACCTGGCCCCGCAGGCTGTAGCTCTCGATCCGCGCCGCGAGATTGACGGGATTTCCGATCACCGTGTACTCGTTGTAGAGTTGCGACCCGAAGCTGCCCGCCATCACGTCGCCGGTGCTGACGGCAATGCCCGCATAGAGGCTGGGCTCGCCGCGTGCCTCGCTGTCGCGGTTCATGTTCGCCATGGCCTGCTGCATCTCGACGGCACAGGCGAGGGCACGCAACAGATCGTCGTCGCGACGCACCGGCGCACCGAAGAGGACCATCACGGAATCGCCCATGAACTTGTCGATGACCCCACCGTGACGCTCGATCACCTGGGCCATCCCGCTGTAGAAGCGATTCAGCAGCTCGACCATCCGCGGCGCCGGCATGGACTCCGTCAAGGCGGTGAAGCCGCGCAGATCGGCAATCAGGATCGTCGCCTCGGTTCCGATAATGGGTTGAGACTCCATCAGAAACTCATCGAGTTGATCCGTCAGACGCGTGCGAAGCGCCGCATCGAGCTGGCCAGAGGACCTTGGTCCGTAGACGCCTTCGATTACAGCAGCCATACCGGAGAAAAACAACTGACGGTCTTTGTGTTGCATCGTAAGGAACCGCCCTCGTGGGTTAGAAATTGACGATTTTCATGGGATTTCATGAGGCGACGAGGCGATCCTAGACAATGGAAATGACAATCCAAATCGGAGATACAATCGAGAATGGATCGCTTTACCCGTAACTACAGTATGATCCTCGGCGTCGTACTCATCGCGGCCCTGGCGCTCTGGGTGAAATCCATCTGGCAACCCCGGGTCTGGGAGCTCGATGACCTCCTGGAGTCCGACCCACAGCTCTCCTCCTACCCCTACCAATTCCGTCTCCGCTCGCTCGAGAAAGGGGTCGCGGTGCTTTCCACCCCGCGCTCTTTCGAGGTACCGGCGATGCGGTTCCTCGAGATCATCCATCCCAATCTCGCGACCAAGTCGCAGGACGACCCGGCCATGGTCGCCGCCCAGCAAGAGCTGATCGATCACCAGAAGCGAGCGATGGGCCTCATGCTGGCACAGCCAGATGTGCAGAGCGTCGACTGGCAGCTCGACACGCAATGGCTGGCCGACCACGGTGTCCAGCGGCCCACGAGTCGCTGAGGCTGATCCCCGGGCCTACCCGACTTAATGGGGATCGACGCGAGGAAGTGGGAGAGCGAGTCCATGTCGCTCCGGTCTCGAGCCGCACCTTGGGTTCCATGTCATGGAAAACCGGGGCCAGAGGGACCCTTCTCCCGTCGGCCAATCGGAGCCCAGGCAATCCTCGTCCAAAGCCGCTATAGTTGGATTCCTACGGAAACGCTGAGCAATCAGCACCTCCTAGTGCGCACTAGGGAACAGGGACGTATCGCCACGCCTCGGTCGCGGCAGCGGCTGAAGACTGGCACCATGCGGCGACCGCCGTGCCGGATCGCCAGCTCACGAAGCCTTGGCGCGTTCGGGAGGCTCTGACCATGCAAAGTAAGGCGGAACGGGGTACGCGAGACATCGGACCCCACCGGCGTCTCGTCTACAACCTCCTCGCCTGGTTGTGCTTCGGGCTCGGCTTCCTGGGTATCCTGCTGCCCCTGATGCCGACGACCGTCTTCTGGATCTGCGCCGCCTGGTTGTGGCTGCGAAGCTCGCCGAAGCGCGTGCGTTTCCTGGTGGAACATCCCCATTTCGGGGAGTCCATTCGCCGCTTTCTCGAACACGGCGAGGTCTGTCGCACCGGGAAGACGGCTGCGACCCTTGCCATGGCCGGCAGCTTCCTGATCTGGTCGGCCGTCTTCCAGCCTGGTTGGGTGACCGCCCTCGTGGTCGCGGTCATCCTCTCTCTGGTGGCGCTCTGGATCTGGACGCGCCCGGAGCGACCGGCGGTGCCCCAGACACCAATCAGAGTCACACTGGATCCAGCGGCCTGGGGCCAGGCCCGCGCTGCCGCGAAGCCGCCTCCCAACCGACCCCGCTAGCGCCGCACCTGTCCCGTTGCTCGGTCGCCAGTCTCCCAGACCATGCGCTCCGTCCTGCTGATCGACAACGGCTCGAAGCGGGCGGCCTCCACACTCAACCTGCGCCGTCTCGCGGCGATGCTCTCCGGCCGGGTCGGCGAGAGGGTCCTTCCAGTCTCGCTGCTGCATTCGAGCCAGGTTCCTGCCGCTCGACTCGCGAGCCTTCCGGCCGACACCCTGGAGCCCACGCTGCGGCGCCAACTGACAGAAGGTCGGAGAGACTTCCTGCTGGTCCCCCTCTTCTTCGGGCGCAGCCGCGCCTTGACCCAGCTCGTGCCGACAATCGGCCGGGACTTGAGCGCCGAATTCGGCCCCTTCGGTCTCAGTATGGCGCCCGAGCTCTGTCCGCTCCCCGCCGGTGAGCCGCGTCTGGTGGAGATCCTGGCCGACAATGTCCAGGAGGCGGCCAGGACAACGGGCGTCGCGCGACCGGCTCGGGTGGTGTTGGTCGACCATGGATCCCCGATCCCCGAGGTCAACGCCGTGCGCCGCTGGTTGGCAGACCGGCTGGGGCAGCGCTTGGGGCCGCAGGTCGCGGTCGAGCAGGCCGTCATGGAGCGGCGCCCGGGACCGGAGTACGACTTCAACGGCGAGCTCCTCTTGGATGCACTGCACCGGATGGCTGGCCTGGATCCAAGGACACCGGTCATCCTGGCCATGCTCTTCCTGTCCGCCGGGCGCCATGCCGGACCCGGCGGCGACATCGCCGTGATCCTCGAGAGGATCGAGGCCGCTCACCCGGGCTTCCGGGCCTACCCATCACCCTTGGTCGGAAGTCATCCGGCCTTGATCGAGATACTCACGTCTCGACTGGCCGAGTCGCGCCCGGTCGTGATGACCCCTTCCGTCTAGCACCCCGCTCCACCTTAGTAATGATTCAGAAACAACCTACACACCGTAGGTTGGGCAAAGCGGAGCGTGCCCAACAAGGGCGGCTCAAGTTGAACCACTTGTTTCTGAATC
>JANQGF010000281.1 GCA_028277465.1 Chromatiaceae bacterium
CCAGCAGTCACATCGCGCGGCGATGCTCCTGCCGGCGCTCCTTGAAGGCAGACGCCAATCCGTCGCCATCTGGCATGAGAATTTCCGGCAATCGCCTAAAAGACCGCCGAGCCGACCGATCTCGCACGCCGGTTGGACCGACGCGGGATCGCGATCCTCAGTCGCTGCTCCCCCAACCACCTCCGCCGGGGGTCTCGATGGTTAGACGATCGCCTGGGCGCACGGACAGGCTGACCTTCGCCGGTACGTCGCGGCCATTTAGCCGATTAGACCCCGGCAGACCGGGATCGCCGCCTGCACTGCCCCAGGGCGAGAGGCGCCGGCGCTCGGTGAGCAGGGTCACCTGGGCTGGGGCGCGAAAGGTGAGTGCACGAACCAGCCCGTCGCCACCGCGGTGCACACCCCGGCCACCGGAGCCGACCCTCAAGCCGTAGCGGGATACGAGCAAAGGAAAACGCGTCTCGAGCACCTCGATCGGCGTGTTGAGGGTATTGGTCATGTGGGTCTGCACCCCGGACCAGCCGCCGCCAAGCGCCCCGGCCCCCATACCGCCACCGATGGTCTCATAATAGTCCCAAGCGGCACCGGGGACACTGCTACCCATCGCCAGGTTATTCATGCTCCCGTGACTGGCTGCCGGGATCCGGACTGGAATCGCTTGGGCCAGGGCGCCCATGACCACGTCCACCACACGAGTACTGGTCTCGACGTTGCCGGCGGCGACTGCCGCCGGCCGACAGGCGTTGAGCAGAGACCCGATAGGCGCCGCGAGGTGGATGGACCGGAAACTCCCGGCGCAGGCGGGGGTCTGGGGCGGCATCAGACAGCGAAACACGTAGAGCACGGCCGCAGCCGTCACTGCCAATGGGCAATTGATGTTGCCCGGAACCTGCGCCGCGGTCCCGCCAAAATCCAAGTGCGCCTCCGTCCCGGCAAGCGTCAGCGCCAAACGGATCGGGATGGACTCATTCCCCTGACCATCGTCGTCCATCCAATCTTCGAAGCGATAGGTCCCGTTCGGGATCTCACTCAGGGCGGCACGCGCAAGACGCTCGCCATAGAGATTCAGGTCGTCCAGCGCCGACAGGTAGGCGTCCGCACCCATTCCTTGCACCAGCTTCCGGAGCCGCTCGACGCCAACCCGGTTCGCACTCGTCTGGGCGAGAAGATCCCCGCGGGCGTCGGCCGGATTGCGCGTCGCACCTGTGATCCGTTCCAGCACTTCCTCGACCAACCGGCCAGCGCGTCGCAGGAGGGTCGGAGCAATGACGAGACCTTCCTCCTCCAAGCGCACGGAGACCGGCATGGAACCGGGCGAACCGGCACCGATATCGGCATGGTGGGCCCGGTTGACGACGAAGGCGATGGGTTCGGCGCCGGCGAAGAGTGGCGCAATGAGTGTGACATCCGGTAGATGGGTCCCACCCAGAAAGGGGTCGTTCAGGACCAACATGTCGCCCTCGGCCCAGTCGATGTCAGCCACGACGTCGGCCATCGCATAGGCCATACTGCCCAGATGCACTGGGATGTGCGCGGCCTGGGCGCAAAGTCGGCCATCGCGGTCGAAGATGGCGCAGGAGAGATCCAAGCGGTCGCGGATGTTCGGGGAGAAGGCGACCTGTCGCAGCACCAGGCCCATCTCGTCGCAAACAGCGTCCAAACGGCTGGCAAAGAGCGCAAGATCGATGGGATTCAGTCTCATGAGTGGAAGCGCAATGAGCCACAAAGGCACACGGGCAGGCCCCGACGGGGAGGGTGGTGCTTGCAAAAGGGCGTGCGGGACCGCATGTCGCCGAGGATTTTGCAGCGTCGGGACCGATTCACGGATGGGCGGTTCTCACACCCGAACGCCTGTCCAGTTCCCCTGCGCAAGGTCGACCTGCATACCAAGACCCGCTTGGAGGACACCATTGTGCCACATGAATTACCCGCTTTGCCGTACGAGAAGAATGCACTCGAACCGGTCATCTCCGCCGAGACCATCGACTTTCACTACGGCAAGCACCATCAGACCTATGTCAACAATCTCAACAACCTGATCGCAGGCACGGAATTCGAGAACCTACCGCTCGAGGACATCATCATGAAAGCCTCGGGCGGGCTTTTCAATAACGCCGCTCAGGTCTGGAACCACACCTTCTACTGGCACTGTCTGAGTCCCGACGGCGGGGGCGCGCCGACCGGCGAGCTTGCAGAGGCCATCACCACCAAATTCGGATCCTTCGAGGAGTTCAAGAAACAGTTCTCTCAATCTGCCGCAACGAACTTTGGTTCCGGCTGGACTTGGCTGGTGAAGAATGCGGACGGATCGATCGAGGTCTTCAATACCTCCAACGCCGGGACACCCATGACAGAGGGCAAGAAAGCCCTCCTGACTGTCGACGTGTGGGAGCACGCCTATTACATCGACTACCGGAACGCCAGGCCCAAGTACCTCGAGAGCATCTGGGACAAGATCAATTGGTCGTTCGTCGCAACCAATCTCCAGGGCTGACGTAGAGGATCGGAGATAGCGGCGGCATTCTTGTCGAAAAGACGAGATTCGTAGTATAATCTCAAGCTTCGCCTTTGATGAGAGGCGGTTTCCCGTGCCGAGGAGCCGCCTTTTTTATTTTGTCGTGGATTGCGTGATCGGGGCTGCTGCAATGAGCGAACCCTTGATGGCCACCTACAACCGCCTACCTGTGACCTTCGCGCGGGGTGAAGGGGTATGGCTCTGGGATCAGGATGGCAAGCGTTATCTGGACGCCTTGTCGGGGATCGCCGTCTGCGGACTCGGACATGCCCACCCGGCGGTCAGGGATGCCATTTGCGAGCAGGCCGGACGGCTCGTTCACACCTCCAATCTCTACGGCATCGCTGAACAGGAACGTCTCGGGGCGCTGCTGACCCAGTTGGCGGGGATGGATCGGGTGTTTTTCGCCAACTCCGGGGCTGAGGCGAATGAGGCCGCGATCAAGCTCGCGCGCATGTACGCCCACCGGCGGGGCCTCGACAATCCAGCGATTCTGGTCGCGGAGAACAGCTTTCACGGCCGCACTTTGGCGACCCTCTCGGCAACCGGCAACCGCAAGGTCCAGGCCGGGTTCGAGCCCTTGGTGCAGGGCTTCGTGCGGGTCCCTTACAATGACGTCGATGCGATCGAGACCGCCGCGGCCAACCGACCCAATATCGTGGCCATCCTGATCGAGCCCATCCAGGGCGAGGGCGGCATCCAGGTGCCCGCCGACGATTATCTGCCGCGCCTGCGTGCCATCTGCGATCGCGAGGGCTGGCTGCTCATCGACGACGAGATCCAGACGGGCCTGGGGCGAACCGGCCGACTGTTCGCGCACCAGCACACGGGGGCTGAGCCGGACGTCATCACGCTCGCCAAAGGGCTTGGAAATGGCGTGCCCATCGGCGCCTGTCTCGCGCGCGGGACAGCGGCCGAGGTACTGGCGCCTGGCTCGCACGGGTCGACATTCGGCGGCAACCCGCTCGCCTGCCGGGTGGCGCGTACCGTACTCGAGACCATCGTCTCTCAGCATCTGACCGAGAACGCGGCCCGTCTGGGCGACGACTTGCTTGGCGCCCTGCGCAGCGCGCTTGGGCAAACCCGTGGCGTCACCAGCATTCGCGGACGCGGTCTGATGATAGGGATCGAGTTGGACCGCCCCTGCGGCGACCTGATGAGACAAGGCCTCGATGCAGGCTTGCTGATCAATGTGACCTCCGAGCGTGTCGTGCGTCTATTGCCACCGCTGATCATGGAACAGCCTGAGGCCGACCAGCTCGTCCGGACGCTTGCCGATTTGATCCAAGGCTTTCTGGGCAATGCCTGAGGATACCCCTGAGGAGGTTCGATATCCTATGGATGCCCGCCAAAGCCAATGCCGACACTTTCTCACCCTGCTCGACCTCCACGAGGATGAGGCGCTCGCACTGATCGATCGAGCGATCGAACTCAAGCAGATGCTCAAAGCCGGCCGAGGTTACCGCCCGCTCCTGCAACGAACCTTGGCCATGATCTTCGAGAAGGCCTCGACCCGGACGAGGGTTTCCTTCGAGACGGGAATGGCGCAGCTCGGGGGACACGCGATCTTCCTTTCACCCCGGGATACGCAGCTCGGACGCGGCGAGCCGATTGAGGACAGTGCCCGGGTGTTGTCACGCATGGTCGACGCGGTGATGATCCGCACTTTCAAGCAAGAGACGGTGGAGCGTTTCGCCGCCCACTCCCAGGTACCTGTGATCAATGGCCTCACCGACCTCTATCACCCCTGCCAGCTACTCGCCGACATGCAAACCTTCAAGGAACACCGCGGCGAGATTCGCGGTCGACGGGCTGCCTGGATCGGTGATGGAAATAACATGTGTCACTCCTTCATGGAGGCCGCGCAGCTCTTCGACTTCGAGTTGAGGATCGCCTGCCCAAAGGGTTTCGAACCAGATGCCGGCTTGCTGCGTGCAGCCGGGGATCGATGTACCCTCTTCCGCGACCCGTTCGAGGCCGCCGACGGGGCCCACCTCGTCAGCACCGACGTCTGGGCCAGCATGGGCCAAGAAGACGAGCAGGTGCGCCGAAGAAGGTTATTCGCACCTTTTCAGGTGACGAATGAGGTCATGGCAAGGGCTGCGGACGACGCACTCTTCATGCACTGCCTACCCGCTCATCGAGGCGAGGAAGTGAGCGCTTCGGTCATCGACGGTCGCCAGTCCGTGGTCTGGGAGCAAGCGGAAAATCGGCTCCACGCCCAGAAGGCCCTGCTCGAGTTTCTGATTCCAACGGGCTGTTAGACGAGCGTTTGGCGGGTGTGGTGGGCGCTTCCATGAGCTGATGTAGGCCGGGGCGAGGGACGAGCCCCAGCATCGCCAGGCGGCGTCCATGCTGGGGTTCACTCTGGTTCACCCCAGCCTACGAGCTCACGTGAGCCCGAGGCTCCCAACTCGGCTGGCTGACCCGCTTCCTGCATCTTCAACGTCCGGTGTCGATCCGCCAAGCCTTGCAGGCCAAAGTGACACGCCTGGCGATCTCTCGAAGAAAAAAGGCGCAGCCTCGGCTGCGCCTTCTTCCGTCCCACCGGCCCGGGGTCGAAGCTCCCGGGCCGCACTGACAACCACTACCAGAGCAGCGGAACCAACAGCAGAGCAACGATGTTGATGATCTTGATCAAGGGATTGATCGCGGGACCAGCGGTGTCCTTGTAGGGATCGCCGACGGTGTCACCAGTGACGGCGGCATGGTGGGTGTCCGAGCCCTTGCCGCCGTAGTTGCCTTCCTCGACGTACTTCTTGGCGTTGTCCCAGGCACCGCCGCCGGTGCACATGGAGATGGCCACGAAGAGACCGGTGACGATGGTGCCGATGAGCATGCCGCCCAGCGCGCGAATGCCGGCGCCGTCGCCCATCAGGATGTTCATGCCGATCGCGACCGCCACCGGGACCAGGATGGGCAGCAGCGAGGGGATCACCATCTCTTTGATCGCGGCGCGGGTCAGCAGGTCGACGGCCCGCGAATAATCCGGTTTGGCCGTCCCTTCCATGATGCCTGGAATCTCCTTGAACTGCCGCCGCACCTCGATGACCACCGAGCCGGCGGCACGACCGACGGCCTCCATGGCCATGGAGCCGAAGAGGTAGGGAACCAGTCCGCCGATGAAGAGACCGATGATGATGGCCGGATCCGAGAGCAGGAACTCCTGCATCTTGCCGACCGCTTCGAGATTGTGGGTGTAGTCCGCGAACAGCACCAGCGCGGCCAAGCCGGCCGAGCCGATGGCATATCCCTTGGTCACCGCCTTGGTGGTATTGCCGACCGCATCCAGCGCGTCCGTGATCTTGCGCACCTCGGCGGGCAGACCGGACATCTCGGCGATCCCGCCGGCATTGTCCGTGATGGGGCCATAGGCGTCGAGGGCGACGACCATCCCGGCCATCGAGAGCATGGCGGTCGCCGCGATGGCGATGCCATAGAGGTCGGCCACCATATAGGAGGCCCAGATGGCCAGACAGACCGCGAGCACCGGCAAGGCCGTCGATTTCATGGAGATGGCGAGACCGGCGATAACGTTGGTGGCATGGCCCGTCTGGGAGGCCTCGGCCACGTAGCGGACCGGCTTGA
This sequence comes from Chromatiaceae bacterium, assembly GCA_028277465.1. Taxonomy (GTDB): domain Bacteria; phylum Pseudomonadota; class Gammaproteobacteria; order Chromatiales; family Chromatiaceae; genus JANQGF01. Next base: position 6,104 of record JANQGF010000281.1, read on the forward strand.
ACTCGGTCGCCGTGTAGTATTCGGTGATCCCCATCAGGGCGGCCGTCAGTCCGAGACCAATCAGCGCACAGAAGAGCATGGAGAAGAATTGATCGCCCATGAAGATGGCGGTCACGATCCCGAACAAGACCAGCGCGATGCCACCGGCAACCGCGGTACCCCGGTACAGGGCATGCATGATCTTGCCACCCTCGGTGGCCTTGACGAACATCGCGCCGACGATGGAGGCGACGATGGAGGCAGCGCCGAGCATCAGCGGATAGACGAGATAGTCGACGTCCAGCGCGCCATCGGCGCCCTTGAACATGAGACCACCCAAGACCATGGTCGCGATGATGGTCACGGCATAGGTCTCGAAGAGGTCCGCGGCCATGCCGGCACAGTCACCCACATTGTCGCCCACGTTGTCGGCGATGACAGCGGCGTTACGCGGGTCGTCTTCCGGGATGCCGGCCTCGACCTTGCCCACCAGGTCGGCGCCCACGTCGGCACCCTTGGTGAAGATACCGCCGCCGAGACGGGCGAAGATGGAGATGAGCGATCCGCCGAAGGCAAGACCGATCAGGGCGTGCAGCGCCGCCTCGTCGCCGATGGAGTCGCGCAGGAAGAGAAAATAGCCGGCCACCCCGAGCAGACCGAGACCCACCACCAGCATGCCGGTGACGGCGCCGCCGCGAAAGGCGATTGCCAAGGCCGAATCGAGACCGACCGTTGCGGCCTGCGCGGTCCGCACATTGGAGCGGACCGACACATTCATGCCGATATAGCCGGCCAGGCCGGAGAAGACGGCGCCGATCGCGAACCCGCCCGCCGTGGCCAGGTCGAGTGCAACCCAGAGCACCAGAAAGAGCACCGCACCGACCATGGCGATGGTCGTGTACTGGCGGTTGAGATAGGCTTGGGCGCCGGTCTGGATCGCTGCGGCGATCTCCCGCATGCGTTCCGAGCCAGCGGGCTGCTGCGTGATCCAGACGACGACGACCAGGCCGAAGAGCACGGCCAAGCCACCGGCGCTGATGGCAAACCAAAGGGCAACATCTGTTGACATGAAAATCCCCCCGTTACGGGTTTTCGTTTGGTGTGATACGAGCCGAGCGAATGAGTGGCGGCCGCAAACCGGCAAGCTCAGCGCGCTCGCCGATCAGCCGCCAAAACGGCACGGAACTTTAACATAAAAGGCTTGCCGTTTTATGGCCTTACCCGGATTTCCCCTGGACCGAGAATCGACCTCCAGGTGACCACACCGACGACCGGGCGCGAGCTGCCACGCGAGAGCCACTCTCGTGGTGAAACAGACCCGGACTTTTCATCGACTTGGCGAGGCGAGGTTGGAAAGGGGCACGTCACGCGTGCTGCGCGAGGCGCCGGCGGACCGGGTTGTCGCGGCCACCCGATCCGCCAAAAAATTCTTTAAGGCTCATTGTGGGTTTTGAGGACATGCCTCCGGCTGCAGTAATCTCTCGAGGAGTGACCCCAGCAAGGCCTGCCCCCGTCGTCTGACGTTGTGCACGA
>JANQGF010000003.1 GCA_028277465.1 Chromatiaceae bacterium
ACCAGTCACATCGCCCGGCGATGCTCCTGGTGGCGCTCCTTGAAGGCGAGCCTCAATCCGGCGCCATCTGGTATGAACATTTCCGGCAATCGCCTTATCTCAAGAGGGTTCTGGTGGCCAAGGGGTCCAGGCCTGCGAGCCGGCTGGCCTCGGTCGAGCGGAGCCGGATCGACAGGACGCGGCCAACCGATTGTGCAGCCGATCCTTCAAGCAATCTGCGGGGTTCTTGTTCATGCGTTGGTTGGGCACGGCCGTCGGGGGCGCCGTCGGTCTGTTTGTCGGTGGTCCAGTCGGCGCCCTCTTCGGGGCCTTGCTAGGACAGGGGATCGACCGGGGCCTGGTCGGTGGCCCTCTGGGACCGGGTTTGACCCCCGAGCGGCGGATCCAGATCCAGGAGCAGTTCTTCGAGACCACCTTCGCCGCCATGGGCCAGGTGGCCAAGGCAGATGGTCGGGTGAACGAGGCGGAGATCGCCTTTGCCGAGTCGGTGATGGACCGCATGGCCCTGACCTCCGAGCTGCGGCGCGCGGCGATCGCACTCTTCAATCGGGGCAAGTCGTCGGAGTTCGCGCTCGTCCCAGCCCTGGATCGTTTCAAGGCGGTATGCGCGGGCCAGGGGCCTTTGCTGCGGCTCTTCTTGGAGGTGCAGATCGCGATCGCCCACGTGGACCGACCCCCAGTTGCGGCTCAGCGCACGATTCTCGAGGAGATTCGGCGCAGACTCGAGGTCTCGAGCGGCGACTATCGGCGCCTCGAGCGACTCGTCGCCTTGCAGCAACGCGTCCAGGCCGCCGCGCGCTCGGCTGGTCGCAGCCGCCGGCCATCCTCTTCGTTGGCGGCCGGTGGGTCTGGCTCGGGGCTGGTCGGGGCCTACGCGACGCTGGGTGTCCAGCCGAAGGCCAGCGATGCCGAAATCAAGCGCGCCTATCGTCGTTTGCTGAGCCAGCACCATCCGGACAAGCTGGTCTCGCGCGGTCTGCCCGAGGAGGCGTTGCGCCTCGCCTCGCAAAAGACCCAGGAGATCCGTCGCGCTTACGAGGTCATCTCGCGGGCGCGGTCGGCCTGAGGGTATGGGCGAGGGGTTTCAGGGGATCAGAGTATTCGCAGAAAGTGAAAAACTCGTCGGTATCGGTTAGAGTTCCGGACCTTCAATACCCAGTTCAAATCCTGATGCTGGCGACGGCCCGCGCGCCGAGCCGCGAATCTTGGGGGATATCGAATCATGGCGGCAGATCTGATCGCGCCTTCCATTCTGTCGGCGGACTTCGCCCGGCTCGGCGAGGAGGTGGAGAACGTACTCGCCTCTGGTGCGGACATCGTCCACTTCGATGTCATGGATAATCACTATGTGCCCAATCTGACCATTGGTCCGCTGGTCTGCGAGGCGCTACGCAAGCACGGGGTGACGGCACCCATCGATGTGCATCTCATGGTCAAGCCGGTCGATCGCATCATCCCGGACTTCGCTGCCGCCGGCGCGGACTACATCACCTTCCACCCCGAGGCGAGCGAGCATATCGACCGCACACTCCAGCTCATCCGTAGCCAGGGCTGCAAGTCGGGTCTCGTCTTCAATCCCGCCACCCCTCTGAGCTATCTGGACTATGTGATGGACAAGGTGGACATGGTCCTGCTCATGTCCGTGAACCCCGGCTTCGGCGGGCAGAGCTTCATCCCGGCGACCATGGGCAAGCTGCGCCAGGCCCGTCAGATGATCGAGGCCTCGGGGTGTGACATCCGTCTGGAGATCGACGGCGGGGTGAAGGTCGACAACATCGCCGAGATCAAGGCCGCCGGCGCCGATACCTTCGTCTCCGGCTCCGGGATCTTCGGCAAGGGCCGGGACAGCGATCCCAACCGCTACGACAGCATCATTCGCGAGATGCGTGAGGCCATGGCCGGCGTCGGCCGTTGAAGAAGGGATTCCCTCGAATGCTGCGGCCGAAGATGATCTTGATCGACCTGGACGGGACGCTGGTGGACAGCGTTCCGGATTTGGCCTTCTGTGTGGACGCCATGATGGCTCGGCTTGGTCGCCCCCCCTGGGGGGAGTCGGTCGTGCGCAACTGGGTCGGCAACGGGGTCGAGCGGTTGGTGCGCCGGGCACTGACCGGCCAGTTGGACGGCGAGCCGGACGAGGCGGAGTACCAGCGGGCCTATCCGATCTTCCTGGAGCTCTACGCCGCCAATACCTATGGGCGCTCCGTCGTCTATCCGGGCGTGCGCGAGGGGCTCGACTTCCTGCGTCGCGCCGGCTACCCGCTTGGGTGTGTCACCAACAAGGCCGCTCGATTCACCGAGCCTCTGCTCGATCACCTGGGTCTGTTCGATGCATTCGGCATCGTCATCAGTGGCGACACGCTTGCGCGCAGGAAGCCCGACCCCATGCCGCTTCTGCATGCGGCCAATCATTTCGGGGTGGCGCCAGCCGATGCCTTGATGATCGGCGATTCGGTGAGCGACGTGCGGGCCGCTCGGGCGGCTGGTTTCAGGATCATCTGCGTGAGCTATGGTTACAATCACGGTCTGGATATCCGCGTCTCTGATCCGGATGCAGTGATCGATTCCATGGTCGAGCTCCAGGGTCTCCTGGCCCCGGGGGTGTGAGGCGAGAGCAGCGAGGGCGGTATGCGAAACCGAACCATGCGAGCAATGAAAGGGCGGCGATGGCGGCGCTGAGGCGATTGACAGAAATCGACTAAGCCTTCCCATCCCACCTGAATTGCCAACTTGTGCTCGGAGATCGCCATGACCCCCAAGACCTTTCGCGCCCTCGCCGACCAGGGCCACAACCGCATCCCGATCGCCTGCGAGGTTCTGGCCGACCTGGATACGCCGCTCAGCGTCTATCTCAAGCTCGCCGACGGGCCCTATTCCTATCTGCTGGAATCCGTGCATGGCGGGGAGAAATGGGGTCGCTATTCCATCATTGGTCTGCCCTGCCGGACCTATATCAGGATCACCGGAGACCGCATCCGCGTCGAGCGTGACGGGAAGGTCGTCGAAGCGGTCCAGAGCCCTGATCCATTGGTCTGGATCGAGTCCTTCCAGGAGCGCTTCCGAGTCGCCGATCTAGAGGGTCTGCCGCGGTTCACGGGTGGGCTCGTGGGCTACTTCGGCTATGACACCATTCGCTATATCGAGCCTCGTCTGACGCCTTGCCCAAACCCGGACCACCTGGGGACGCCGGACATCCTCTTGATGGTCTCGGATGAGGTGGTGGTGTTCGATAATCTCAGTGGGCGCCTCTATATCATCCTCCACCTGGACCCGACGGCCGGCGACACGCTCGAAGGGGGTGAGGCCCGCATCGCCGAGCTGACCGAGCGGATGCGTCAGGGCGTGCCTCGCGCCGTCTGTGGTCCGGAGCGCCAGGTCGGAGAGACGGATTTCGTCTCCGGGTTCACCGAACAAGGCTTCAAGCAGTCGGTGGAGCGCATCAAGGACTACATTCTCGATGGCGACTGCATGCAGGTGGTGCTGTCGCAACGGCTCTCGATTCCCTTCCAGGCGCCACCGCTCGATCTCTATCGGGCGCTTCGCGGCCTCAATCCATCGCCCTATATGTACTTTCTGGATCTCGGCGATTTTCAGATCGTGGGGTCCTCGCCCGAGATCCTGACCCGGCTGGAGGATGGCGTGGTGACGGTCCGGCCCATCGCCGGTACCCGTCGGCGCGGTGTCACCGAGGCCGAGGACCTGGCACTGGAGGCGGAGCTTCTGGCGGACCCCAAGGAGTTGGCCGAGCATCTGATGCTGATCGACCTGGGCCGCAATGACGTGGGACGGGTGGCCGAGATCGGGAGCGTGCGCCTCACCGAACGCATGATCGTGGAGCGCTACTCGCATGTGATGCATATCGTCTCCAATGTGGTCGGGCGCCTGAAGGAGGGCATGAGCGCGGTCGATGTCCTGCGCGCCACCTTCCCGGCCGGGACCGTCTCGGGCGCACCCAAGATCCGCGCCATGGAGATCATCGACGAGCTGGAGCCGGTCAAACGCGGGATCTATTCCGGTGCAGTGGGGTATCTCTCCTGGACCGGCAACATGGACACGGCGATTGCGATCCGAACCGCGGTGATCAAAGGGGGTGTGCTACATATCCAGGCCGGTGCCGGGATCGTCGCCGACTCGCAGCCGGATCTGGAGTGGCAGGAGACCATGAACAAGGGGCGTGCCGTCTTCAGGGCCGTGACGGCTGCCGAATCCGGTATCGATCGCTATGGCTGCGGGTTGAAGAGGGTCTAGTCATGCTGCTCATGATCGATAACTATGACTCCTTCACCTACAATCTGGTGCAGTATTTTGGCGAGTTGGGCAGCGCGGTACGGGTGGTGCGCAACGACGAGCTCTCGGTCGAGCAGTTGGTCGCCTTGCAGCCGGCGTGCATCGTCATCTCCCCGGGTCCTTGTACCCCGAACGAGGCCGGCGTCTCGGTACCCCTGATCCTCGCGATGGCCGGGCGAGTGCCCATCCTCGGCGTCTGTCTCGGGCATCAGTCGATTGGGCAGGCCTTCGGCGGGCGCGTCGTCAAGGCCCCAGTGGTCATGCATGGCAAGACCTCGCAGGTGTATCACCAGGGTCAAGGGGTCTTCGCGGGGCTTGCCAGTCCCTTCGTCGCGACGCGTTATCATTCACTGGTGATCGACCAGATCAGTCTTCCGGATTGTCTGGAGGTGACGGCCTGGACCGAGGCCGAGGAGGGTCGTCGGGAGGTCATCATGGGGGTGCGTCACCGCGATCTACCCATCCAGGGGGTGCAGTTCCACCCGGAGTCGATCCTCACCCAGCACGGCCACGCCCTGCTGCGCAACTTCATCGAGGGGCGCTGACATGGACCTGAAAGAGGCGATTGGACACTGTATCGAGCGCCGGGACCTGGACGCGGAGGCGATGACCCAGGTCATGCGCGCCATCATGACGGGTGGGGCGACTCCGGCCCAGATCGCGGGTTTCCTCGTCGCCTTGCGCATGAAGGGGGAGACGGTCGCTGAGATCGCCGCGGCGGCCTCGGTGATGCGCGAGCTGGCGACCGGGGTGGACCTCACCGGTCTGGAGCATACTGTGGACATCGTCGGCACAGGGGGTGATGCATCCGGTACCTTCAATGTCTCGACCGCCAGTATCTTCGTGGCTGCGGCGGCGGGCTGTCATGTCGCCAAGCACGGGAATCGGTCGGTCTCCAGCAGGTCCGGTGCGGCCGATGTGCTGGAAGCGGCTGGGGTGAAGCTGGACCTGGCGCCGGCGCAGGTGGCCCGCTGTGTGCGCGAGGTCGGGGTCGGTTTCATGTTTGCACCGAGTCATCACAGTGCGATGAAGCATGCGATCGGGCCGCGACGGGAGCTGGGTGTGCGCACCATCTTCAATGTGCTGGGTCCCCTGACCAATCCGGCGGGCGTCCCCAATCAGGTCCTGGGCGTCTTCAGTCCGGACTTGCTGGAGCCCTTGGCGCAGGTGCTGCAGCGGCTCGGAAGCCGGCACGTGCTGGTGGTGCATGCGCGTGATGGCCTGGACGAGATCAGTCTTGCCGAGACCACGGACCTGGCCGAGCTGAAGGGGGGCGAGGTTCGCCGCTACGGCATTCGGCCCGAGGACTTCGGCTTGCGGCGCGGCGTGCTGGATGAGATCCGCGTGAAGGACCCGGCGGAGAGCCTGGCCTTGATCCGCAAGGCGCTCTCGGGCGAGGCGGGTCCGGCGCGCGACATCGTTCAGCTCAATGCCGGTGCCGCCATCTATGTCGGCGGCCGCGCCGAGACACTGATGGAGGGTATGGAGCTGGCCGAGGCGGCGCTCGCGAGCGGTGAGGCGGCACGGCGTTTGGAGCGTTTGATCGCCCTCACCCGCAGCTTCGTTTGACCACTCTGCCCCAGTTGACCGAACGCAGATGGCTGAGACCCCTGACATCCTGAAGAAGATCCTGCGTCGCAAGCTGGAGGAGATCCGCGCGCGATCGGAACGCGTGCCACTGGCTCGGCTCGTCGCTTCGTTGGAGGGCGCCAGTCCCGCGCGCGGGTTCGCGGCGGCACTCCAGGCGAAAGTGGATGCCGGCGAGGTGGCCGTGATCGCCGAGATCAAGAAGGCAAGCCCGAGCAGGGGTGTGTTGCGCGAGGACTTTCGTCCGGCGGAGATCGCGGCGAGCTATGCGCGCGCCGGTGCGGCCTGTCTCTCGGTGCTGACGGACGAGGACTTCTTCCAGGGCCGCGACGCGCATCTGATGGAGGCGCGTGGCGCCTGTGCGTTGCCGGTGATCCGCAAGGACTTCATCATCGACCCCTATCAGGTCTATGAGGCGCGCGCCCTGGGTGCGGATTGCATCCTGCTGATCGCCGCCTGTCTCGACGACGCGCGCTTACGCGAGCTCAGCGATCTGGCGCAAGAGCTCGGTATGGATGTGCTCTTGGAGGTCCATGATGTCGAAGAGCTGGCGCGCGCCTCGCTGATGCCGGTCCCCTTGGTGGGAATCAACAACCGGAACCTGCGGACCTTTGAGGTTAGTCTGGAGACGACGCTGGTGTTGCGGGCGGCCGTTCCCGCGGATCGACTGCTGGTGACCGAGAGCGGCATCCTGGGTCGCGACGACGTGATCCGCATGCGTGCTCAGGGTGTCAATGCCTTTCTCGTGGGAGAGGCCTTCATGCGTGCCGCCGACCCGGGTGCCGAGCTGGCCCGGCTCTTCTTCTGACACCCTGAGCGGGCGACCGGCACCGGACCGCTTGGACCCAATAGGCGCGGTTACCCGTTGTGCGCCAGGCCTCTCCTTGAGTGCTGAGTGGTACGATTTCGAATCAATCCTCTATCAGTCGTTGTTGTTTCCCCGACATCGGATCGGAGCAGTGCCTCCCTAGCGTGTCCCGAAGACCACGATTGTCTTCCCCTTAACGCTCACCAATCCCTGCTCCTCGAGGTTCTTCATCACCCGTCCCGCCATCTCGCGCGAGCATCCGACGATGCGACCCAGCTCCTGGCGGGTGACACGGATCTGCATGCCGTCCGGGTGCGTCATGGCATCGGGCTCTTTGCAGAGGTCGAGCAGCGTGCCTGCAATCCGGCCGGTAACGTCGAGAAAGGCCAAGTGCCCGACCTTGCGGCTGGTCACCCGCAGCCGTTCAGAGAGCTGCAGGCCGATGCTGTAGAGGAACTCCTTGGTAACGTCCTTGAGCTCGTTGCTGAGCAGCCGGTCGAGGCGCTGATAGGTGATCTCGGCGACCTTGCACTTGGTCCGGGTGCGAATGATGACGCTGCGGGTGTTCTGAGGAATGAAGAGCCCCATCTCCCCGATGAACTCGCCCTTGTTGATGTAGGCGAGCAGCAGCTCCCGTCGCTCGTCCTCATCGTAGAGCATGGCCGAGACCGATCCCTCGATCAGGTAATAGAGGCTCTCTGCTGCCTGTCCCTCACGGATGAAATCCACGTTCTTGTCGTAGCTCTTGGTGTGGCATTGGGACAGGAATGGCTCCAGCCAGCGAGGATCTTCTTTCAGGGGTCTCAGGATACTCATAGGTCGCGGTGTCATCATGGCCAGGGTTGTGCCTGATTCTAGGCATGCTGCGGCGCCTTGTCGAACCGTGTTAGCCTCCGGGCTTGCTCTTCAGACGTCTCCGTGAGATGCACTCTGAAGACCGTCTGGCGGCTATTCCCAGATCAGAGGTTAGACGATGAAAGCAAGAGTCAAATGGATCGAAGGTGTTGCCATGCTCGGCGAATCGGGCTCGGGGCACGGTCTGGTGATGGACGGTCCGCCGGACGCCGGCGGGCGGAACCTCGGGGTCAGGCCGATGGAGATGCTGTTGTTGGGTATGGGTGGTTGTACCCAGTTCGATGTCCTCTCGATCTTGCGCAAGGCCCGCCAAGCGGTGACAGATTGCGTGGTGGAGCTCGCTGCGGAGCGCGCCGAGACGGATCCCAAGGTATTCACGCGCATCCACGCGCATTTCATCCTTACGGGTCACGACCTCGATGCCAAGCGTGTGGAACAGGCGATCAGGCTCAGCGCCGAGAAATACTGCTCGGCCTCCCTCATGCTCGGTGCCATGGCGACCATCAGCCATGACTTCGAAATCCGTGAGGCCTAAGGCGATTTCTGTCAATTCTTCTGTCAATTCTCAGACCACCTGACTTGTCTTGACGCCCGCCTTCTGCGTCGCGCCAGCAGTCACATCGCGCCGCGATGCTCCTGCCGGCGCTCCTTGAAGGCAGACGCCAATCC
>JANQGF010000005.1 GCA_028277465.1 Chromatiaceae bacterium
CGGTGCCCCCGCCGTGGCGCCCGCGGCACCCCCGGCACCCGCGAAATCCAACAGCGCGGATAGAGAGGAGGTCGAGGCCCTCAAACGACGTATCGAGCAACTGGAGGCCAAACAATACCAACAGAGGCAGACCGCGCCTGCGTCCGAGTGGCCTTCGGCCCCAGCCTTTCGACCCATGAACCAGTATTGAGTCTCCCGAAACGGAGCCTCTAGCCCATGACGAGATTCACTCCTTGCCGTGATGCCCTGCTCCTCGCCTCCTGTCTCTTCTTCAGCGCCTCGGCGGCGGCCGGGGGTGGCTATGTCATCTATCGGAGCGATTCGCCGTTCGAGGACGTGCTGATCGGGCTCGAGACGGCGATTCAGGAACGCGGCATGTACATCAACAACGTCATGGACATCGGCGAGATGCTCAAGCGTACGGGCAAGGACCTCGGCATGGATGAGAGCATCTTCGAACAGGCCAAGTCGGTGGAGTTCTGCAGCGCCCTGCTCTCGCGCCAGATGACCCTCGAGGACCCCGCACGCGTCGTCAACTGCCCATTCATCATCAGCGTCTACCGACCGGCCGGCGAGACGGACACCACCTATGTCGTCCACCGTGAGGTGCCGGCAGAGGAGCGGGCCGCGAGCGCGGCCATGGCGAAGGTGGCCACCATGCTGAAGGGCCTGTCCGAGGAGGCGGTTTCCTGGTAGGCGGCGTCATCCCGGCACTGGCATCCAAGCGGTTCTCTCGGACCGAAAGGAACCGATGAATGGCGACGGCAAGGACAGAGGGTCCAAGTCTGCTTGGGATCACGCTTCGCTATCTGCCCCGGGTGCTCCATGTCTTGCGCACGGAGGGGTCCGGCGTGCTCTGGCGCAAGCTCAGACGGCGTCTGCGAACGACCCCCTTGGCGGTGAAGGGACCTCCCCTGCTCTTAGCGCTCGACGAGCCCTATCGTCCGGTCGACCTGACACCAGCGGGCAAGCCGATCGCCTCCATCCTGGTGCCGGTGCACGGCCACTTCTCCTTCACGCACCATTGTCTCGCGACCCTGGCACATGTCGGTGCCGAGACCGCCTTCGAGGTCATCGTCGTCGATGACTGCTCCAGAGACGAAACTGCCGCCCGGCTCGCGCACTACCCCGGCGTCCGGTTGATCATCAACCAGGAGAACCTCGGCTTCGTCGGCTCCTGCAATCGGGGTTCGGAGCTGGCACGCGGCGAGTTCCTCGTCTTTCTGAACAACGACACCCAGGTTCAGCCGGGCTGGCTCGACACACTGCTGCGGACCTTTCGGGAGGCCGCCGACGCGGGCGCCGTCGGCAGCCGTCTCATCTATCCGGACGGCCGTCAGCAAGAGGCCGGCGGGATCCTCTTCCGCGATGGCTCGGCCTGGAACTATGGCCACCTGGACGATCCGAACCGACCGGAGTACAGCTATCGCAGGGCCGTCGATTATTGCTCCGGAGCGGCCCTGGCGATCCGCACGCGGCTGTTCCGGCAACTGGGTGGATTCGATCCCGCCTTCGCCCCTGCCTATTACGAGGACGCCGACCTGGCCTTCCGGGTCCGGGCCGCCGGTCTCCAGGTCTACTACCAGCCCTGCTCGCTCGTGGTTCACTTCGAGGGCGTGAGCGCCGGGCGCGACGATCAGGCCGAGACCGGGCTGAAACGTTTTCAACGCATCCATGCCGCGACCTTCCGCCAGCGCTGGCAGCAGGCGTTGGCCGACTTCGGGGAGCGGAGCGAGGATATCGAGCACGCCAAGGAGCGCAATGTCCGACACCGGGTCCTGGTGGTGGACAATTACATGGTCACGCCCGACCGCGAGTCGGGTTCGCTGAGGATGCTCAACCTATTCCGCATCCTGCAGGGCCTCGACTACAAGGTGACCTTCGCCGCGGCCAACCTGGAGGCACCTCAGCCCTACGTGGCCGAACTCCAGCAGATGGGTGTCGAGGTCCTCTACCGCCCCTATGTCCGCACCCTCGCCCATCATCTGATGGCCCGTGGCGAGACCTACGACCTGGTGATCCTGAGCCGTGCCGACGCCGCCGCCCAGAGCATGACCGCCGCGCGCCGCTATTGCCCAGGGGCGCGTATCCTCTTCGACACCGTCGACCTGCACTTCCTGCGCGAGCGACGGCTGGCCGAACTCCATGGCGACCGCGGCATGCGGCTGGTCGCCGAGGTGCGCAAGCGTCAGGAGCTGAACCTGATGCGGCAGGCCGATCTGACCCTGGTGGTCAGCGAAGCCGAGCGCGACCTCCTGGCAGCCGAGGCCCCCGATGTCGAGGTTCGGGTGGTCTCGAATATCCATCAGATCCCTGGCAGCAGCAGACCCGCGCACGAACGCCGCGACATGCTCTTCATCGGGGCCTTCGCCCATCCCCCGAACAGCGACGCCGTCCTCTTCTTCTGCCGCGAGGTCATGCCGCTGATCCGCGCGCGTATCCCGGACGTAGGTCTCAAGGTGATCGGTGCGGACCCGCCTGCCGAGATCTTGGAGTTCGCCGGAAACGGCATCGAGATCCTCGGCTATGTACCGGACGTCGAGCCCTATTTCGTCAACTGCCGGCTCTCGGTGGCCCCCCTGCGCTATGGGGCTGGAGTGAAGGGGAAGGTCAATCAGAGCCTGGCCCACGGTCTGCCCGTGGTGGCCACCTCCATCGCGGTCGAGGGCATGTACCTGGTCGATGGCGTATCCGTCTTGATTGCCAATGACGCACCCTCCTTCGCTGCCTCCGTCACCCGACTCTATACCGACCCCGGGCTCTGGCAGCGTCTGTCCCATGGGGGGCTCGCGGTCATGGAGCGCTACTTCAGCTTCGCTGCGGCCGAGCGGGCGGTGCGCGAGGCGCTCGCCCTGGAGCCTGCGGTTTGAGCGCCGCTGCGCTGGATCGGGCGACACCGCGGGTGAGCGTCATCCTGGTCAATTACAACGCGGGAGCGCTCCTGGCGGAGGCCGTGGCAGCGGTCTTGGCGTCCCGCCTCCCGGTGGAGGTCATCGTCAGCGACAATGGCTCAGGCGACGACAGCCTCGCCCTGTTGCGAGCGGCCAACCTCGGGGACCCGCGTCTGACCATTCTGGAGCAGGGCGCCAACCTGGGCTTCGCCAGCGCCAACAACCGGGCGCTCCCGCGGGCCCGAGCCGAGCACTTGCTGTTTCTGAACCCGGATTGCCTGGTCGGTACAGAGACGCTCGCCCGGATGGCCGATTTCATGGACGGCCGCCCGGATGTGGGTGTCGCCGGCTGTCTCGTCCTCAACCCGGACGGCACCGAGCAGATCGCCAGCCGGCGTTCCATTCCGAACCCCTGGAGCGCGCTGGAACGGATCCTCCACCTCGACCGATGGTCCTCGGGCGCCCGTGAGCGCCGTCTGGATCTGCGTCGGCTGCCCTTGCCGACACGACCAGTCGAGGTCGAGGCGGTCTCGGGCTCTTTCATCTTCGTCAGGCGACGGGCGCTCGAGGAGGTCGGGCCATTGGACGAAGGCTATTTCCTGCATTGCGAGGACTTGGATTGGTTCGTGCGCTTCCAGCGGACGGGCTGGAAGATCGCCCTGGTGCCGGACGTGAACGTCATCCACCATAAGGGGGCCTGCAGCAGAAGCGACCCAGTGGCCGTGGAGCGTCACAAGCACCGAGGCATGGAACGCTTCTTTCGCAAGCACCAATATCAGGCGTATCCGCGGCCCTTCAGCACACTGGTCGTACTGGGTATCCGGGCCCACTTCCTCGGTGTTCGGCTGGCATTGCTCGGTCGCTCGCTGATCGATCGGGTCGTCCGACATCCGCGGCGGACTCGGGCCCAGAAACCCGGGTTGGACGCGACCGAGAGATGACAGGCGCGACCGATAAGGGACTCGGGCGGATCCTGGTCACCGGGGGGACTGGGCAGGTCGGGCAGGCCTTGGTCTCGGCACTCCTCCGAGCGGGTCACTCGGTTGCAGTCCTGACCCGATCAAGGGACAGAGTGCAGGGTCTCTGGCCCGATCGGAGGGTCGAGCCACGTCGGGGTGATCTCACCGAGCCGCACGGCCTGGTGCCCGTCTTGGATGGCATCGAGACGCTCTTTCATCTGGCAAGCTATGCACCCGGTCCCGACGAGCCGGATCTCTACAACGCCCCGGGCCACTGGCGTACAACGGCCGAGGGTACCGCCAATCTCATGGCCCTGGCGGCGGACTCCACGGTCGAGCGCGTCCTCTATCTCAGTAGCATCAAGGTGATGGGCGAGCAAGCCGGAACCGGGGGGCGGCCCGCCGATGAGACCCGGGTCGCGGCGCCGGACACCCTCTACGGCCGCGCCAAGCTGGTCGCGGAGCGCAGCGTCCTGGAAACCGGTCGAACCGCCGGCGTCAAGACGACGATCCTGCGATTGCCGATGGTCTACGGACTGAAGGAGAGTGGAAACATCTCACGCATGTTCGCGGCCGTGGCGGCCGGGCGCTTCCCGCCCTGGCCCCGAATCCACAATCGACGCTCCGCGGTGCATGTCGAGGATGCGGTCGCGGCCGCGATCCTCGCCGCCCGAGCGCCGGGCAGTGCTGGCGAGACCTATTTCGTCACCGATGGTCGGACCTATTCCACGCGTTGGCTCTACGAAGAGATGCTGCGGGCACTCGGAAGACCCATCCCGGGCTGGAACGTCCCGCTGTGGGCACTGCGTGCCGCCGCTGTCGGTGGGACCATCGCGGAGCGACTCACCGACCGCCGCATGCCTCTGGCCCTGGACGGACTCGTCAAGCTCACTGGGGATGCCTGGTACTCCTCGGAAAAACTTGAACAGAGACTCGGATTCATTCCCAGGCGAAGCCTGGCGACGGAGATTCGGGGCTTGGCCCAGCGGACGCCGGCCTGACCTTTTCGAGCACCTGGGCGACCGCCCGATCGGTCAAGGGGTCCTGACTGAGAAGACGAGCGGAACCCTTTCGGAGGTGCTCGACAAGACTGGAGGCAGCCAGGGTCATGGCGTTCTCTCCCTGCCGGTTGGTGAAGAGATAGACGCGCTTGAACTCGCTGACCCAGCTCAGCCGCAGCGTGTTACGGGTGCCACGAAAGCTCTGGAACTCGACCCAGGCCCCGACCTCCAGCGCCTCGACCAGACGTAGATGCCGATCCGGCTGCACGTCCGAGGGCTGCTGGTTCTGCGCCCCCTGTCCTGATTGGGTTTGCGGATCCCAAGACTGCTCCGAGCCCGTCTCAGACCCATCCGGGATCTCGTCGGACGACTCGGATCGGGGCGGCAGATCGCGACCCGCCGCCCCGGTCCCGGCCGGGGCGCCCTTGTGGAGTGCAGCCATGTGCAACCGGATCAGCTCGCTGAAGAAGGCGTCCCAGCCCTCGTGCAACTGGACCCGCTCGAGACCGCCGCGCAACCGCTTGAGCATGTCCGGCAGCAGGACCAGGAGCCGATCCCGCTCCGACATGCCGGTCTTGGGCTCCAGGCTCCAGAGCAGCTCGTCCATCAAGCGAACCGCTTCGCCCCATTCGTCGCTCGCGTCGCCGGTCCGTACGAAGACATCCACCAGCACCAGTTGCCAATTGCGGGACAAGAAATCGGCGACCAGGCTCGGAATCTGGCGACGGTTGATCCGACGCTCGATCTCGCCCTTGACCCGGCCCGCGGCGACCTCCTTGCGCTCATTGAGCTCCAACTCATCGACCATCCGGGTGGCCCGACCCTGAGCACGTTCATCCTCCTCCTGGAGCAACCCCTCGAGCTGATCGGCCTGGAGCGAGAAGACCTGCATATCCGACTCGAAACCGCGGACCACGGCCTCCACGATCGCGCGGACCTTCTCGACCAATGCAAGCTCATCGCGTTCGCTGCGACCGATGCCGGAGTTCGCGATGGAATCGATCAACCGACGTGCCGGATGTCGACGATCCGAAAAAAAGGCCTTGTCCAAGAGGGCGACCTTGAGCACCGGGATCTGCAGCTTCGCGATCTCGGCACGTAGCGTAGCGGGCAGCTCGGGGTCGTTGAAGATGGCGTCGAAGAGCATCGATACGATATCGATGGTCAGGGCATCCATTGGGTGCGACCAGCTGGCCAGGGGAGTCGAGCGGATCTGTTGCAGGACATTGTCTTGTCCAGGGTCGATCCGAGTCGACCCCAACCCGGGCATCCTCCCGGGATCCGCGCGTCCATGCTGGAGATCACCCAGCGCATCCACCAGTTGCTTGAGGCTGACCGTCGCGGGCTGAGGGGCCGAGTCAGCCGCCGGCATCGCCGGCGCCCCGGCCCGCCAAGCGCCCCCTGATGCCTGCTGGATGGCGTTGGCCGTCTGGATCGCCTGGAGCAACTGGCTGAAGACATCCGGGGCGCCGCCCGAGGGTCCGCCTGCCCGACCCGTCCCATAGAGGTTCGGATCGGCCCCGTCCGGCGGTGCCGACCACTGGTCTGAGCCCGTGGGTCTCGCACCCTCGAGCGCCGCGCGGCCCGTACCGGAATCATCGGCAGGAGCTGGGCCCTGCGTCTGTTGCGGACTGCCCAGAGGAATCGTCGGCAGGACGCCGGATTGCGCCAGGAAGCGATTGAGGTCCGCGTAGAGCCCCGGCAGCTCGGCGGCGGTATGGCGCTCGAACGCCTGCACCAGGATGAGTGCGGGCTGCTGGCCGACACCCAGGTCGCTCAGCGCCTGGAGCATGGCGTCGAACAGGGCGCCTGGATACAAGGGATTGTCGTCCTGACTGACACGCTGCAGGCGCAAGAGCGCGCCGAGACGACGCTCCAGCGCAACCAGTTGCTGCAAGCAGTTGAAGGTGGCGCGCGCCGCGAGCTTCCCGATCGCCAGATCCTGCTCGAACTCGTCGGTGTCGATCAGGCTCAGCTCGTCGGATCCCTGCAGATCGGGCCCAGGACGCACCCTGGTGAGGTCCGTGAGGCTCGCATCGAAGCGCGCGACATAGGCGACACGGAACTCTTGCAACAGCTCCTGGGTACGGTTGACCAGAACACCGTTCGCCGTGAAGCAAACCTGTTGCTGCTCCAGGTTGGTCGCCCGATCGGCCAACCCCAGCAGCTCGTCACTGGCCGGTCCGACATGCTGGGCAAAGACGGTCGTCACCCCTTGCACTAGGCGGTCCCGACAGGTCGACAAGAGCGAAGCAGCCTCATCGGACACCGGTGTGGTCATGGGGTTGTCACGGCCCCCAATGGGTACAACATTGGAGGTCTGATTCTCGGCCATGGATCGAAATCCTGCCATATCAACCGTTTATTGAAAGTCCGCCCAAGAGCATCCCCAGCCGGAAGAACGGACGGCGACAGACCCTAGGTCCCGCCGGCCCCCATCGACGGATCGCGATAACCGGCAGACTCCCCGCTGATCAGTATAGAAACCCAAGGGACCCCGGTCTGCCAACTCGATCTCAATCCTTCGATCCGGACTCTATTCGACGGTGACCGACTTGGCGAGATTGCGCGGCTGGTCCACATCAGTGCCCTTGAGCACGGCGACATGATAGGCCAGCAGCTGTAGCGGTACCGTGAAGACGAGCGGGTCGAGCAGGTCATGGGTCTCGGGCAGGCGGATCACGGTGAGGCCATCAGACTCGTCCATGGACACCTGAAAATCGGCGAAGACATAGAGCTGACCGCCACGGGCCCGGACCTCCTCCAGGTTGGACTTGAGCTTCTCCAGCAGCGCGTTGTTGGGCGCGACCGCGACCACCGGCATCTGTTCGTCGATCAGCGCCAGCGGCCCATGTTTGAGTTCGCCCGCCGGGTAGGCCTCGGCGTGGATATAGGAGATCTCTTTGAGCTTGAGCGCACCCTCCATGGCGATGGGATATTGCTCGCCGCGGCCGAGGAAGAGGGTGTGCTGCTTGTCGACGAAGTCCTCGGCCAGCGCCGCGATACGGTCGTCCAGCGCCAGGACCTCCTCGATCTTGGCCGGCAGCGCGCGCAAGAGAGACACCAAATGGGATTCTCCGGCCTCGTCGAGCCGGTTGAAACGACCCAGCCCGATGGTCAGCAGGAGCAAGGCCACGAGCTGCGTCGTGAAGGCCTTGGTCGAGGCGACCCCGATCTCCGGACCCGCGTGGGTCAAGAGGACGAGATCGGACTCGCGGACCAGCGAGCTCTCGGGCACGTTGCAGATCGCCAGGCTGGCTTCGTAGCCGGAGGCCCTGGCCAGACGCAGCGCCGCCAGGGTATCGGCCGTTTCGCCGGACTGGGAAATGGTCACGAAGAGGGCATGTCGGGGGACCACATGGGTGCGGTAACGGTACTCGCTCGCGACCTCGACCTGGCACGGCAGACCCGCGATGGATTCCAACCAGTAACGGGCCACGAGGGCGGCATGATAGCTGGTGCCACAGGCCACGATGGTGATCGCCCGGATGCGGCTGAAGAGGGCCTCGGACTGCCCCCCGAAGGGCTCGGCCAAGACCCGATTCGCGGCCAACCGACCTCGCAGGGTGTCGGCGATCGCACTGGGCTGCTCGAAGATCTCCTTCAGCATGAAGTGACGGTATTCGCCACGCTCGGTGGCGTCGACCGCCAGCGAGGAGGTCTTGACCGGACGCTCGACCTCGCAACCATCGCGATCCCAGATACGGACCCGCTCGCGGCTCAGCTCGGCGATATCGCCTTCTTCGAGGAAGATGAAGCGATGGGTGACGGGCAGGAGGGCGAAGACGTCCGAGGCAATGAAGTGCTCCCCGAACCCGACCCCGACGACCAATGGACTCCCCTGACGGGCCACGACCAGATGTTCCGGATCCAGCGCGTCGAGGACACCGAGTGCATAGGCACCCCGCACACGTGAGGTGGCCTGACGGACGGCATCGATCAGTGTTCGACCGGCCGCAAGCTCATCATAGATGGCATGGACGACCACCTCGGTATCCGTCTCGGAGGTGAAGCTGTGCCCGGCGGCAGCCTGCTCCCGACGCAGCTCCTCATGATTCTCGATGATGCCGTTATGGACCAAGGCGCAGCGATCGCGGCAGACATGCGGGTGCGCGTTATGGGCCGCGGGCTCGCCATGGGTGGCCCAGCGGGTGTGGGCGATGCCCAGTGTCCCGGGGAGCGGATGGGCCGCGACCTCCTCGCGCAGCCGGGCCACCTTGCCGAGCGTACGCGCTCGACCGAGCCTCTCCGCGGTCTCGAGGACGGCGATTCCAGCCGAGTCGTAGCCGCGATACTCGAGCCGCCGCAGACCTTCCAACAGGATGGCCGCAACCGGACGTTGGGCGATGGCACCGACGATTCCGCACATAGGACGGGACTCCCGGATGTTGGCAATGGTCGGTCGACGAGCCTGACAAGCTCAGGTCTTCTTGCGCGGACGCTCCCAACCGACGATCGTGATCTGACGCCCGCGGGCCAGGGTCAGTTGCTCGGGCGGCGTATTCCGGGTGATGACGGAGCCAGCGCCAATCGTCGCCTGCATACCCACAGTCACGGGCGCGACCAGCGCCGTATTGGACCCGACAAAGACACCATCGCCAATTCGTGTCAGGTGTTTGTTGGCGCCATCATAGTTACAGGTGATGGTGCCAGCACCGATATTGACACCTGCGCCCACCTCGGCGTCCCCCAAATAGGTCAGGTGGTTCGCCTTGCTCCCTTGCCCCAGCGTCGTCTTCTTGATCTCGACGAAGTTGCCGACGTGTGTGTCGTCGGCGAGCCGTGCCTCGGGGCGCAGGCGAGAGAAAGGCCCGATCCGAGCCTTGCCGCCGACCTCCGCACCCTCGATGACCGAGTTGGCCAGGATCTCCGTGTCCGGACCGATGCGACAGTCCCTCAAGATGCAGTTCGCACCGACACGAACGCCGGCGCCCAGGCGCACCTCACCCTCGATGATCACATTGATATCGAGATAGACATCCATGTCCGCCTGCAGCGTCCCGCGCAGATCGAAACGCGCCGGGTCGGCCAGGGTCACGCCGCTGCGCATGAGTCGCTCCGCCTCGCGGCGTTGGAAGACGCGCTCCAGCTCCGCGAGTTGCACCCGATCGTTCACGCCGGCGACCTCGACGACCGCATCGGGCTGAGTGCTCGCGATCACGGCCCCTTCCTGGGCCGCCAAGCCGGTGACATCCGTGAGATAGTACTCCCCCTGGGCGTTGTCGTCGTCGATTCGGCCAAGCCAGTCGGCCAGCCGTGCACAATCCGCGACCAAGAAGCCAGTATTGATCTCACGGATCATTCGTTCGTCCGGCGACGCATCCCGCTCCTCGACGATGCGCACCACCTGGCCATCGAGATCACGCAGGATCCGGCCATAGCCCGTGGGGTCGGGCACGTCCGCCGTCAGCAGTCCCAGGCTGGTCTCCGCACTCGCCGCGATCAAACGCCGCAGCGTCTCCGGGGCGATCAGGGGTACATCCCCATAGAGCACCAGGACTCGGTCCATATCCGCCACCGCTGGCATCGCTTGGATGACGGCATGTCCGGTCCCGCGTTGCTCCGCCTGCTCGACCCAGATGCAATCCTGGCCAGCGAGCGCGGCCCGGACCCGTTCGCCGCCATGTCCGAAGACGACCACACGCCGTTCGGCCCCGATTCGTTGTGCGGCCTCGAGCACATGTGCGAGCAGCGGCCGTCCAGCCAGCGGATGCAGCACCTTGGGGAGGTTGGAACGCATGCGCTTGCCGAGACCGGCGGCCAAAATCACGACGCCAAGCTTCATGGTATTTGGTTCCCTCAGTGACCGCTAGTACCCCGTTTCACCTTATTTTGCGTTCTCAGCGCGGCGAGAAGCGGCCAGATGCAAGGCGCGTGGGCGCAGGAATAGCGGCCCCTATTTCAAGCG
>JANQGF010000019.1 GCA_028277465.1 Chromatiaceae bacterium
TAAAGCAGTCGCTCCCGTCAGCCACCGAACTGCTGACAGGCGCGCGAATCGTTTCCTGATCATTATCTTCACCTGTGTAACGCCGATTGAAAATCAGAACCCAACTTCCGCGCGCATGCGGGAGTCGCGATCCAAACCTAAGAAGACCACCGCGTCCTTCGCAGCTCTCGACAGGTGCGCAAGCAAATAGTCGGCCATAGCTAATTTTTCTATTTAAAACAATTTCGTATGGAATTCCCTCGGGGACGTAGTTTGCCCTATGTCACATCTCTAAGACGAGACGATGCGGAGTTTCGTGAGTTCTTGCGAACGACTAAGAATCATATGAATGAGGAGCTTAGCGGTGTTCTTGGGACAGATGCCATGACGACCGAGAGCGGTTGGTACAGTCCGGGTGAGTTGTCGCTGGAATTGTAACAAGCGTGAGACAATCGCCTGGCGTGAACGAGGTGTGGTGAGAGGACGGCGTAGAGGTTTTCCCCAGAATCCAGGTTGCAAGAACGAACAATCAGGAGTTTATGGCTGTATCAGCGCCTATCAGCGGAGAGTCCTCGGGTGGGTCTGGGGGTGTGGGGTGTCGCGGTGTCGGTTGTTCGGCCTTGTCCCAATCTCGGAGCACATTGTCTTGTGCCAACATCGTCGGCATGATGGTGCGCCGAAGAACAGACGCTTGAGCTAGGGTCCACAACGATAGGAGCGGAACTCCTCATATGAAACGGTTCATCAAGATCTTTCTCTTGGGTTTGCTGTTTGCGTTGCTGTCCGCCTGTGGCGCGGAGGGCCGTAAGCAGGCCTATTTCGATCGCGGCATGGAACTGCTCGAAGAGGGTGACATCGCGAGGGCACGGCTCGAGTTCAAGAATGTGCTGCAGATCGACCCGAAGCATGCCCGGGCCTGGTATGAGCTGGCCGAGATCGAGGCGACGCAACAGAATTGGGGTGCCGCCTTCGGTGCCTATGGCAAGGCCGTGGAGTTGGATCCGCAGAATCTTCAGGCGAGGGTGAAGCGCGGACAGCTACTGTTCGATTCCGGCCAGCTCGAGGATGCGCTGGCGGATATCGAGGCGGTCCTGGCCGTCGACCCGGAGAATCCGGACGCGCTGGCGCTGCGTGGCGCCGTGCGGGCGCGGCGCGGGGAACTGAAGGCCGCAGTGCTGGATGTCGAGGCCGCTTTGGCCATAGAGCCACGGCATCGCAACGGCCTCCTCCTGTTGGCCCAGATCCGCCGTGCCCAGAATGACCGGGAAGAGGCCAAGCGTCTCTTGGAAGAGGCGATTCAGGCGCATCCGCGAGACGCCCAACTAAGGCTCGTGCTTGCCGGCCTTCATCAGGAGGCCGGCGACTCGGCTGCGGCTCGGGTTCAGCTGGAGCAGCTGGTTGCAATGGAGCCCGGGCAACTCTTGCACCTGGCTCGACTGGTCGGCTTCCTGACCGAGGAGGGGTGGAAGGACGAGGCGGAGGAGGCACTGCGGAGGGCCTTGACGGCCGACCCCGAGCAATATCAGACGAAGCTGATGCTGGTCGAATGGAGCGTGCAACAACGGGGACTGGAGCCCGGCCTGAAGCTCCTGGAGGATTTCGTCGCGGCGGAGCCGGATGTCTTTCCCCTTCGATTCGCCCTGGCAGAGCTGTATCGAGCAGCGGACCGAGACGAGGCCGCCAGGTCGGCTTATCGTGCCATCATCGAGTTGGATGAATTGGGGCCGCAGGGCCGGCGTGCCAGGGGAAGGCTTGCGGCCCTGTTGCTGGCCGGAGGCCGCCAGGACGAGGCCGAGACGCTCGTCGCCGAGGTCCTGAAGGAGGATCCTCGCGATGTCGATTCCCTCCTGGTGCGGGCCACCATTGCCCTGGGACGCAAGGATGCCGACCGGGCGGTTGCGGATCTGCGAGACGCATTGCACAACGACCCAGGCTCGACCCGGGCCTTGAGGTTGTTGGCCAGGGCGCATGTCATGAGAGAAGAGACGGCGCTGGCCCAAGATGCGCTCGAGAAGGCGATCGAGACCTCTCCGGACGATCCGCTGGCCTATCTGGAGCTGGCGCAACTGCGGGTCGATACGGGTGACATGGCAGGGGCGTCGGCGACCCTGGAGCGCTTTCTGGACCGCGTCCCTGACAATTCGCTCGTTCAGAGTGCCTTGGCACGGATTCAGCTCAGCCAAGAGGACTGGCAGGCGATGGAGCGCACCGCCGCTCGCATTCGTGAGTCGCAACCCGATCACCCCTTGGGTTATTACCTCGAGGGTCTGATCCTCCAACGGGCTGGAGAGTTGGCGGAAAGTGTTCGAGCGTTCGAGATGGCCCTCGAAAAGCGCCCGGACGCCGTCGAACCCCTGCTGGCACTCGCCAAGAGCCATCTGGCTCTCGAGCAGCCGGACCAGGCAGAGACTCGACTCCAACAACTCCTGGTTGCGCAGCCCGCCAACGCTGCCGCGCTCAATCTGCTGGGGGAGGTATACGCCTCGACAGGGCGTTTTCCGGAGGCGTTCGCGCAGTTCCGGCAGGTGATCGCCATGAATCCCAGTTCGCCGAACGCTTACGCCCGGTTGGCCGAGCTGCAGGTGCGCTCCGGCGACCTGGATGCCGCGGCCGAAACCCTCCGTTCCGGTGTCGAGGCGACGGACCGCAATGCCTTCCTGGTCTTCAGGCTCGGGATGGCCTTGCAGGATCTGGGTCGATACGACGCGTCCATCGAGGCCTATGGAGAGGTATTGGAGACCAATCCGCAAGCCGACGCAGTGGTGAACAATCTAGCGATGTTGCTCGTCAATCACCGGGCGGACGACCCGGCCAGCCTGGCTCGGGCGCGGGAATTGACCCAACGATTCGAAGGGTCGGATCAGTGGGTCCTGTTGGACACGCTGGGCTGGGTGCAGTTTCGCAACGGCGCGACCGACCGGGCGCAGGTGACCTTGGAAAAGGCGGCCAGCCTGGTCGACCCGCTCCCGCCGGAGATGCAATATCACCTGGGCATGCTCTATGACCGATTGGGGCGCCATGAGGAGGCTCGGACGCTGCTTGCAGATGCGCTGAACGCAAACCGTCCTTTTCCGGGTATCCAGGAGGCGCGTGAGACGCTCGAGGCGATGAGCGGAGAATGACTTTCAGGTTGCGCTGGCTGATGGCGCGCGCCTTGTCGGGCCATGTCAGGCGATTTCTGTCAATTCTCCTACCACCTGGCTGGTCTTGACGCCCGCCTTCTGCATCGCGCCGGCCGTCACATCGCGCGGCGATGCGCCTGCCGGCGCTCCTTGAAGGCAGACGCCAATCCGGCGCCACTTGGCATGAGAGTTTCCGTCAATCGCCTCACTCTTGTCGCAACCCAGGCCTCGGTGGATCCCAGGGGCTCGACTCCCTTGGGGGATCCTCCATCAAGCTGCACGGGTACCAGGAAGCCGCGGGTGACCGTCCCTTCTCCTCGCGGCTGATCTCCTTCTCCAAGACGCTTCCCATCCGGTTGCCGTCGTCATCGCGATTGTCAGCTGGCTCACGGGCCGATTGGTCCCTTTAGCCGACCCCAGCTCGTCTTCATCGCGTCGCGTCAAGAGGGCGCAGTCCCTCAACCCCTCCTTCTCAGAGCACCTCAGTCACCGCGGGAAAGGCTGACTTGTCAGCCTTTCCCGGGCGGGGACGGATCGCCTCATCACCCCACTCGAACGCATTCGGCTTCCCTCCAGTCAATCCTCTCCCACTGGTCACCGACGGCCTCGATCATCGGTTGGTCCAAGCACCTCGTTGGTGGGAGCGGCGCCCCGCCGCGAAGAGCGCGCGATCGCGGCAGGGCGCCGCTCCCACGTGATGCTGCCGCATGATGCGCGATGCCGACTCAACCGCCGAGTTTGGGCGATTTCTGTCAATGTTCATACCATCTGACTCGTCTTGACGCCCGCCTTCGGTGTCGCGCCACCAGTCACATCGCCCGGCGATGCTCCTGGTGGCGCTCCTTGAAGGCGAGCCTCAATCCGGCGCCATCTGGTATAGACATTTCCGGCAATCGCCTGAATCCCCGGCATTGGGCAAGAAGGGGCGACCTCGGTCGCCCATGAGGACAGACCCGCGCATCGTGGCGCGGGTCTTTCGTTTGAGCCGGATGTTCAAGGCCTGGACGAGACAGATGGACGCAGGTGCTCGATATAGGCCGGGGTCCCTTGCATCTCGAGACGCAGCGCCTTGCCGGTGACGATCAAGGGGGCCGCTTCTCCCTCGAAACGGAGCTCACAGCGGCTGCGGCCCCGGCTGTCGAGCGGGATCGGAATCATGTCGCGGTAGGTGTAGATGTTGTCATCGATGTCGCCACCTGCACAGATCAAGGGACCGGTCGGAAGGGTCGAGTCGAGCTCCGCGTCTTCGATGCACAGCCGTCCGGCCTGCCACCAGCGGGTCCGCTCGTCCGACCCGGTCAGGGTCTTGATCAGGTACGCGCGGGAGAAGCCGATACAGAGACGACCTGGTTGATCGATGACGACCGAATCGATTTCGGAGCCGATGAGATCGATACTGATGCTGTCCAAGAAGACCTCCGGAATAAGGCGATTTCCGTCAATCGCCTGAAGACATGTCGCGGGCGCAGTGCGACGCAGATATGGTGGCCCGACGTTTGTTGGGTCTGCTGCTCGTCTCAATGATCGATGCCTGGCGCTGGCTCGGAGTCGCGGTCCGCATCCA
Organism: Chromatiaceae bacterium; assembly: GCA_028277465.1. Classification (GTDB taxonomy): domain Bacteria; phylum Pseudomonadota; class Gammaproteobacteria; order Chromatiales; family Chromatiaceae; genus JANQGF01. The sequence continues at coordinate 4,666 of JANQGF010000019.1, forward strand.
AGTCCAACTCTTTGATCTTACGTGTCAACGTATTGCGCCCCCAGCCGAGGAGCCGGGCCGCCTCCTGACGTCGCCCCCCGGTATGCTCCAACGTCGTCTGAATCAGGACTCGCTCGAAGGCGGGCAGCGCCTTGTCCAGGAGGGCACCCCCACCTTGCTGCAGACTGTTCCTGGCCCAACGGCGCAACACAATCTCCCAGGGCTCGTCCTGTATCGGCTTCCCGAGGGAGGCATTCAATTCGGGTGGCAGGTCTTCGGCGTGAATCCGCTTGCTGGAGGCCATCACGGTGAGCCAGCGCGCCGTATTCTCCAGTTGGCGGACATTGCCCGGCCAATCGAGCCGCTGAAGTCGATCGATCGCACTCTGCAGCAACGCCTTCGGCTCGCAGCGCAGCTCCGATGCCGCCTCGGCCAGGAAATGGCGCATGAGGAGCGGGATGTCCTCGCGCCGGTCGCGCAGTGCTGGAAGATGGATGCGAATCACATTGATCCGATGAAACAGGTCCTCGCGAAATCGACCCTCTCGAACCAGATCCTGGAGATTCTGGTGGGTCGCCGCAATGATCCGCACGTCCACGCGGATGGGGGCGACGCCACCGATCCGGTAGAACTCGCCGTCGGCCAGTACCCTGAGCAAACGGGTCTGGAGCTCGGCCGGCATATCGCCGATCTCGTCGAGAAAGAGTGTTCCCCCGTTGGCCTGCTCGAAACGCCCCTCGCGACGCGCCTGGGCGCCGGTAAAGGAGCCGCGCTCGTGACCGAAGAGCTCGGACTCCAACAGGTCGCGCGGAATGGCCGCCATATTGAGCGCGATGAAGGGCCGCTCGCTGCGCGGGCTGTGCCGATGCAGGGCTTGCGCGACCAGTTCCTTGCCGGTCCCCGACTCACCCGTGATCAACACGGTGATGTTGGAGCGGGCGAGTCGTCCAATGGCGCGAAAGACCTCCTGCATCGCCGGTGCCTCACCGATCAGCTCGGGACCTCTGGCGGTCGGCGCATCCTCGAAGCGTTCCTCACGCCCGCGGCGGCAGGCGCGATTGACCTGCGAGACGGCGTCGTCAAGATCGAAGGGTTTCGGCAAGTATTCGAACGCCCCGCCATTGAAGGCGGAGACGGCGCTGTCCAGATCGGAATGGGCCGTCATGATGATGACGGGCAATCCAGGATAGCGCGCCGAGACCTGCCGCAGCAGGTCCAAGCCGTCGACACCCGGCATCCGGATGTCGGTGAGGATGACGTCGGGCTGCTCGCGTTGCAGCGCATCCATGATACCGACGCCGTTCGAGAAACAGGTCACATTCATCTCCGCCTTGCGCAGGGCGCGATCCAGTACCCAGCGAATCGATCGGTCGTCATCGATGACCCAGACATTGGGCTCTCTAGTCATGCTCGGACTCCAGCGGGAGATAGACGAAGAAGGTCGTATCTCCCGGACGGCTTTCGCATTCGATCAATCCGCCGTGCTGGTTGATGAGCTCCTGGGCGATGGGCAGACCCAACCCGTTGCCGCCAGGGTGACCGGACACCATGGGGAAGAAGATGTTGTCTCGGATCGACTCTGGTATCCCGGGGCCGTCATCCCAGATCTGGGTCAGCGCGACCAATCTGTGGCAGCGGTTGCCAATGGTGAATTGGCGCAGGACCCGCGTCCGCAGCTCCACCTGTCCATCCACGCCCGCCGCCGCAGCGGCATTCCGCGCCAGATTGAGGAAGGCCTGGATCAAGCGGTCGTGGTCGGCCATGAAATCCGGAATGCTGGGATCATAGTCCCGCCGGACAGTGGGGCCTCGGGGTGATTCCGCCAGGATCAATCCCCGGACATGCTCGAGCACGTCATGGATGTTGACCAGAGCACGACGCGGCATCCGATTGGGCCCGATCATGCGGTTCATCAACGACTGTAGACGATCGGCCTCATCGATGATGATGCGGGTGTACTCGCGCAACCCAGGATCGGGAAGCTCGCGCTCCAGCAGTTGCGCCGCACCCCGCAGACCACCGAGCGGGTTCTTGATCTCATGCGCCAGGCCCCGGATCAGCGCCTGGGTCGCCTGATGCTGCGACAGAAGCTGCTCCTCCCGCGTGATGCGCAACTGGCGATCGACCTGCTGAAGCTCCACCAAGACGCCTTCGTCTGCATCAAGATGGTGCAAGGGAAGCAGGGTACAGTTCACTGTTTTGGTGCGGCCGTCGGCAACCGTGACATTGATCTCGCGCTCGGTGAAGGGTTGTCTCGAGGAGAGGGCCGCAACCAGGCGCCTCTCCACATTGGTATCCGGACAGTGGAGAAGCGCGGCCGCCTGCTGGCCGATCAAGTGCCGTGAACTGACTTCCAACAGCATCTCGGCCGCGGGATTGATGTACCTCAGGCGCAGATCCTTGTCGAACAACATCACGGCGGTATTGAGATGATCGAGGATCATCCGCTCGGGGGCCGTCTTGCCTGTTGGCTCAATCGTCATGGCGCTGTAAATCCGAATGGATGTTTGACTCCTGCCTTCGCTCCAGGACGAAGCCATCGAAGGGAACCTGGATCCTGGATCGGGCCGATGCGCTCGTCTCCAGGTATGCACCCCTGCTCGGTGTGTGGGCAAGAGGACCGAGGTCGGCCAAGTTCACAGCAGAAATCATTCCATCGATCTCGGAAAGGCCTCCGAGCAGGTCGATCGCAACCGGCTCGAGGAGGGATACGGACAAAGGGTTCAGTCGGCCACGGAATCGGGTGACTCCGCGACGCCGAGACTCAGCGCAAGACTCCCGGCTGCTCGGGTTCGGGGCGAAGATGGAAGACCTGCGTCGCCGTTCGAGCGAGGAGGAGGCCATCGGCGTCGAGGATCTCAGCCCGCAGACGATGGCTGCCGAAGGCGATGCCGGTCAATCTGAACTGAGTGGCGGCCTTGTCCAGGGGCACCGCGACATCGTCGAGATCCATCTGGAGCCGGTGCCCCTCGACCAGCGGCGGATCGAGAAGCAGACTCACGGAGAGGTTGTCCGTCGCCTGGGTCAAGGTCTCGTTTGCAGCGGGCGACAGGATCTCGAAGGCCGAGTAGGGCCCGAGACGTGGGCCATCCGGCGATTGCGGCTCTTCGGCTGCTCCAGCAGTCTCTGATCGAGTCACTGTCCCCTCGATCCTGAGGGCCTCGGAGGTCGGCGGCCAACGATCGGAAAAGTGGACGCCGCCCTGCGGATCGACCCAGCGGTAGATCTCCGCCGAGAGCGCGGCCGAAGAAAAGAGGGTAAGGATGGAAAAAGCCCGGATAAGCATAGTAATAAGCATAGCCGAGCAGGATCGGGCGCTCAACAGGGCCAGCGGCCCGCCAGCCTGGCAGGGTACGCACCGCGTACCGTTCGGCTGCAAACAAATCGACCGCGCGCAACGCGCGTCGGTCACCTCAGGCGTCTTGTTCCCGATCATGACGCTCCACCATCTCCGGGTCAGCGGTGATGGATCGATAGATCTCGACGCGACTGCCATCGGTCAGGGGCGCGTCGAGCTTGGTGATCCGCCCGAAGATGCCGACCTTGTTGACCGCCAGGTCGATCTCCGGAAACTGTTCGAGCAGCCCGGAGCGCTCGATCGCATCGCGTACGCAACTCCCTTCCGGCACGTCCAGCTTGAGCCAGGTCTGTTTGAACTTGTCCGCATAGGCGACGCCGACTAGCATTTGGATCGACTCCCGTGTGACGGTGCTGATACTGGCTGGACCGGTTGGAAGACAGCGGCTGGTCTGGTCTCCATCCTCTATCCGACCCGCGTTCCCCGGCCCGATCCTTGGCCTCAGGCCCCCGCGCCCGCCGCGGTGGCCGGCCGAGATCGCCTCGCATTGGCGATGCGTCTGTCCAGCAGGCGTTTCGCGGCGAGCATGAAGCCCAGTGCCAGAAAGCCGCCGGGGGGCAGGATCGCGAGCAGGAACCCGCGATAGTCCGGGATCAGGGTGAGCTCCAGAAACGACAGCCCCTCGCCCAGCAGGAGCGAGGCGTTGGCGAAGAGGGTGCCGCTGCCGATGATCTCGCGCACCGCGCCGAGCACGACCAATACGAAGGTGAAGCCCAATCCCATCATGAGACCGTCGAACAGCGACGGCAGCACCGGGTTGCGTGAAGCGAAGGACTCGGCGCGCCCGAGGATGGCGCAGTTGGTGACGATCAGCGGAATGAAGAGGCCGAGCACCTTGTGCAGGTCGTGCAGCCAGGCGTTCATCCCCAGGTCCACGAGGGTGACCAGGACGGCGATGACCAGGATGAAGACGGGGATGCGCACCTCGGGGGTCACCAGGCCGCGCACCAAGGCGATCAGCAGCCCCGAGACCGCGAGCACGGCGGTGGAGGCGAGCCCCATCCCGAGCCCATTGGTCGCCGTGCCCGTGACCGCGAGCAGCGGGCATAAGGCGAGCGATTGGGCGAAGACGACATTGTTGTTCCAGAAGCCGTCGCCGGCGATCCTGGCCCAGTCGGTTCTCGGTCTGTTAGCGCTCTCGGTGCTCATCTCTCTGCTCCATCCTGTCCGCGTGCGTCACCCGCGGACCTTCTGACGAGATCGGCGGTGGTGCGTTCGGCCGGCACCGTCAGGGTGTCGCGATGGCGGGCGAAGAAGGCGAGACCGCGACGGATGGCACCGATGACGGCGCGCGGGGTGATGGTGGCCCCGCTGAATTGGTCGAAGGTGCCGCCGTCCTTCTTGACCGCCCAGCCTTCCGCCGGCGGATCATCGAGCGAGCGTCCATCGAAGCCGAGGATCCAGTCGTCCTTGGCGAGCTCGATCTTGTCGCCGAGACCCGGTGTCTCGGTATGCGAGAGCACCCGCACCCCGAGCACTCCGCCCTCCGCGTCGAGCCCCAGGATGAGCTCGATCTCACCGGCATAGCCCGCGGCGTCGATCCGGTAGGCGACCCCGGTGACCTGGAGCCCCCGGAGCGCACGGTAGACCACGACCGGTGCGGCCTCCGGGTCCTGCAGGATGAGCGGCTGTTCGAGCAGGTCATTGTCGTGGATCGCCGGCGGGAGGACCTGGCTCAGCGAGGCGGCGAGGTCCTCGGCCTTGCGCAGCGCGATCGTCTCGCGCGTGGCCATGTCACCCATCACCAGCAGGGCGGCCGCGATCAAGGTGAAGCCCCCGAGCAGCCCGGCCTGATAGGCCACGCCCGTGCGCCGGAGGGGCCCGAGTGCGTCGCTCATGGCCGCACCTGTGCGTCGTCCCCGGACTCGATGGGTCGGCCCTTGCGATCCCGGCCATAGATCCGCGGCTTCACATAGTGGTCGATCAGCGGGGTGCTGGCATTCATGAGCAGGACCGCGAAGGCGACGCCCTCCGGGTAGGCGGTCCAGGTCCGGATGACATAGACCAAGAGCCCGCAACCGGCACCGAAGATCAGCCGACCGCGGGCCGACACGGGCGAAGTGACCAGATCGGTGGCGATGAAGAAGGCACCGAGCAGCGTGGCACCCGAGACCAAGTGGTAGATCGGACCCGCGTAAGCTGCTGGGTCATAGAGGTGCATTCCGGCGGCCAGGAGGGCGATCGTACCGAGCATCGCGACCGGGACCTGCCAGGTGATGACGCGTTTGGCCAGCAGGAAGAGCCCGCCGAGCAGAATCAAGAGGGCCGAGGTCTCCCCCAGACTCCCGGTCACCGTCCCCAGGGCACCCGAAAGGGGCGCGAACAGACCGGGCAGGATGGCCGTCAGGTCATGACCCTGCCCCAGCTCGGTGCGCACTTGGCCCAGCAGTGTGGCACCGCTGAAGGCGTCGATCCCTTGTCCGCCGAAGGTGATGGCCAGGGCCTCCAGGGGGTCGGGCGCATGACCGGCGAAGAGGGGCGCGGGGGTCACGAAGCTGGTCATCTCCAGTGGAAAGGCGATGAGCAGTGCGACCCGGGCCACCATGGCCGGATTGAAGAGGTTCTGCCCGATCCCGCCGAAGACCTGTTTCGCGATCACGATCGCGATCAGGCTGCCGACCAGCCCGATCCACCAGGGCGCCCAGGGCGGCAGGGTCAGGGCGAGCAGCCAGCCGGTGAGCAGCGCCGAGCCGTCCATCAGGAAGGGCCGCACCGGCTTGCCGGCGATCCGCAGACAGAGCGCCTCGGCGAGCAGGGCGGCGGTGACGGTGACCAGGAAGAGATAGACCGCGGGCCAACCGAACTGCCAAAGCCCGAACAGCGTGGCCGGCAGCAGGGCGAGCATCACCAGCCCCATGGTCCGCGGGATACTGACCGGCTGGTGGGCGAACGGCCCGGCCTGGGCGGCCGGGGACTCGATCCTCATCTCATGTCTCCGTCAGGGTCTGTTCGGCCTCTCGAGCCGGCTTGGCCGCCAGGGCAGCGGCTTCGGCCTTCTGCTTGGCCGCCGCCTCGCGCTTGCGTCTCGCCATCGCCTCGCGTTTCGCGCGTTTCAATGCCTCCAGGCGGGCGGTGCGCTGCTCGGCAAGCCGCTTGGTCTCGGTCTGCTTCTGTTTGGCGCGACCTCGGGTGGCCATCTCGCCCTTGGCGTAGTTGAAGAACTGGACCAGTGGGATGTGGCCCGGACAGACGTAGGCGCAGGACCCGCAACCGATGCAGTCCATCAACCCCAGTCCGACTGCCGTCTCCAGGTTGCCGACCCGGATCTGGGCGGCCATCTCCAGTGGGACCAAGCCGCAGGGACAGGCCTGGACACAGCTCGCGCAGCGGATGCAGGGCATGGGTGCGCGCCGACGGGTCTCGCTCGCACTGAGGGCGAGCAGGCCATTGCTCCCCTTGACCATGGGGACGCGGGTGCTCGGGAGGGGTTGTCCCATCATGGGACCGCCGCTGATGAGCCGGACCGGCTCCTCGGTCAGGCCGCCGCAATGGTCCAGCAGGTCCTGGACCCGGGTCCCCAGCAAGACCCGCAGGTTGCCGGGGCGAGCGATGGCACCACCGCTGACGGTCACGACGCGCGAGACCAGGGGGTAACCGTAACGCAGCGCTTGGTGGACGGCGAAGGCCGTGGCTGGGTTGTGGACGACGATCCCGATGTCTGCGGTCAGCCCGCGGGCCGGGGTCTCGCGCCCGGTCAGGGTCTGCACCAAGTGTTTCTCCGAGCCCATCGGATAGCGACTCGGGAGCGGCGCGATACGGATGGCGGGGTCGGAGCCGGCGGCCGCGACGGTCATGGCGGCGATGGCCTCGGGCTTGTTGTCCTCGATGCCGACGATCAACTGGGTGACTCCGAGCGCATGGGCCATGATACGAACGCCGTCCAGGATGGCATCTGGCTGCTCGCACATCAGACGGTCGTCGCAGGTGAGATAGGGCTCGCACTCGGAGCCGTTGATGACCAGCGTCTGCAGCCGGAACTTCCGACGCAGATTGAGCTTGACCGCAGAGGGGAAGGTGGCGCCACCCAGACCGACGATCCCGGCCGCGTCGACCCGTGCCGCGATCGCTTCGGCATCCAGCGAGAAGGGGTCCTCCACCCCCTGGATGCGGTCCGACCAGCGATCCTCGCCATCGGGCTGGAGCGTGATGGTCGGCACCGAGAGACCCGAGGCATGATGCGCCGGGTAGCTGCCGACCCCCATGATGCGACCGGAGGTGGGTGCATGGACGGGCGCGGAGATCGTGCCCTGACCCGCCGCGAGGAGGTCACCCTTGGCCACCCGCTGTCCGCGCCGAACGGCAGGGCTGGCCGTGGCACCGATATGCTGTTGCAGCGGGATATGCAGGAGGTGCGGTAGTGGAGGCGTCTCGATGGACTGCTTGGCCGCCAGTTCTTTGCGGCCTTCCGGGTGGACCCCGCCTCGGATCTTGAAGAGCTTCATGGCTGGACAAGCCTCGCGGGTGTCTGCTGGGTGTCCCGAAGGGACCCCAGAGACCTGGGTGACAAGCTCGGCGTCGAGGTCTGAGCGACGGCAACCCTTGCGTCACTCTCCGCCTTCTGGTGGATTCGATCCCGCATGGCGATCACGCCGCGCCGCCCAGCGCCGGCTTCGGCCAGTACCAGGTCTGCAGGGTCGGGGCCAGCGGGCGCATCTCGATACCCTCGGTGGGACAGACCGCGAAGCAGAGCTCGCAGCCGATGCAGGCGTCGGCGAAGACACTGTGGATCATATTGTTGGCACCCATGATGGCGTCGGTCGGACAGCGCTTGAAGCACTTGGTGCAACCCACGCAGAGGTTCTCGTGGATGTGCGCGATCCTGGTCGGCCGGTCCTCGACCTCGCTCAGGTCGGCCGTGACGCCGAGTAGGCCCGCCAGCTCCTCGGCGAGCGCCCGCCCGCCCGGTGGGCAGAGGGTCACGGGTGCCGTGCCCGAGGCGATCGCCTCCGCGGCCGGGGTGCATCCCGGATAGCCGCATTGGCCGCATTGCGACCCAGGCAGGAGGGCCGCTACCTGCTCGGTCAGCGGATTGTCCTCGACCTTGAGATAACGCGCGGCGATCCCGAGCAGCCAGCCCAGGATCAGACCCAGAGCGGTGAGACTGGTGATGGCAGCGATCATGTTCGAGTGGCTCTCCAGGCCGATGATTGGTCAGTCGGTGTGGGCGTGGCGGGTACGCGATGCGTGCCCTAGGGTGAACGCGGTTCAGGTCAGGCCCGTGAAGCCCATGAAGGCCAGCGACAGCAGCCCGGCCGCGATGAAGGCGATGGGCGTCCCGGCGAAGGCGGCCGGCACCTGCGCCAGCGCCAGTCGCTCGCGCATCCCGGCGAACAAGACCATCACCAGCGTGAAGCCAAGCGCCGACCCCATGCCGAAGAGGACGCTGGCGAGGAACCCCTGCCCCTCCTGCACGTTCAGGAGCGCCACACCGAGCACGGCGCAGTTGGTGGTGATCAGCGGAAGATAGATCCCCAGCACCTGATAGAGCGCCGGCGAGATCTTGCGCACCGCCATCTCGGTGAATTGCACCACCGCGGCGATGACCAGGATGAAGGTCAGGATGCGCAGAAAGCCGAGATCCAGTGGACCCAGGACGAAATGCTCCAGGATCCAGCCCGCCACGGCGGCCAGGGTCAGCACGAACGTGGTGGCAAGCCCCATGCCGAGTGCCGCGTCCAGCTTGCCCGATACCCCCATGAAGGGGCAGAGCCCGAGGAACTTGACCAAGACCACGTTGTTGACCAGTGCTGTCCCGAGAATCAGCATGAGATACTCGCCCATGAGTGAAGTGCCCCGACAGGCCGAAAGCGACGATGCCCGATCGCAGCAAGTCCGATGCCAGCGGCCGTCCGAGCCGCCGGAGCTCAAGGCAGGAGCAGGGTGAGCCGCGCCGCGGCGAAGGGCGCGCTCGGCCCTCGGGTCAAGCGGTGGGAGCTGCTCGAACCAGGGCGATTTCTGTCGATGCTCATCCCACCTGGCTTGTCTCGAGCCCTCCTTCTGCGTCGCGCCAGCCGTCACATCGCGCGGCGATGCGCCTGCCGGCGCTCCTTGAAGGCAGACGCCAATTCGTCGCCAGCTGGCATGAGAATTTC
>JANQGF010000048.1 GCA_028277465.1 Chromatiaceae bacterium
CACCAGTCACATCGCCCGGCGATGCTCCTGGTGGCGCTCCTTGAAGGCGAGCCTCAATCCGGCGTCATCTGGTATAAACATTTCCGGCAATCGCCTAAGACGCTGTTTGGAAACCCTGTCGCGACGCCGCTCTAGGGTGTCGCAGGCAGTTCTGCGCTCTGCGCCGCAGAGTTCGTAAGGAACTGCCCCTTCTCTACTTCCCGATCCGGGCCTGGCGAAGCTTCGCTTCCCGAATTCAAGGGCCTGCGGTTGGATCGATCCGTATTGTGGACCTCAGATGCTCGGTGCCGTGAAGCAGAGCTTCATCGCCGAAGTCAAGAAGCTCGAGATTAGTGACCAGAAAACCGTGACGAAATGGTTCGACGGTTTCTGATTCGAGAATTCGGTGTAGACCAGCTTGTTCTCGGAGTGTCCCTGATTCCTTGCGCGGCGATTGGATTTCCTTCTGTCTCTCATCCGCTAACCCCGGGCGTCTAACGTCCTTGACAAGGACCGCTGTCAAGCTAGAATGACACACGACCTAAATGCAAATGAGAATGAGAGCGAAAAATAATTGCGTGTTTCGATATCTGCTGGAGCGGCCGCCGTTCTCTTCACGGGGCTCGGGCTGCCCGTGCACGGACGGAACACCTGGGCGTCGGGAGAAACCAAGGGGTAACTCAGTGAAACCAAGGGGTAGACCATGTCCATGCTGAGCTTTGAGCGGAAGTACCGCGTTCGCGGCGGCACCCTGATCGGGGGGGACCTATTTGATTTCTGGGTAGGTCCCTTCTACGTGGGCTTTTTCGGGGTCGCAACGATCTTCTTCGCGGCCTTGGGGACCGCGCTGATCGTCTACGGAGCGGCCCTTGGGCCGACCTGGAACCTCTGGCTGATCAGCATCAATCCACCAGGCGTCGAGTACAAGCTTGGCGCGGCCCCCCTTCGGGAGGGAGGGTTGTGGCAGATCATCACCTTCTGCGCGCTAGGCGCATTCATCTCCTGGGCGCTGAGAGAGGTTGAGATCTGCCGTAAGCTCGGCATGGGTTATCACATTCCGATCGCCTTCGGTGTCGCCATTTTGGCTTTCGCGTCGCTCAACGTCTTTCGGCCGATCTTGCTAGGCGCTTGGGGGCACGGGTTCCCCTACGGCATCTGGAGCCATCTCAACTGGGTGTGGGCCACGGGCTATCAGTATGGCAACTTCCACTACAACCCGATGCACATGCTCGCCATCGCCTTCTTCTTCACCACCAACTTCGCACTCGCGCTGCACGGCGGTGTCGTGCTGTCCGCCGCCAACCCCAGTCGCGGGCCGGTGAAGACCTCATCCCATGAGGACACCTACTTCCGCGATGCCATCGGCTATTCGATCGGGCCTTTGGGGATCCACCGGCTCGGCCTCTTTTTGGCGCTGAACGCCGCCTTCTGGAGTGCCGTCTGCATCCTGATCAGTGGAGCGCACCCCTTGGGTTACGCCGGATCCTGGCCCGCATGGTGGGAGTTCATCCGCGAGGGGATCACATGGGCAGGTCAATGACCGACCCGTTCCGTCCATAAACGAGAAAGCGTAAACAGGAACGAGAGCGATGGCTGGATATCAAACGATCTTCAATCGGTGGCAAGTCGTTGGACCGCCAGACATGGGTGTGCCCATTGGGCGCGATCAAAGAGAGCGGTTAGGCACGCCGCTCTTCAACTATTGGCTCGGCAAGATCGGCAGCGCCCAGATCGGTCCGATCTACCTCGGCGGGTACGGCCTCGCGGCGCTCATCAGTTTCGCCGTCGGGTTCATTATCATCGGCATGAACATGGCCGCGCAGGTGGACTGGAACCCGGTGCTGTTCGTGCGCGAGTTCTTCTGGCTCGCGCTCGAGCCGCCCCTGGAGAAGCACGGCCTTGCGGTGTTTCCACCCCTCAACGAGGGGGGCTGGTGGCTGATTGCCGGGTTCTTCATCACGGCGTCGATCCTGCTCTGGTGGGTGCGGATGTATCGGCGCGCGAAGGCGCTCGGGCTGGGGCTGCACGTGTCCTGGGCCTTCTTGGCGGCCATCTGGCTCTATCTGGTGCTCGGTTTCATCCGCCCAGTCATGATGGGCAGTTGGCACCACGCCGTGCCCTTCGGCATCTTTCCCCATCTCGACTGGACCAACTACTTCTCTATCGAATGGGGCAATCTCTATTGGAACCCCTTCCACGGTCTCTCGATCGCCTTCCTGTACGGCTCGGCTCTGCTCTTCGCGATGCATGGCGCCACCATTCTTGCCACGGCTCAATTCGGCGGTGAGCGCGAGGTGGAGCAGATCACCAGCCGCGGAACGGCCTCGGAGCGTGCAGCCTGCTTCTGGCGCTGGACCATGGGCTTCAACGCCAACATGGAGTCGATCCATCGCTGGGCTTGGTGGTTCGCCATGCTGACCTGCATCACCGGCGGGATCGGCGTTCTGCTCACCGGAACGGCGGTGGACAACTGGACTCTCTGGGGCATGAAGCACGGCATCGTTCCCTACGACATGAGCTGGTGGCCAACGACGCCCAGCTCGCTCGAGTCCTCCTGGTGAGAGTGAGCGGAGAAGCCAAATGCGACCATGCGAAGGTTGCCCCTCGGTCTGCGAAGGTTGCGAGGCGGCTCAGGGCCGGGTTGCAACCGCGGCCGTCGGCCTAGACAGCTCTATCTGGATGGGGTCGTCTCCTCACCTGGAGCTCTCGCTTGCGGAGAGTCATCACGCTGGCTTGCCCCATCCGGGGCTGCCGGCACCACTGCCGAGGGGCGAGCATGTCGTTTGGCAAGGAGCGCCTCGCTGGCACAGTCTGGCGAGGCAGCAGTTCCACACACATCTCATCGCGGCCTATTTCGCGCTGATTGCTGTGTGGCAGGCGGCTGCCGCCCATCATGACGGTCACTCGGGCGCTGGAGTGGTATTCGCGGCCCTCGTCCCCCTGGTCGCGGGGGCGGCGGTCATCGGCCTGCTCGAGCTGCTTGCCTGGCTAAGCGCGCGGGCGACCATCTACACCATCACGAACCGTCGGATCGTGATGCGCATCGGCGTCGCTCTCATCAATACGGTGGATGTTCCCTTCAAGGCCATCAACGACCTTCAGGTCAAGACCGCCTCGAATGGGGTTGGCAACATCTCCATCGGTACCAGGGGTAGCGCAAGAATCCCTTACTTCGTTCTCTGGCCGCACGTCCGTCCGTGGCACCTGCGGCGTCCTGAGCCCATGCTGCGGGCACTGCCGGATGTGAGTGAGGTGGCGCGCTTGCTGACCGCACAGATCGAGGCCAGCGAGCGGGACGTGCAGCTCCGCGTGCCGGATCCTCCCGCCCCTGAGCCGGCGAGCCAGAGTGCGCAAACCTCGGAGCAGGCACCTGCACCTGTCGCCCCAAAGGAAGGCCGTCCTCTCCTCCTTGGCGCGGCGGCGCTGGTCCTGCTGACCCTGGTATCGGTGGGCTGGATCCAGCTCAGCGGGTCCGTCTCGGAGCGATTCGCGGGGCAAGCGCCGCAGCGGGTCTACGAGCTGAGTTTTCGTGATCTCGGAGACGATCGGCTGGCCGTCGTTGACACCGGCTCCAACGAAACCCTCGGGATTATCGAGCCCGGAGGGGACGGCCTTATTCGCGGCGCGCTGCGCGGCCTGAAGCGCACACGGCACCGTCGCGGGCTGTCGACCGATGCGTCATATCAGCTGGTCATCTGGGATTCGGGTCGGCTGACGCTCTCCGATCTGAAGACGGACCGACACGTTCCACTGGACGCCTTCGGTCCGACCGCGGATGGCGTTCTGAACACACTGCTGCAGCTGAAGGGTGCTGGCGCAGCTGAAGGACAGGAGGTCGTCCTGACAGCTGCGGGGCAGGGCCAATGAGATTTACCCCCCCGCCACGCCGCGGGTGGTCTCTCCGCCGTGATCAAAGTGGTCGCGGCCTTTCCGGACCGCACGGGTGAGTGCGGCTTCCACTCGGTATATCCGTAAACTCGGAGGAATGACAAATGGCCGAAAAACAGAGTGTGACTGGGCTGACTGAAGACGAAGCGAGAGAATTTCACACCATCTTCGTGCAGAGCATGACCGCCTTTTTCGGCGTCGTGATCATCGCGCATATCCTGGCGTGGCTATGGCGTCCCTGGCTGTAAGTCGGGCTCGCCCAGCTCACTATCGTTCATCCGACGGGAGATCCGCAGCGCTCTGCGGTGCCCCGCCGCTCGCTTAGGAGACATCTTAATGCAAGGTATGCATAAGATCTGGCTGATCTTCGATCCGCGTCGCACCTTGGTGGCCCTCTTCACTTTCCTGGCGGTCCTGGCTCTGCTCATCCACTTTCTGCTGCTGGGCACCAAGGACTTCAACTGGCTTGAAGATGGAAGTTCGCTGGCCTCGGCCGCTACGAACGTGACCGCGCAGTTGAATCCGATCGTTTGAGCACGGTCGCTGCGAATCGGTGGCCTTGCCCAGAGGGCGACGATAGCCATAGACCATAGAGTGGCCAGGCTGTTCACGCAGAGCAGACAGTGTTTCTGCCTTTTCTGCGCTGATCTCCGACGCACGGCTCCATTGGGAGCGGGGCAAGGTCAACTTCATTCGACATGTTCGGGACGGTGAAGGCCCACTCAGCTTTATCATGGTACAGGAGAAGAATCGATGTTTCGTCTCTGGCAGATGTATGATCCGCGAGGAGCCCTGATCGGGCTTTTCGTGTTCCTTTTCGTGCTTGCCCTGCTGATCCACGCTATTCTGCTCAGCAGCGAGCGGTACAACTTCCTGGCTGATGTGGGGTCCGCAGAGCCTGCAGGGCAGGTGGCTCCGAAAATCGACTAAGGCGATTGCCGGAAATGTTCATACCAGATGGCGCCGGATTGAGGCTCGCCTTCAAGGAGCGCCACCAGGAGCATCGCCGGGCGATGTGACTGGTG
>JANQGF010000081.1 GCA_028277465.1 Chromatiaceae bacterium
CGCCGGATTGAGGCTCGCCTTCAAGGAGCGCCACCAGGAGCATCGCCGGGCGATGTGACTGGTGGCGCGACACCGAAGGCGGGCGTCAAGACCAGTCAGATGGCATGAACATTGACAGAAATCGCCTTACTTCAAGGAGCCCTTGCCGTAGCGGGCCTCGAAGCCTTCGCGCACCTTCTCCAGTGCCTCGACGCTCATCCCATTGAAGTACCAGTCATGGCCCTCGTGGGTCGCGAAGTGCTTCTCCAGCATGGCCGTGGCGAACTCATGGTTCCCATCCTTCTCGTGCACGACCTCCTTGAGCTCCGGGATCCACTCGAAATAGGTGTGCTTGGCCACGTCATAGATGCCGTGCCACCAGGTGTAGTCCGGCCCCATCATGGAGGCGCCATGACGGGCACGTCGCCCTTCGTGATGCCAGATCTCCCACCAGACCCATTCGATCTTGTCGTCGAAGGGTGCGGGGGTGATATAGCCGGCCTCCTTGAGCTCACCCATGACCGCCGAGATGGGCTTGGCGAACTTCTCGTTGTAGAGATCCACCACGTCATCGAACTGCTTGTAGTGACCCTCGATGACGCTCGTGGAGTGACAGCCGAAGCAGACCGCCTCCATCTTGGCGCGGCGGTCCTTCCATGTCAGCACCTCGACCACCTTCGAGCCCTTGGCCTCCTCACCCACCTTGGGGATCTCCTTCCCCTCGGGCACATCGAACTCGTCGCCGTTCTCCAGTCGGACCAGATTGATCTTGGTGGAGATGGGCGGACGCAGGGTCCAGGAGATCCGCTCACCGACATTATGCGTCTTTCCGATCCCCGGACCGGCGCTCATGTGACAGGTCGCACAGGTGGGCGCCGCCGTGTAATCGACGCCCGCGACCCACTTGTCGGACTCCAGGTTCATCTCATCGACCTTGGCGCGATAGATGATGCCGTGCTTGGACTCGTTATAGACTTCGATCTGTGGATGATCGGGTCCCACATGACACTTGCCACAGGTATCCGGGGTCCGGGCTTGGGCGCGCGAGAAGCGGTGACGCCCGTGGCAAGCCGTGCAGGAGCCGAGGCTGCCGTCCGGGTTGATGCGTCCGATACCCGTATTGGGCCAGGTCCCGGGGGTCGGGCGGCCTTTGTCCTTGCCTTCGGCGATGAACTCCAGCTTGGAGCCATGACATTGGCGGCAACCGGCATTGACGGCGCCGGGGCCACCTACGACCTCGCCCAGCAGATTGTCGAGCGAGGCCAGGATCTGCCCGCCCTTGGCGTGATGGGAGCCATCCATCTCCTCGAACTCGGTCAGATGGCAGTTCGAGCAGTCCTTGGGTGTCACCACAATGGAGACATAGGCGCCCTCGTGCTCGAAGGCGTCGATCTCACCCTCTTTCGCCTCGTGACAGTCCAGACAGTTGACGCCGGACTGGCCGTGCTGACTGTGGTTCCACTCCCAATAGAGGCCGGGGCTCTCGGTCATGTGGCAGTCCACGCATTCCTGCCCACGCGGATCGCCCCAGTCGACGCCCACCTCGCCGGCGGGACGCGCTGCGTTTGCCGACAGGCTCAGGCCGATCAGGCAAGAGGCGAGACAGAGGCGGGCCAGGGTGACCGAACAGGGATCTTTGTTCTGTTGTTTCATCATGCACTCCCGAGATGTGTTCTCGTGTCCGACCGCAGGTTGGGACCGGCTTGGGTCCAGGTGCGAAGGGATGGAGCGCCTTGCCACGCTGGTTCAGGTCGGGACAGGGTGGGGTGCGTCCCTCCATTCACCCGGTCAAAGGTGCCCCTGGGCCGCTCGGCTGGCCTTGATGCAGCTCAAATCTGGAGTGCCAATCCATCCGGCCGCTCGACCGCGAGACCGGAGCATCGGGACGCGAGAAGAATCGTGGCCGCAGGTGTGGCGGATCGGATGGGCGTTCACAGGCCGGTCCAGTCAGAGACCGGCAAGCCCTCGCGCCAGGTCGATCTGGATGTCGGCGACCTCCTCCAGGCCTACCGCGACCCGCACCAGGCCATCGCCGATGCCGGCCTCGGCCCGCTCCTCTGGACTCAGACGGCCGTGGGTGGTGGAGGCCGGATGGGTAATGGTGGTCTTGGCGTCGCCGAGGTTGGCGGTGATGGAGAGCAGCCGTGTCGCGTCGATCAGCTGCCAGGCCCCCGCCTGGCCCCCACGCACCTCGAAGGCGACGATACCACCCCCGGTGCGCTGCTGGGTGCCAACCAGATGATGTTGCGGGTGCATTGGTAGCCCAGGATAGTAGACGGCCGTCACCGCGGGTTGAGTGAGCAGCCAGTCGGCCAATCGGGCCGCGCCACGGGCGTGCGCCAGCATCCGCAGCTCGAGTGTCTCCAGTCCCTTGAGGAAGACCCAGGCATTGAAGGGGCTCATGGAAGGACCGGCCGTGCGCAGGACCCCGAAGACCTCCTCGCCCACCAGCTTGCGATCACCCACCACGGCACCGCCGACACAGCGGCCCTGGCCATCCAGATACTTGGTCGCCGAGTGCACCACCAGGTCCGCACCCCACTCCAACGGACGCTGAAGTGCGGGGGTGCAGAAACAGTTGTCGACCACCAGCAGACAGGCATGGCGGTGGGCGATCTCGGCGAGCCGCGTCAGATCCACCATCTCGGTCAGGGGATTCGAGGGGGTCTCGCAGAAGAACAGACGCGTGCGCCGGTCGACCGCTGCCTCCCAGGCCTCGAGATCGCTGAGCGGGACATAGCTGGTCTCGATGCCAAAGCGGGTCAGGTATTTGTTGAACAACATGGTGGTGCTGCCGAAGATGCCACGCGAGGAGAGGATCCGGTCGCCCGTCCTCAGCAGCCCCATGCAGATGGCCAGGATGGCCGCCATGCCGGAGGCGGTGGCCACGCAGCAGGCCCCGCCTTCTAGTGTCGCCAAGCGCTCCTCGAAGGTGCGCACCGTCGGGTTGGTGAAGCGCGAGTAGATGTTGCCTGCCAGGTCTCCGGCAAAACGGGCCGCCGCCTCGGCGGCGCTAGCGAAGACGAAGCTGGATGTGGTGAAGATGGGCTCGCCGTGCTCCCCCTCCGGGGTTCGATGGTGCCCGGTGCGGATGGCGCGGGTCGCGAATCCGGCGTCCGAACCGAGGGACGGCTGTTCAGAATCCGGGAGGGGATCAGTAGTTGTTGTGGAGGTCAATGGCGCTCTCGTTGCTTGGCGGACGTTGCTCCTTGGCGCCATCGTTGCGTCGGGCCTCGAGCGTCTCCAGATACTCCGAGGTGACGTCGCCCGTGACGTAGACGCCGTCGAAGACGGATGCGTCGAAGCGTTCGACGTGGCTCTTGCCCTTCTTCTGGACCGCCTCGATCAGATCCTCGAGATCCTGAAAGATAAGGCCGTCAGTACCCAACTCGCGCGCGATCTCCGGCTCGGTCCGACCTGAAGCGATGAGCTCGCTGGCGGCGGGCATGTCGATCCCATAGACGTTCGGGTAACGCACGGGTGGCGCGGCCGAGGCGAAATAGACCCGGCGCGCGCCCACGTCTCGGGCCATCTGGATGATCTGGCGCGAGGTGGTCCCACGCACGATGGAATCATCCACCAGCAGTACGTTCTTCTTACGGAACTCCAGATCGATGGCATTGAGCTTCTGGTGGACGGACTTCTTGCGCACCTTCTGACCTGGCATGATGAAGGTCCGTCCGATGTAGCGGTTCTTGATGAAGCCCTCCGCGTACTTGATCCCGAGTTGGTTGGCGAGCTGCAGGGCGGCCGTCCGGCTGGTATCGGGCACGGGGATCACGACATCGATGTCGTGATCCGACCATTCGCGTTTGATCTTGGCAGCCATTTTCATGCCCATCCGCGAGCGCGCCTTGTGTACCGAGATGTTGTCCATGATGGAGTCGGGGCGGGCGAAATAGACGAACTCGAAGATACAGGGCGAGAGCACCGGCTGGGCGGCACACCGGCGGGTATGGAGCCTGCCATCGAAGGTGATCAGTACCGTCTCCCCGGGTGCGACATCGGCGATCAGGTTGAAGCCGGTGCTGTTCAGGGCCACGCTCTCGGAGGCGATCATGTACTCCGTGCCCTCGGGCGTCTCCCGAGAGCCATAGACGAGTGGCCGTATGCCATGCGGATCGCGAAAGCCGAAGACACCGAACCCGGGTATCATGGTGACGGCCGCGTAGCCCCCGCGACAGCGTCGATGCACCCCGGCGACGGCCCGGAAGATGTCCTGCTCGTCGATGCGAAGCTTCCCCTGAATCTGCAGCTCGTGGGCGAAGATGTTGAGCAGGATCTCGGAATCCGACTCGGTATTGAGATGCCGCAGGTCGTCGACGATCAGGTCGTGCTTGAGCTCGTCGGCATTGGTGAGGTTCCCATTGTGGGCCAAGACGATCCCGTAGGGCGAGTTGACGTAGAAGGGCTGGGACTCGGCCGAGCTGGAGGCGCCGGCGGTTGGATAACGCACGTGCCCGACCCCGTTGTTTCCGCGCAGCTGGATCATGTGACGGGCCTGGAAGACGTCGCGGACCAAGCCCATATCCTTGCGCAAGAAGAGTCGCTCCCCCTGGCAGGTCACAATGCCGGCGGCATCCTGACCACGATGCTGCAGCATGAGGAGGGCGTCATAGAGTGTTTGGTTGATCGGGCTCTTGCCGACGATACCAACGATACCGCACATGGGATTCCCGCGCGCACTGTCCGGTGGACGGAGGCAGCTGAATGTAAACAAGCAAAAATAACCCAGGACCATGCCGGCCATCAACCGTCACGGACCCACCGACCCACCCCGTCCGAATCGAGACACCGCGAGTAGACTCGTTACCCTGAAACTCGCGCCGCCGGCGTATCATCTCTCCCTCTCCCCTGGGGGGGTGAGGGCCGGGGTGAGGGAGACATCCCGCCGTCTGTCGCGGCGCCCCATTTCATCTTCCGGGGTGGCGTCAACCGCCATGATCGTCAGAGCTGCTTGATCTGGGCCTGGATGTCCGGCGGCACCATGCTGAGGAACCAGCCAGCCAGCGTCTGAAGCTCTCCGATCAGCTTCGATTCTCCCCACCTCGGGTCATCCTGCAGCGGGGTCAGGGCGGCGAGAAAGACCGCCATGGCGAGAATGATCACCCCGCGCGCGGCGCCGAAGGCGAGACCAAGGACGCGATCGGTCCCAGTCAACCCGGCCTTGTCCACCAGCATGGTCAAGACTGCCCCGAGGAGGGCGCCCAAGACCAGGGTCGCTAGCACCAGACCGACGAAGGCCACGGCCAATCGCAGCGAAGGCGGTGAGAGCTGGGCAGTGAGCAGGTCAGCGGCCTCCTGGTGAAACACCCAGGCAACCACGAGCGCCGCGATCCAGACGCCGAGCGAGAGCAGCTCGCGAATCAGGCCGCGCGCCATCCCCACCAGGGCGGACAGCACGACGACGGCAATCATGGCGTAATCGATCCAGTTCATCCCGATTCCTTATGATGGTCGAGGCTTGTGTCGCCGCCCCAGGTCGCTCGTTCCAATGACTGACCAATCGGCGCGACCGTACGCGCGTGACGACATCTTTCGGTGGCTGACCTCGGGCGATCTCTCGGCCCATTCTCAGGGGTAGCGTTGAATCAAGGTATCGAGCTTCTGCGTTTGCCGCAGCATGGCGGCGGTGCGCTCCGCATTGGCCCGATCTGCCTCGGGCCCAACCCGCACGCGATAATAGAGCTTGCCCCGAACTTGGGCCTTCTCGACGAAGGCAGAGAAGCCGGCATCCCGCAGTCGGCTTTCGAGATCGGCGGCACCCTCGGAGGTGCCCAGACTGGCGACCTGAACGACCCAGGAGGGCAGCCCGTCATTCGCTCTCCTGGGCTCGGGAAGATCGGAGGTCGCCCGTGCCACGACGGTCGGCTTTGGCTCGTCCGACGACCGATCGATCTGGCCGGGCTGGGAACTCGCGTCGTCTGACGTGCCCCCTGGGACAGCCGCGCCGGCGCCGGACGGTGGCGGAAGCGGCAGTGGCTGGCTCTCGACCGGTCCGCGCGGATCCCCACCGGCAGCCGTCGCATCGAGGTCGAAGGCAGGGGGCTCGCCGAGCGGCTCCGCGAACTCCGGAGGGCTCGGGATGGAGCCCTGCATGGGTGGTGGCGCGAGCGACTTCTCCTCGAACAGCATGGGGACGAAGATCACCGCCAACGCGACGATCACGACCGCACCGGTCAAACGTCTCTTGGCTCCTTCTCGCATAGCTCTTCACCTAGATGCCGAGCGTGGTCCACCAGGGCCGCGCGATGACGCCGATGTGTCGTGACCGACCGCAGCTAGTACCCCGTTCCACCTTATTTTGCGTTCTCAGCGCGGCGAGAAGCGGCCAGATGCAAGGCGCGCGGGCGCAGGAATCGTCGGCTCTATTTCAAGCGCGCGCAACGCCACAGCTGGCCGCTTCTCGCCGCACCCACGGGGAGCCCCCCAAAGGCGCCAAGGCGGCGTGACCGCCCTTGGCAATAATCTGCTATTCCCGGCGGGCGGTGCCTTGCCTTGGCGCCTTTGGGGGGCTCTGAGCATGCAAAATAAGGTGGAACAGGGTACTAGTATAGCCCCATGAGGACTCGGTCAGGTATCCGGGAGACGTTCCAATGCCCGACCGACCGTCGTGAAGGAGCCGACCACGAGCAGACAGTCACCGGGGCTGGCGTCGCGGTTGGCGGCGTCCAATGCCTGATCCAGATCGGCCAAGACCGCCGCCGATCCCGGGAGCAAGTGCGCGAGCCGCGCGCCGAGCTGATCGGCAGCCAGCGCACGCGCGTCCGCGCTCTGGGTCAGGTACCAGTCTGCAACCAGGGGTAAGAGTGGAGCCACAATGGCCTCTGGTTGCTTGTCGGCGAGTATGGCGATGACCGCTCGCAGCCGTCCGGGACAGGCGAATGCGCGCAGATTGGCGGCCAGCGCTTGTGCCGCCTCGCCATTGTGGGCCACATCGAGGATCCAGGTCACCCGGCCCGGAATGACCTGAAACCGACCGGGCAACCGCGCGCGTTGCAGCCCGGCACGGATGGCGTTGACGGGGAGCGGGAGGCGGTGACCCAAGGTGCGGAGCGCCGCGACCGCCGTTGCGGCATTGTCCATCTGGACGTCGCCACGTAGCGCCGGGGCGGGCAGGGCGAGCCGCTCGCCTTCGGGGCCGCGCCAGACCCAACCGGCCGTCGCCGGTTCGCGCTCGAACTCGAGGCCCAGCTGCATGGGTTCGGCGCCCAGGTGCGCGGCCGCCTCTCGAAGGGCCAAGGGGGCGTCCCGCTGGCCGATGACGGCAGGGCGGCCGTGCCGGAAGATCCCTGCCTTTTCCCGGGCGATCTTCTCCAGCGAGTCTCCCAACCAGGCGGTATGGTCGTGGCCGATCGAGGTGACCACCGCGACCTCGGCATCCAGCAGATTGACCGCGTCCAGACGTCCGCCGAGACCCACCTCCAGGATCGCCAGGTCTGGCGCCTCGCGCACGAAGAGGTCGAGTGCGGCCAGGGTACCGAACTCGAAATAGGTCAGGCGCACTGCATCGCGGGCTGACTCGACGCGCTCGAAGGCCTGACAGAGCAAGGCGTCGGAGACGGGTTCTCCACCCAGTCGGACGCGCTCGTTGTAGCTCACCAAGTGGGGCGAGCTGTAGCAAGCCGAGCGGTAGCCCGCTGCCTGAAGCATTGCCTCCATCATGGTCGCACAGGATCCCTTGCCATTGGTCCCGCCGACGGTGATCACGGGAAAGGGCGGGGGCTTGGGCCCGAGCCTCGACCAGACCGTCGCGACGCGTTCCAGGCCAAGGTCCATCCGTTTCGGGTGGAGCCTGGTCAGCCAGTCGAGCCAGGCCGCCAGGGTCTCGAATCGGTTGCTCAAGCTGGCTGGTCAGACTGGAACGACGGTCCGGCAGTAACGCGGACGATGGGACAGGATGGCGAGTAGATCGGCGACGCGTTCGCGTAGATCGCGCCGATCGATGATCATGTCCAGGGCGCCCTTGTCCAGCAGGAACTCACTACGCTGAAATCCCTCGGGGAGTTTCTCGTGAACGGTCTGCTCGATGACACGGGGACCGGCGAAGCCGATGAGCGCGCCCGGCTCGGCGATGTTCAGGTCCCCCAGCATCGCCAGACTCGCCGAGACCCCGCCCATGGTCGGGTCCGTCATCACCGAGATGAAGGGTGAGGCGCGCTCGCGCATCCGCGCGAGTGCGGCGCTGGTCTTGGCCATCTGCATGAGCGAAAAGAGGCTCTCCTGCATTCGGGCACCGCCGCTTGCGGAGAAACAGACAAGGGGCGAGTCTTGCTCCAAGGCTGCATCCACGCCGCGCACGAAGCGCTCGCCCACCACCGAGGCCATGGAGCCGCCCATGAAGCTGAACTCGAAGGCCGTGGCGACGATCGGCACATCCTTGAGCCGGCCGCGCATGACCACCAGTGCCTCCTTCTCGGAGGACTGCTTCTGCGCCTGGGCGAGACGATCCTTGTATTTCTTGAGGTCCTTGAACTTGAGTGGATCCAACGACTCCAAGTCGGCCCCGATCTCTTCCCGGAACTCGGGGTCGAGAAAGGCCTCCAGGCGTCGACGCGCGCTAATCCGGTTATGGTGATTGCACTTGGGGCAGACCTCCAGATTGCGCTCCAGCTCGGCACGATAGAGGATCGCGTGACAGCCGGGACACTTGGCCCAGACGCCCTCAGGGACGGCCCGCTTGGTGTTGGCCTCGATCCGAATCCGTCGCGGAATCAGCTTCTCGAACCAACTCTTGCCCCTGTCCATCGCCTGCTTCAAGGCGGCACCTGATTCGGGTTCAGTCGGCATGGGGTCAATCCAGTCTTGGTGTCGGTGAAGAGGCGGCGTCGACGGCATCGATGGCGCCGCGCAGCCCAGCTAGGAAATCGGCGATCACGTCGGGGATCCTTTCAGGGGTTTCGGCCAGTGACTCGACGCGGCCCACGATGGCGCTGCCGACGATCACGGCATCGGCGATCTGAGCCACTCGGGCGGCGCTCGCCGCGTCCTTGATGCCGAAGCCGACCCCAACAGGTAGCGGAATGAAGGACTTGATCAGACCGACCTTCTCGGCAACGGCGTCCATGTCCAGGTGGCCTGCGCCGGTCACGCCCTTGACCGACACGTAATAGACGAAGCCGGAGGCCACCTTGCCAACCAACTCGATGCGTGTCTCGGTGGAGGTCGGGGCTAGGAGATAGACGAGATCCAGCTTAGAGGACCTCATGGTCTCCACCAGACCTCGCCCTTCCTCGGGGGGTAAATCCACGATAAGTGCGCCATCCAGGCCGGCGCTTCGCGCCTGGCGGCAGAATGCCGCAGCTCCCATGGCCTCGATGGGGTTCAGATAGCCCATCAGTATTATCGGGGTGTCGGCGTCTTGTTCGCGGAACCCTTCCACCATCCTCAGGACCTCGGCCAGGGAGGTACCCTTGGCCAAGGCCCGCTCAGAGGCGCGCTGGATCACGGGTCCGTCCGCCATGGGGTCGGAGAAGGGCACGCCCAACTCGATCAGATCCGCCCCCGCGGCGACCATGGAGTGCATCAAGGGCACCGTGACCTCCGGTCGCGGATCACCCGCGGTGACGAAGGGGATGAGCGCGGTCCGTCCCCGGTCGCGCAGCTGCTCGAAACGTCGCGCGATCCGGCTCATAGGACTAGCCCCTCATGGCGGGCGACCGTGTGCATGTCTTTGTCGCCACGGCCGGACAGATTCACGAGGATGGTTCGATCTCGGTCCATGGTCGAGGCCAATCTTCCTGCATAGGCAAGCGCATGGCTGGACTCCAGCGCCGGGATGATGCCCTCGGTGCGGGTGAGCTGGTGGAAGGCGTGCAACGCCTCCTCGTCCGTGACGGCCGCGTAATGGGCGCGGCCGCTGTCCTTCAGCCAGGCGTGCTCAGGACCGACGCCCGGATAGTCGAGCCCGGCCGAGATGGAGTGAGTCTCCGTGATCTGCCCGTTGGCATCCTGCATCAGATAGGTGCGGTTTCCGTGCAGCACCCCGGGTCTGCCGGCGCATAGAGGTGCGGCGTGCCGATCCGTCTGGAGCCCGTCGCCGGCCGCTTCGACCCCATGGATGGCGACCTCGTGGTCGGCGAGAAAGGGATAGAAGAGCCCGATCGCATTGGATCCGCCGCCCACGCAGGCGACCAGCAGATCGGGTAGACGTCCGGTGCGTTCCAGCATCTGGGCGCGGGCCTCGCGACCGATCACCGACTGAAAGTCACGGACCATCGCCGGGTAGGGGTGGGGCCCGGCTACCGTCCCGATGATGTAGAAGGTATCATCGACGTTGGTCACCCAATCGCGCATGGCCTCGTTGAGAGCGTCCTTGAGCGTACGCGAGCCGGACTTGACGGAGATGACCTCGGCGCCGAGAAGACGCATGCGATAGACATTGGCCTCCTGTCGCGCGATGTCCACCTCGCCCATATAGACCACGCACTCCAGACCCAGGCGGGCGGCCACGGTCGCGGTCGCGACGCCATGCTGCCCGGCACCCGTCTCGGCGATGAGACGGGTCTTGCCCATGCGCCGAGCCAGCAACGCCTGGCCGATGGTGTTGTTGACCTTGTGTGCCCCGGTGTGATTCAGGTCTTCGCGCTTGAGGAAGAGCTGGGCACCGCCGAGCTCACGGCTCCAGCGCTCGGCATGATAGAGAGCTGAAGGTCGGCCGACATAATCGCGCAGATCGGCATCCATCTCGGCCTGGAAGCCTGGATCGGCGATCGACGCCTCATAGGCCGCACGCAGCTCCTCCAATGGATGCATGAGGGTCTCGGGGACGAATAGGCCGCCGTAGGGCCCGAAATGGCCCTGACCGTCCGGCAGGGCGTAGACCCCATCTCGGTCCGATCGCACCCGCTTGGCATGGCTATCATCGGCGCTGGTCGCCATCTCTCACCCCTTGCATGAAGGCGTCAATCTTCGCGTGGTCCTTGATGCCCTTGGCCGACTCGACCCCGCCGCTGACATCCACGCCATAGGGCCCGAGACGTTCGATGGCCTCGGCCACGTTCCAGGGGTCCAATCCACCGGCCAGCAGGATGGACGAGGCCAACTCACGCGGGATCCGGTCCCAGTCGAAGCGCCGGCCCGTACCCCCGGCGCGACCCGGTTCGAAGGTGTCGAGCAGCAGAGCGGTGGCTTCATGATAGCGCGACCGCTCGGCCATCAGATCGATCCCGGGTCGCATGCGGATCGCCTTGATCCAGCGTCGCCCGAAGCTCGCACAGTAGGCAGGTTCTTCGGCACCGTGAAACTGCAGCACATCCAGTCGCACCTGGTCCAGGGTCGCGCGCACGGTCTCGGCCGAGGCGTCGACGAATAGACCGACCGCGTTGACGAAGGCCGGCAAGCGTTCGCACAGAGGACGCGCCTGTTCGGGCGTCACCGCACGCGGACTCGGTGGATAGAAGACGAACCCGACGGCGTCGACGCCGGCAAGCACGGCCGCCTCGAGGTCGCGCATTCGCGTCAAGCCGCACATCTTAACGCGGGTTCGGCCTTTCCGCGAGGCTTGGATCGGAGTGTTCACCATCGGGTCCCGGCGACTTGTCGCAGCGGTTCGGCCCCCTCGAGCTGGGGCAAATCAAACTCCACGGGATAATCGGCTCGGACGAAGAAGAGTCCCTGAGGCGGTGCCGTGACCCCGCTCAGCGTGCGGTCACGCACCTCGAGGAGCTCTCGGGTCCAGTTCACGGACGCATCGCCACGACCGATCGCCATGAGCACGCCTGCCAGGTTACGTACCATGTGGTGCAAGAAACCATTGGCACCAACGCGTAGCAGGACCCTATCCCCTTGCTCCGCGACATCCAGATAGTGGACACGACGGATCGGGCTCTTGGCTTGACAGGCCAGGGCGCGAAAGCTGGTGAAGTCATGCTCGCCCACCAGCGTTGCTGCTGCCTCGCGCATCGCCGCGAGATCCAGGGGTGTGTGCACCCACAGGGCTCGGTGTCTTTGCAGCGGGGAGCGGGCGCGTCGCACCAAGATCTGGTAGCGATAGTGGCGGGCGAGCGCGCTGAAGCGCGCATGGAAACGCGCCTCGACCGGGCGAGCCCAGCGGACGGCGACGTCCGGTGGCAGGTTCACATTGCAGCCCAGCACCCAAGAGCGCTCGCTGCGATCCGCCGTGGTGTCGAAATGAACCACCTGCTCATGCGCATGAACCCCAGCGTCGGTGCGCCCTGCGCACTGGAGGGTCACGGGGTGATCGGCAACCCGACCGACCGCCGTCTCCAGACACCTCTGGATGGTGCGCACCTCCGGTTGCGTCTGCCAGCCGTGGAAATCCGTCCCATCATATTCGACGCCCAAAGCGATCCGAACGGGCATCAAGGACTCGCGATCCCCGCGACACGGCGCGACTCGAACACCGAGTGGTCTAGTCCCAACTGAGGCGATTTCTGTCAATTCTCATCCCATCTGGCTGGTCTTGACGCCCGCCTTCTGCGTCGCGCCAGCCGTCACATCGCGCGGCGATGCTCCTGCCGGCGCTCCTTGAGGGCAGACGCCAATCCGGCGCCATCTGGCATGAGAATTTCCGGCAATCGC
>JANQGF010000082.1 GCA_028277465.1 Chromatiaceae bacterium
CACCAGTCACATCGCCCGGCGATGCTCCTGGTGGCGCTCCTTGAAGGCGAGCCTCAATCCGGCGCCATCTGGTATGAACATTTCCGGCAATCGCCTTGAGTGAGCCAGCGGTGGCCGGTAGCTTTGTCGATGTAGCCGGTTTCGATGCCGATGTAGAGCTGGGTGCGGACCTCGCCAGCGCTGCCTTTTGCGTACCCGTCGCGGAGGCCGATCGGCTCCAAGGCACCATCCAACTCGCAATCCGGCATCGACACCGCTCCAGCCCCCAACCTTTCACCCTTCACCTGCTCAAAGCTTCAACAACCCCCGACGCGTCACCATCAACTCCCGGTAACCGAACACGGCGCTCAAGTGGTGCAGCAGGGCGTGGCCGCCCTGGTTGCGCCAGAGCGTCTCGAGCGCGTCGTTGAGGGCGGCGTATCGGGCGTCTGTGCCGCGGGGGGGCTTGGTGGATTCGCCGAGCTCGCGGATCAGCTCCAGCCAGAGCTCGCTGGCGCCCATGATGAAGAGCGGCCAGGCGCGCTGCATTTCCGGCGTCCAGGCCGGATCGGATGTGTCTCCGATACCGGGGCGTTGGGGTCGGGCGGGGTCGTCATGGCTGACCTTGAGCAGGGTCCCCTTCCGCAGCAGGCGCGCGACCTGCGGGTCGGCATCGAGCCGCGCCTGGATGCGTCGAGCCGTCGCGGGCGTGGTGCGGTAGATGAAGCTGAACTGGCGCCCCGCGTCGTCGCGCGCGGCGCGACGGTGGAAGCGCCAGAGCGGGATCCGGTCGCGCTCGTCCTCGAGGATGGGGCGGATGACACGATCCGCGAGCAGCAGGTCCGGATGCCAGGGGGCCGGCTGGTCCTCCGGCCAGTCGAGGCGGAAGCGGCTGAACCACCAGTAGAGCGCCTGATCCTCGCGCGGGTGCGCCGCTTCGGTCTCTGCGACAGGCTTCGGTGTTTCCGGGGTTGTGCGCGGCGGGGTGGCACACCCGGCGAGCTGGAGCAGCAAAGCCGCGAGCAGCAGCAGGGCAGCGGTCGGGCGGCGGAGCAGGGCGACGACTGGGGCTCGCATGGCTCAGCCCGGCTGGTCCGCCAGCGCGCGCTCGATCAGCGGCAGCAGACCCTTGGGGTCGGCGACGAAGACCGGGCCGTTGCGCGCCTGCATCCGCTCCAGATGCCCGAGCAGTGTGTCCCAGCTACGGTCCTGCTTGATGGCCTGAAGGCGGCGCGCGGCCCGGCGCAATGCCGACTCGTCCGCGCTCAGGTCGGCGAGCTTCAAGAGGGCGAGCATGGCCTCGACATCGTTGGGGTTGGTGTCCGCGACGGAGCGCCAGTAGCGCTCGGCCTCGGGGAGGTGGCCGAGCCGCAGGTGCGACTCTCCCAGAATCCGCCGGGCGATGTCGTGCTTGGGGTCGCTCGCCAGGACCTTGTCGGCCGCGTCGATGGCGGCCGGGTAGTCCCCAAGCTTGAAGAGTAGAGTGCCGTAGATGGCGAGCAGGCCTGGGCTGTCTGGCAGCTGCGCGAGCCCAGCTTCCAGCTCCGGCCTGGCGGCGTCCAGCTCGCCGAGTCCCATCAGCGAGACCACTAGCCCGATTCGGGGCTTGATGCTGCTCGGGTTGATCGCGACCGCCTGGGCGTAATACTCCTTGGCCTTATCGAGCTTGCCCTCCCGCAAGTAGCCGTTGCCCAGGTTGCCGAGCGGTACGGCGCGTAGCTGCTGGCGTTGGTACTTGTCCGCCTCGAGCGCCGCCTCGTAGGTGTCGCGCGCCTTCTTCGGCATGCCCATGAGGGAGTAAACCTGGCCCAGGTTGGTGTGGACCCGACTCTGCCCCGGCGCCTTTGCGAGGTTGTCGGTCCAAGCCAGGAGGGGGTGGCCGAAAAGGGAGTTGCGGTCCATCACCGTATAGCATTGCAGGCCGATGAAGACGGCGACGCCGAGCGCGACCGCACCGCGCTGTGCGGGTTTGTCGAGCACCCGGCCGAGCCACAGGATGCCCATCGCCGCGAACGGGTAGAGCATCATGGTCGGCAGGTAGTTGCGGTGCTCGTAGATCAGCTCGAGTGGGATGACCGTGCCTTCGACGGCGTGGTTGATGAGAAAGAAGAGCAGCGCGAAGGCGATCAGCGGGCGCTTGTTGGCCAGGTAAAGGCCCGCCCCGAGCCAGCCGGACCAGAAAAGGAGGGCGGGGAGGGTGGTCCAGGGGCTCCACAGCGAGGTCGAGACCTGGACGTCGTGGATCAGGGTGAAGCGATCCGGCGTCGGGATCAGCATCTGGGAGAGATAGAAGAGCAGCACGCGCGGCTCGGTGAGCAGGCGCTCCGTGAGGGTGAAATCGCGGTAGCCGTAGTTCGCCACGACCTTCAATGGATCGGCCATGGTAAAAGCGAGCGCCGCGACCAGGCCGATCGGGATGGCGGCCAGCTTGGCATCGTGCGCTAGCCTGGCTCGGCTCACCCCGCGGATCAGCAGCAGGTCGAACAGGTAGATGACCACGGGCAGCATGACCGCGTTCTCCTTGCTCGCCAGCGAGAGCAGGCCCGACAGCGCGCAGAGCCCGAGCCAGAGCAGACGGCGCTGCCGGTCTGGTGTGAGCTGGGCCAGCAGGTAGCAGAGCATGGAGAGGAGGAAGAAGAGCGCCGCCATGGAGGCCATGCGCTGGACGATGACCGTGACCGCGGTCACCTGGATGGGGCTGGTGGCCCACAACAGGGCGCCGAGGAAGGCGATGGCCTTGGCGTGCTCGGCGTAACGGCCCTGAAGCACGGGCAGTTGCAGCGTCTTGAGCAGGAAGAGGTAGAGCGTCAGCGTGGCCAGGGCATGGATGATGACGTTGACCAGGTGATAGCCGAGCACGTCCAGGCCGTGGAAGTAATGGTTGAGTGCGAAGCTCAGATAGGCCAGCGGGCGGTTGATGTAGTCACGCGTGCCGAGGAAGGTGCCCGAAAGGCTGTCCCAGTCCAGGCTGCTGAGATGCAGCCGCGGGTTGTTCACGATGTTCGGCAGGTCGTCGAAGATCCAGGAGGCATCCAGGCTGTTGACATAGACCAGTGCCACCAGGCCGAGAAGCACGGCCACCAGGAATCCATGCGTTCGCTGACTCAGGAGCTGATCGAGGCTGCCCAAGGGCAGAGCAGGTCGAGGCAGGCGCATCGCGGGACTCGGGAGGATGGATCTTTGCATGGGATGGCCACGGGGCTTGCGGGAGACTGACGCCCGCCGCATCGCGCGGCAGTTGCTTGGTGGATGGCAAAGGTAAAGGAAACTATTCGCATCTGCAACAAGGGTCTGCAGCGGTCAATGGCCAATGGGGTTGCGAGGCCGGAGCTTCTCGGCCAGGGAGTTTCACCCTTCGATACTTGCAAATGCCAATTACTCTCGTTATTTTCTGCGCGTCTTCGAGTCCGGTCTCCCTCCGGTCCTTTGGCCCTGTGCAGCGATGCCCGATCCAAATCGGTGTCGCTCGCTCGGCCGTGTCACCGCGGGGTGGAGTACGGCCCATATCGAGCACTGGAAATGACAGAATTGAACACGCATGCATCGTGCCTCGGCCGGATCAGCCGGTCTCGTTGGAGTCGGATTGGCGGCGTCAGCCCGAGTCGGTGCGATCTTGGCCGGCATGGTGACTGGCTCGAGCGGGGGCGCGCCCGATGATGCAATACCAGCTGGGCGAGCCCTCAAGCATGCCCGTCGAGATCGGAGTCTCCCTGTTCCAGCCGCACCCTGGTGCAGCGACCGAGGTCAATCTCACGCTCGCGGTCACCGAGGCCGCGACACTCGAGGAGCAGCTGGCCATACTGGCGCGTGCCTACGACGATTCGCTGGCGGAGGCCGGGACCGACCGCTCTTCGGCGGTGCTCAGGCGTCTCTTCTGCAGTGATCCCGCGAATCAGGCCGAGGCGTTGCGCGCGAGCGATCTAGCCGGGGGCGAGTGCGCGATCTCGCTGATCGGCCAGGCGCCGGTCGGCCCGGGGAAGGTGGCGCTCTGGGCCTATCATCTGATCGACCCGGCTGGGCCGCTCGACACCTCTCGTGCCGGGTCGACCTTCATGTTGCGGCGCGAGCCGCTCGCGCACTATTGGACGACCGGGCTCACGGATATCAATGCCTCTGACGCCTATGCTCAATCGCAACGTCTGCTGAGGACCTACATTGGTGAGCTGCAGTCCCACGGGCTGGCGCTCGCAGACCATCTGATGCGCACCTGGTTCTTCGTGCGCGACGTGGATGTGAACTACCCGGGGTTGGTGAAGGCGCGGCGCGAGCTGTTCGACACCCATGGTTTGACCGTCAACACCCATTACACCGCCAGCTCGGGCATCGGCGGCGAGGCGCCCGACACGCGCGCTCTTGTCCTGCTGGACGCCTGGGCCATCTCCGGCCTGCAGCCGGATCAGGTGCGCTATCTCAAGGCGCTCGATCACCTGAGTCCGACCAACGTCTATGGCGTCACCTTCGAGCGCGGTACGGCCATTCGCTACCGTGACCGCTCCCATCTGGTGATCTCCGGCACCGCCAGCATCGATGCGCAGGGCCAGATTCTCCACCGGGGGGACGTCGACAGTCAGTTGGCGCGGACCCTTGAGAATGTCGAGGTGCTGCTCGCCGAGGGCGGAGGCAGCGCGACGGACATGAGCCATTGGATCGTCTATCTGCGCGACGACAGCGACGAGCCGCGGGTGCGCGCGCACATGCGTCAGCGTTATGGCAATGCACCCATGGTCTTCGTGCGCGCACCGGTCTGCCGGCCCGGCTGGCTGGTGGAGGTGGAGGGCATCGCGGCGGTGCCGTGGGATGCCCCGGAGCTGCCGGCGTTCTGATTTCCTCTATCGACTCTGATTCCCGCTATGACTTCGAATCTCAGAAACCTGCTGTACCTCTTGGTCTTCGTCGGCTTCGGCTGCGCCGTCGTGCTGTTGGCCAAGCCCGCTGCACAGATTGATCGATCCCTGATGGAGCACCGGATCGACAAGGCGCTCCAGGACTATGCCGACAAGACCGTCATCGCCACGCTTCAGCGTCTGGTCGAGGATCTCGAGGCGCTGGAGGCCGCGGTACGCCGGCTGCACGCCGAGCCGACCGATGCCAATGTCGAAGCGGCGGCCTCGGCTTGGCGGACCGCGCGCGGGACCTGGCAGTTGACGAATGCTTTCGGATTCGGTCCTGCGGCGCACTACAACTTCGACAAACAGCTGGCCACCTGGCCGCTGGATCGGCCGCTGGTGGAGCACACATTGAAGGAGATGCAGGCCGGCAGGCTGGAGCTCGACGCTCGTCGTTTGCGCGAACGCATGTACTCCACGCGGCGCGGCTTGCTCGCGGCCGAGTACTTGCTGTTTCGTAACGGCGGGCCGCGCCCGGTGCTCGATTTTCGAGCGGCCGAGCTCGACTACCTCGTGTTTACGACCGAGGTTCTGCGCTTGGAGGCGACGGATTTCCTGGCGGCCTGGGTCGGCACTGACAACCTGCCCGCCGGGTGGTCCGAGGCGCTCGCGACGGCTGGTTTCGAGCCGCGACCCTCCTATGCGGCGGAATTCACCGAGCCCGGGCATTACACCAGCCGCTACCCATCCGCCGCGGTCGCACTCCAGGAGATCATGGGGGATGCAGTCACCGTCGCCGAAGAGCTGTGCCCAGCGATTGAGGAGGTGCTCGCAATGGCCGATCCTCGCGCTGGCGAGACCTGGGATAGCCACAACGGCTTCGCGGACCTGCTGGCCACACTTCAGGGGTTGGAGAACGCGTATCTCGGCGGCCTCGAGGGGAGTCGCGGACGCTCGATGTCCGATTTGCTGGCCGCGAGTGACGAGGTACTCGATCGACGCATCCAGATCGCGCTGGCGGATACGGCCTATCGGATCAACGCGGCCGGGGATCCCTTCGCCGAGAAGTCGTCTGGGGACAGGGAGTTGGCGGCCAGAATCGCCGTGGCGGCCTGCGAGAAGCTCTTCACACGCATCGATCTCGCCCTCCCCTTGATCACCATGCATCCGGCCACCTTGCCCTGGGCCGCGTACGGCGTCCTCGAGG
This sequence comes from Chromatiaceae bacterium, assembly GCA_028277465.1. GTDB lineage: Bacteria > Pseudomonadota > Gammaproteobacteria > Chromatiales > Chromatiaceae > JANQGF01. The sequence goes on from JANQGF010000082.1 coordinate 6,013, forward strand.
TGCCTGGCACGATGTGAGCGCCGGCCGTCCCGTCACCCTTCGTTTTCCGAACCTGCCTGGGAGCGATCCGTCATGAGCCATCCTCTGCGAAGCATCCATCTATCAGCGATACTGGCCGCGTGGGTTTCGATCATGGTCGCCGCTGCGCTGTTCGGGGCGGCACTGGACGCCCACGCTCACAAGGCCCTCGGCACCCCGCCCAACCTGGCGGACGAGTACTACACCGGTGGCCGCCAAGGAACCGTTTTCAGCACGACCTCGAGGTCCATGGAGCTGCCGTCGCCGGCAATCGTGGCCAACCCCAAGCTGATGGAGATGTTCGGTGAGGGCGAAGCGATCTTCGACGGCAACTATGTGACCGATCCGGAGTCTCCGAACGGTGGCCTTGGGCCCATCTACAACAACAACTCATGCATGAACTGCCACCCCAACTACGGGCGGGCGCGCCGCGTGGATCGCTGGACGACCCAGTTCGGCAACGGCTATACCGCGTTCGTGCATACGCCCGACGGCAAGCTGGTCGATGGCTACCTGTTCATGCTCCAGACCATGACGGTGCCACCCTATGTGCCCCTGGCCAAGGATGTCGAGATCACCTGGAATCAGTTCGTCGACAAGTACGGCAACAAGTACCCGGACGGTACATCGTACAACCAGGGCAAGCCGACCGAGGGCACCCTCGTCTATCCGACCGCAGACCTCGTCGAGCCCTTGCTGCCCCTGCCCGAGGACTATCGCGTCTCGTTGGAGGCGACCATCGGGCTCTACGGTACGGGTCTGCTCGATGCCATCCGCGAGGAAGACATCGTCGCCGAGCACGAGCGCCAGCAGCAGTTCGGCGGGGCGATCAAGGGTCGGCTCGGCAAGCGCATGGTCGAGCCTCACGACGGCAAGGAGCACATTGGCAAGTTCGCTTGGCACAACTCGCGCGCGACACTGCAGAACGGCCCCGGATTCAATGGTATGTGGAATGTCTTCAACCTGAACCGCGTGGATCGGCCGATGCTCTTTGCGTCCGCGCAGTGGATCGACAAGCAGGCCGAGCTGGGCCTGGACGTATCCGCGCTGAAGGGGCCGCAGCCGGTGGAGATGACCCAAGAACAGATCGAGGCGCTCATGGTCTGGCATCGCGGGCTCGGCGTCCCCGCCGCACGCAACCTCGACAAGCCCAAGGTCAAGCGCGGTCGTGCGCTGTTCCACAAGACCGGTTGCGTGGAGTGCCACAAACCCAGTTGGACGACCGGACCTTATGCGTTCATCCCCGCCTACTCGGGCCAGAAGATCTGGCCCTATACGGACATGCTGATGCACGACATGGGCGAGGAGAATCGAGGCCTGGTCAGGACCTACCGCACACCGCCTTTGTGGGCGCGGGGCCTGATGCACACCACGGTCGACCATACCGACATGTTCCACGATCTGCGCGCGCGCGACTTCGAGGAGGCGATCCTCTGGCACTTCGGCGAGGCGGAGGGGGCCCGCGAGGTGTTCCGCAACCTGCCGGCGGCGGACCGGGCGGCGCTCATCGAGTTCGTCACGTCGATCTGAATCCTGGCGGTTGTCGCGGATGCGTTGTCTTGGATCGAGGGTCCGCCTGGTGGTGGCGTCAGACGCTGTTGTCATGCGAGGTGCCGCGGCCAGCCTCTGCGTCCTTGCCATCCTACTGGGCGGATGCGAATCGGCCTGGCGGACGGGCGACCCAGCGGTGGGGGAGGCACTCTATAACGCGCTCTGCCTGGACTGTCACGGCGATTACGGAGAGCAGTCGGCGAGGAAGCGGTCCAGACCACTCCGGCAGCTCGCGGCGACCGAGATCACGCGGATGCTGAGGAAATATCAGCGGGTCTCGGACGGCAACCCCTGGTGGGCGGAGTTCAAGAGCGGCCTCACAGATGCGCAGATCCAGGACTTGTTGGCCTACCTCGGCACCCTGCAAGCCAGCCACTGACGGCCGCCCACTGCGTTTGGCCAGCGTGGGAGCGCCGCTCCGTCGCGGCGGGGCGCCGCCCCACCGGATTGGCCACAATTGGCCGACCAATCCTTGACCTTTCAACTCTCACCCTTGAACACCCAAATCACCGCCGCCGTCGCCCAGATCAACCGCGTCGTCGTCGCCAAGGAGCGTCAGGTCAAGCTAGCGATCGCCTGTCTGCTGACGGGCGGCCATGTCCTCATCGAGGATATTCCCGGAGTTGGCAAGACGACGCTGAGCCACGCGCTGGCCCTGTCCTTCGGTCTCGACTACAAGCGCATTCAGTTCACCTCGGACCTCCTGCCCTCGGACATCCTCGGCGTGTCGGTCTTCGATCCAGCGCGGCAGGCGTTCAGCTTCCACCCTGGCGCCATCTTCACCCAGGTGCTCCTGGCCGACGAGATCAACCGCGCCTCGGCCAAGACCCAGAGCGCGTTGCTGGAGGCCATGGAGGAGCAGCAGGTCACCGTGGATGGTCAGTGCCATGCGCTGCCGAGTCCCTTCCTGCTCATCGCGACTCAAAACCCTCAGGAGCAGTACGGCGCCAACCCCTTGCCGGAGTCGCAGCTCGACCGCTTTGCCGTGCGCGTCGTGCTGGGGTATCCGGACCCGGCCGTCGAGCGCCGTCTGTGGAAGGGCGAGAACGGCCGCGACCGCCTGTCAGAACTCTCCCCGCTCATCGACGCCGACGCTCTGGTGGCACTGCGCGAGCGGATCGGCTCGGTCTTCGTCTCCGATGCTCTGCTGGACTACCTGGAGGCGATCGTCCAGCATACCCGCGGCGTCGGCCGTTACCTGCACGGGCTTTCGCCGCGCGCGGCGCTGACGCTGCTCCAGATCACGCGCGCCTGGGCCTTGATCCACGGCGCCGACTTCGCGACGCCCCAGGACATGCAGGCAGTGCTGCCGAACGTGGCCACGCATCGTCTGCAACCGCGCGTGCCTGGTTCATCGATCGCGGAGATCGAGGAGGATCTATTGACCATTGCGATTCCCTAGCAGAGCGCTGGAAGATGGTGGTCAGTGGCGCAGGGTGTGGTTTGTGACCCAATGCATTGCACCCAGGCAAGTGCCAGAAGCGTCGATCGGCCGTCGCCAGGTAATGATTCAGAAACAACCTACACACCGTTGGGCAAAGCGGAGCGTGCCCAACAAGGGCGGCTCAAGTTGCACCACTTGTTTCTGAATCGTTCCCAGGCCCTCCAGTGACGCGATTCGAGCTGCGTCGACCGCGAGAAGAGGCTCTGCCTCGCGAGGTCTACGGCAGGGTCCAGGCTGGTGGTGAATCCCCATGCCATGCATCTTGATTCAAAGGCGCCGGCCTCCTCTCGGCCGCGCGATCGCGACGACTCGTACCCCGTTTCGCCTTATTTTGCATTCTCAGCGGTGCCTTGCCTTGGCGCCTTTGGGGGGTTCTGAGCATGCAAAATAAGGCGAAACGGGGTACTGGGGCGCACCGCTCGTTCTCGGTCAGGATCACCGGGTTAGGCGCTGGTTTCCTGGTGCTGCTGCTCGTCACGCTCGCCGGTGCCTCGAACGAGAACAACAGCTTTGCCTACCTGCTGGTCTTCCTCCTGCTGAGCCTCTTCGTCGTCTCCTTCATTCGAGGCGGCCTAGACCTGCTTCCCGTGCGACTCGTGCACCTGGACGCCGAGAACACCTTCGCCGACCACCGCGTGCCCGTGCGGGGTGCGCTCGGACTGTGCGGTCATCCACACCCCGCCAGTCTCGAGCTGAGCTGTACGACGGCCTCCGGCCAGGCCGAGGGCTCGGTGATGGGCGCGGACGGAGGCTTCCAGCTGTTGCTGCCGCGGCAGCCGCGGGGGCGACTGCGCCTGAAGTCGCTCACCGTCAGCAGCCACTACCCGGCCGGTCTGCTGACCTGGTCGATGCGTCTCGACGGCCTCGCGACGACCGCGCTGATCTATCCCGCCCCGATCGACCATCTGACCCAGCTCGGCCCGGAGGGTCCGTGCCAAGGGTCGGCGGAGAGCGGGGACTTCGGTGAGCTGGCGCCCTGGCAAGCGGGTCAATCCCTGTCCGGCCTGTGCTGGAAGACCTATGCGCGCACCGGCAAGCGGATGCGTAAGCATTTCCTCGCTTCCGCGACGTCCCGGGATGTCAGCTTCGACTGGCACCAGCTCCCGGGGCTGACGGACGAGCAGAAGCGCTCGCAGCTCTGCCATTGGGTCGTCGAGAGCCGGCGCAACCAGGCGCGCTGCGGGTTGCGGCTGCCCGGTGCCGTGATCGAGCCTGGCTCCGGGGCCCAGCACTACCAGCGTTGCCTGGCGGCACTGGCCGGGGAGCTGAGCGGATGAGCCCGGTCACCCGCCGCTGGCTTGCCCCGCCCGCGAAGGATGCCTGGGTGCTCCTCCTGTCGGTCCTGGTCGTGCTGCCGCATCTGGTCTATCTGCCGCCAGCGATCGCGGTGCTCTGCGGCTTGGCCTGGTCGGTCGATCTGGTGCTGATCGGGCGGCGCGCACGGCTCCCGCGCGTGGCCAAGATCGGACTGGTCGTGGCCGTGCTCGCGGCGCTCTGGGCCGGTGTCGCGCGGTCGGGCGAGGTCGATCTGGGGCTCGCCCTGGTCTGTCTGGTGATCGCGCTCAAGCCCTTGGAGACCCACGATCGGCGTGAGCGCCGCCGCTTCGCTCTGCTGTGCTACTTCGGCGCACTGATCTTCTTCTTCCAGGAGTCGAGCGATCTGTGGCTGCCCTATTACGCGCTCTATCTCGTTGGCCTGACCGGCTTCCTGCTGACGGTCGAGCTTCCTCAGATCGAGACGGCGCCGGCGCTCAAGGATGCCTTCCGGCTGCTCGCCCAGGCGCTGCCGCCGGCCCTGGTTCTCTTCTATCTCTTTCCCAGGCTCCCGGAGCCGCTGTGGCAATGGGGCGGCGAGGTGGAAAGGACGGTGACGGGGCTGCCCGATGAGGTGGAGCTGCATACCTTGAGTGCTCTGGTCGAGTCCGAGGAGACCGCCTTCGAGGTGCAGTTCGAGGGCGCGGTGCCGGATGTCCCCAGTCTCTACTGGCGTGGCCCGGTCTACTACTTCACCGACGGCCGTGTCTGGGACAGCGACTATTACCTGGTCACGCCAATGGCGCCAGAGCGGCTGGATCGCGACGCGACCGCGTCACTGACCGCCCGGGCGGAGGAGACCATCGGCTACCAAATCAGCCAGGCCGATGGCTCCAGACACTGGCTGGTCGCGCTGGACCTGCCGATCGTGGAAACGGGGTCGGGCCGGCTGACGGAGGACTATCAGCTGGTGCCACGGCGGCGCGGCGGCGGGCGTTCCTACCGCATGACCTCGGCGCTGAGCATCCAGACGCCCCCGGACTCGGAGGCGGTCTACCTCAAGGCGTTGCAACTGCCCTACAAGCCCCGCATGGCGCGGCAGGCGCGTTTGATGGGGGCGGCGCTCAAGGCCGAGTATGCGGAGGACCCGGATGCGGCCCGGAAGATCATTCAGCGCGTCTTGACCTTGTTCGCGGAAGGGCCCTTCACCTATGCGCACGACGTCCCCGAGTATGTCACGAACCCCATCGACGAGTTCCTGTTCGAGGACCGCAGAGGCTATTGCACCCATTACGCGGCGGCCACGACCCTGATGCTCCGGGCGGCCGAGGTTCCGGCCAGGATGATCATGGGCTATCGCGGCGGGGAATGGGACCGCGCAAGGGGGGTGCTGGTCGTCCGCCAGAAGCACGCCCACGCCTGGCTCGAGGCTTGGACGCAAACCTACGGCTGGCTGCGCGTCGACCCGACCGGCGTGATCCCGGCCGAGCGGGTCTTCGCGCGGGACCCCGTCAACGGTCAGCCGAGCGCCTTCAATGAGCGAGTGCTGGCGCGGCGTACGGGGGTGGAGGAGCTGCGCCGGTTCCTGCGTCCGCGCCAGGCCTCTGCGGCGGCGGAGGGGACGGGGCCGGAGGAGGGCGCCGATGGCGGGCCTCCCGAGCCCTCAGGATCGAGCCTGTCTCTCGCCTATGTCGCCGAGATGGCCGAGTTCCTCTGGCACGCCTGGCTCAAGGACTTCGACTACGAGCGGCAACGGCATCTCCTGGACGGCCCCGGCGGCTGGCCGGCGGCCTACGGGCTGGCGCTGGCGGTCTTGACCGGCGCGCTGCTGTTGTCATTGGGATTGGTGCTGTTGCGTGCGCGGCGTCGCGCGCACGACCCCGGCCGACGTGTTCAGGGGAGCAGCCGGCAAGGCTGCGAATCTAGGAGGGTGGAAGTCCCTCTACCGTCAGTTGCCCGAAACGGACGGTTAGTATATCCCCTGCTCGGCGAGG
>JANQGF010000083.1 GCA_028277465.1 Chromatiaceae bacterium
ACCAGTCACATCGCCCGGCGATGCTCCTGGTGGCGCTCCTTGAAGGCGAGCCTCAATCCGGCGCCATCTGGTATGAACATTTCCGGCAATCGCCTAATCCGACGTCCGGTATCGGAAAGCGCGGCTATTCCTTGATGAAGAGTCCCGTCTCCTCGCCATCCATCCACTCCAGGGCCTGTCCACCACCCCGGGCGACGCAGGTCAGCGGATCATCCGCCAACACGACCGGCAGCTTGGCCTCTTCTTCGATGAGGCGGTCGAAATCGTGCAGCAATGAGCCGCCGCCGGTCAGAACGATGCCGCGCTCGGCCACATCGGCACCGAGCTCGGGCGGAGTCTGCTCCAGGGCCATCTTGACCGCGCCCGTGATCGCGGCAAGCGGCTCCTGGAGCGCCTCGAGGATCTCGTTGCTGTTGAGGGTGAAGCTGCGCGGGACACCTTCCGCCACACTACGTCCCTTGACCTCGATCTCGGCGACCTCGTTGCCTGGGAAGGCCGAGCCGATGCTGTGCTTGATCCGCTCCGCGGTGACCTCTCCGATCTGGATGCCATAGTTGCGGCGCACATAATTGACGATGGCATCATCGAATGTATCGCCGCCCACGCGCACCGATTCAGCGTAGACGATGCCGTTGAGCGAGATCACGGCCACCTCCGAGGTACCTCCACCGATATCGATGACCATGCAGCCTCGCGGCTCTTGGACCGCCAGGCCGGCACCGATGGCGGCCGACATGGGCTCCTCGATCAGATAGACCTCGCGCGCCCCCGCCCCCGCCGCGGATTCCTTGATGGCACGCCGCTCCACCTGAGTCGAGCCACAGGGCACACAGATGAGGACCCGCGAGCTCGGCTGGAAGAAGCGCGTCTCATGCACCTTGTGGATGAAGAACTGCAGCATCTTCTCGGTGACCGTGAAGTCGGCGATGACGCCATCCTTCAAGGGCCGGATGGCGGTAATGCTCTGGGGCGTGCGACCGAGCATCCTCTTGGCCTCATTTCCAACCGCCACGACCGACTTACCACCCCCCGAGCGCTCCTGGCGAATCGCGACGACCGAGGGCTCGTTGAGCACGATCCCCTTGCCGCGCACGAAGATGAGCGTGTTCGCGGTTCCGAGATCGATCGACAGATCTTTGGAGAACATCCCCCGAATGCTTCTGAAGAACATCAGGTCATTACCTTCCAGGCGGTGAGTCAGGCCGCGCCCTCCCAGGCATCCAGGGACGGGTCCGTTCAGGATTCCCGGAGAAATCGATTTAGAGAATTTCAGGATTGATCGGGCGGCTAATCTAGCAATGCATGCAAGGATCGGCAAGGTATGGATCGCTGCGCCCCCGTCCGGTCGCTAGACAGATACGAGCCCTATGATCGGTTCCACCCGCCGCGCGCCTATGCTACTTTTCAACGGTTTCATGTCCACTTCACACTGCCCATGTCACTCGACCCCGACGCGATCGAGAAGATCGCCCACTTGGCACGGCTCGCGATCGCCCCTGAGCGGCGCGAACGCTATGCCGTCGATCTGACCAATATCCTGGACCTGGTCGCGCAGATGGATGCCGTGGATACGGAGGGTGTCGAGCCCATGGCGCATCCGCTCCATATGGCCCAGCGGCTGCGACCGGACCGGCCGACCGAGCCCGACAGACGCGCTCGATACCAGGCTGGTGCCCCAATGGTCGGGGGCGGGCTCTATCTGGTGCCCAAGGTCATCGAATAATGGAAAATAAATCGATTGCGCAACTGGCCGCCGATCTGCGCCTTCGCACCTATTCCAGCGTCGAGCTCACCCGGCACTATCTGGAGCGGATCGAACGTCTGGACTCCCGTCTGAACAGCTTCATCAGTGTCGCCGGCGAGGCGGCACTGGCGAGCGCCGAGCGTGCGGACCTCGCGCTCAAGTCAGGCGACGTTGGCCCGCTGACCGGCATCCCGATTGCCCACAAGGACATCTTCTGCACCCAGGGTTTCAAGACCAGCTGCGGGTCGCGGATGCTGGATGACTTCATCGCACCCTATGATGCCACCCTGGTCGAGCGACTGGCCGCCGCGGGTGCGGTGATGCTGGGTAAGACCAACATGGACGAGTTCGCCATGGGGTCGAGCAACGAGACCAGTTTCTACGGTCCGGTCACCAATCCCTGGGACCAAACACGGGTACCTGGTGGCTCCTCGGGCGGTTCCGCGGCGGCGGTTGCTGCCCGGCTCTGTCCTGCCGCGACCGGCACGGATACGGGCGGTTCGATCCGCCAACCGGCCTCTCTGTGCGGGGTCACAGGGATCAAGCCCACGTATGGGCGCTGCTCGCGCTGGGGCATGATCGCCTTCGCCTCCTCGCTCGATCAGGCGGGGGTCCTGGCCCGATCCGCTGCCGATGCGGCCTTCCTGCTCGACGAGATGGCGGGTTTCGACCCGCGTGATTCCACCAGCGCCGATGTGCCTGTGCCGGACTATGTGGACGCACTCGACGACGACATCGCCGGGCTGCGCATCGGGTTGCCCAAGGAGTATTTCGGTGCCGGGCTGGACTCGGGGGTCGCGGCCTCGATCCATGACGCCATCTCCGAATACGAACGTCTCGGCGCCCGGATCAGCGAGATCAGCCTGCCCAACAGCCCGCTCTCGGTGCCTGTCTACTATGTGGTGGCACCGGCCGAGTGTTCCTCCAACCTCGCTCGTTACGATGGCGTGCGCTATGGCTATCGTTGCGGGCATCCCGCGGACCTGGAGGATCTCTACAAGCGCAGCCGAGCCGAAGGTTTTGGCGCGGAGGTGCAACGGCGCATCATGATCGGGACCTATGTGCTCTCCGCGGGTTACTACGACGCCTATTACCTCAAGGCCCAAAAGGTGCGTCAGCTCATCGCCGACGATTTCAGGCGCGCCTTCGAGCAGGTGGATGTGATCATGGGACCCACGACGCCCACGACGGCCTTTCCGCTGGGTGCCAAGACGGATGATCCGGTCGCCATGTATCTGAACGATATCTATACCATCGCGGCCAATCTGGCCGGTCTGCCGGCGATATCCGTGCCGGTCGAGCCCGCGGAGGGCCTGCCGGTCGGATTGCAGATCGTCGGCGACTACTTCCAAGAGGCCCGCTTGCTGAACCTGGCCCATCGCTACCAGCATGTGACGCACTGGCACCAGGCCGCGCCGGCGGGTTTCGAGTGAGCGAGACCGCGTCCAGTCCGCGTCAGAATCAGGCAGACCCGATCATGCAATGGGAAACCGTCATCGGTCTCGAGATCCACACCCAGCTCGCGACCCAATCCAAGATCTTCTCCGGCGCGCCGACCGCCTTCGGTGCCGAGCCCAACACCCAGGCTTGCGCCATCGACCTGGGACTGCCGGGGGTGCTGCCCGTGCTCAATGCGGAGGCGGTTAGGTTGGCGGTGCGCTTCGGCAGGGCGATCGAGGCCGAGATCGCGTCGCGTTCGGTCTTCGCCCGCAAGAATTACTTCTACCCGGATCTCCCCAAGGGCTACCAGATCAGTCAGTACGAACGACCCATCGTGGGTCGGGGCAAGGTCGAGATCGTCCTCGACGACGGGACGATCAAGCGGATCGGCGTGACGCGTGCCCACCTGGAAGAGGATGCGGGAAAGTCGCTGCACGACCCCGGCCTCGTGGGCGACGGTCAGACAGGGGTCGACCTCAACCGCGCTGGAACACCCCTGCTGGAGATCGTCTCGGAGCCGGACCTCCGTTCGCCTCAGGAGGCGGTCGCCTATGCAAGAAAGGTCCACCAGCTGGTGCGCTATATCGGGATCAGCGATGGCAACATGCAGGAAGGCTCCTTTCGCATGGACGCCAATGTCTCGATACGGCCTCCTGGTCAGGAGGAGTTGGGGACCCGGACCGAGATCAAGAACCTCAACTCGTTTCGCTATCTGGAGAAGGCCATCCAGTTCGAGGTCGAGCGCCAAGTGGAGCTGATCGAGAGCGGCGGCACCCTGGTTCAGGAGACGCGCCTCTATGATGCGGTCAAGGACGAGACCCGCGGCATGCGCTCCAAAGAGGAGGCGAACGATTACCGCTACTTTCCGGATCCGGACCTGCTGCCACTGGAGATCGACGCCGAATTCCTGGCCACCGCGACTTCGGATCTGCCCGAGCTCCCGGATGCCAAGCGCGAACGCTTCCACGCCGAGTACGGGCTCTCGGAGTACGACGCCAGTCTCCTGACCACGAGCCGTGAGCTGGCGGACTACTTCGAGGCGGTCGCGCGTGAGACGGGCGAGCCCAAACTGGCCGCCAACTGGATCGGCGGCGAGCTGATGGCGGCCCTCAACAAGGCGGAGATCGAGATCGGCCAGAGCCAGGTGACCGCGAGGATGCTGGCCGGGCTGATCAAACGCCTCCAAGACGGGACCATCTCGGGCAAGATCGCCAAGCAGGTGTTCGAGTCCATGTGGAGCGGCGAGGGCGATGCCGACCAAGTGATCCGATCCAAAGGGCTGGAGCAGATCACGGATTCCGGTGCCATCGAGGCCATGATCGATGCCATCATCGCCGCCAATCCAGGGCAGGTGGAGCAGTACCGCGCCGGCAAACAGAAGGTCTTCGGCTTCTTCGTCGGTCAGGTGATGAAGGCGAGCCGAGGCAAGGCGAATCCTCAGCAGGTCAACGAGATCCTCGAGCGCAAGCTGCGGGCCTGATCCGGGACGTCTGACCCAAGGCTCAGGGCGCGAACTTGTAGAGGATGTCGGTGACTCGGCCCCGCCAATAGGGGAGTCGGCCGTTCGCGTGCAGCCAGGCCGCTTCCCCCTGGACCGGAATCCGCATGCCGCTGCGCACCTGGTATTCCCAGAACCGGCCCTCCCAGGCCGTCTCGACCAGTGCGCCGTCCTCCGCGCGATAAGGGCGTTCGCCCGCGACGGTGCGGATCATGCCGCCCTGGTCGAAACCGAAGGTCAAGGAGACGCTGCTCTCGCCATCCACGAGGGTCGCCCGGGCCGAATCCTCGTCGATCGGATGCCACTGCACGCCCTGGCTCGGCAAGAGCTTGGTTGGATACCAGACGGCCTCGGCCAGAAAACGGATGAGTTCACCCCTTGCCAGATCGCCTGGCCCGCGCTGCTCCACGAGACTCAGGAGCCCGAACAGGGCCGCCTTCAACCAGCCGACCCCCGCGACATAGGCATCATGAACGAATAGTTGAAGCCCTGGTGCCCGCCGTATGCGGGCATCCCAGTCGAAGCCCGGCCCTTGTGTCACCACGATCTGTGTCGAGCTGAAGGGGGCCCAGCGCTCCTTGGTCTGGCTCAGATTGAACTGTCCTTCCTGTTTGATCTCGGCGAGGGCGACCAGCGGTTGGCCGGGTGTCAGGACGGCCTCGAAGAACCGCCGAACGGGCGCCGGGAGGTCCACCAGCTCCTGTGTGTCGTAGGTCCGGCTCGTCATCTGGGTACGACTGGCTTCGAGCGTGTCGCGAAGCTCAACTGTCTCCGCCTGCCAACGACTGACGCCATAGAGCGAGATCAGAATGGGCAGGCAGATAACCAAGAACAGCAGCGGGACAAGGACATTCAGCAACATAGCGTTTCCCTATCCTGAACGCAGGGATCGATTCGCGCACGATTGTGAGCCCGACCCTCGACCCTGTCCAGCGACCAGCAAGCCGGGACCCTGATAACCCAGTGTCTCGCTCCGAGATTTGTCAATGCAGTCGGCACGGGGGCTCGGTTAGAGTCGCTTGCAATCGCAGCTGAACGCCAAGCCGGCCGGCGCAAACGGAGTCCGCATGACGACAGAAAACCAAGACATCACCCGTCTCGAGTTCTTTCCCATTTCATTCTTCGCCATGGTCATGGGGATGTCGGGTCTGACCATCGGTTGGGAAAAGGCGCAATCCCTTCTCCATCTGGACCTCGGCATCAACCCCTGGTTGGTGGGGGCGACTTCAAGCCTCTTTGCGGCCCTGGCGACCATCTACGGGACCAAGTTGGTGCTCCATCGTCAGGCGGTGCTGAAGGAGCTCAGACACCCGATCAAGCTCAATTTCTTTCCAACCATCTCGATCAGCTTGCTCTTGCTCGCCATCGCCTTTCTCGATCTCATCCCGACTGCGAGTCGCGCGCTCTGGTTCACCGGTGCCTCGCTGCACCTCTTGTTTACCCTCTATGTCGTGAGTGTCTGGATTCATCACGAGCACTTCCAGGTTCATCATATGAATCCTGCCTGGTTCATCCCCGCCGTCGGCAATGTGCTGGTGCCCGTCGCCGGGGTCCCTCTGGGTTATCCCGAGGTCTCCTGGTTCTTCTTCAGTGTCGGGATGCTCTTCTGGTTCATGCTGATGACGATCATTCTCTACCGGGTACTCTTTCATCATCCGATCGAGGAGCGTCTGCTGCCGACCTTGTTCATCCTCATTGCTCCCCCCGCGGTCGGCTTCATTGCCTATATGCGACTGGTCGGGGAGCTCGACGGATTTGCCCAGTTGCTCTATTTCAGCGGACTATTCCTGACGCTTCTGTTGTTCACCCAGGCGGGGCGCTTTCTGAGGCTGCGTTTCTTCCTGTCCTGGTGGGCCTACTCCTTTCCTCTCGCGGCCTTCAGTATCGCGAGCATGATGATGTTCGAGCGCACTGGAGGCGACCTCTACCGCTATCTCGGGATCGGCCTCCTGACCATGTTGACCGGGATCGTCATGCTGCTCTTGACGGCCACGGCGCTCGCGGTGCGCGAGCGCCGGGTCTGTCTGCCCAATCACTAGCGGCCTGTCCGGTTTAGGGGGATCGACTTCAACCCGAGTCGTGCGGGCTCCTCGTGCAGCACCGATCTGGCTTTGGTGAATCGATCCACGGCAAACACGCTCCGATTCAGTGGGTTGCATGCGCGCCAATCGCACTCGCACTCACCCGCGCATAGGGAACACCATGTCAGAACCCAACACAGCACTCACGCCGCGCGCCACGCTCGCGGCGGGTTTCCTCATCCTCATGTTCTTCGCCGGTCTTCTTCTCGTGTATCTGGTTGGTCCTTCGACCCCTCCGGCCAGCCTTGGTCCGAGTGCAAGCGACTCATCGCCGGCGGTGACCGACGAGGCGACAGGCGCCGTGGCATCGGCCGCGGCCGAGGCGGACCCACCCGGGAAACCGGGTCCGGAGCTGTCGGCCCCTGCCGCGGGACATCTCCTGGCGGTCACTCAGCAGAGGCTCGCGGCACTGGAGGAGGAGTTGGAGGAATGGAGACGCCAGCAGGCCGCGGCGCTCGAGACCGAGCGTCAACGGGTCGACGCGGAATTGGCTCGCTTGGCGCACGCCCACCGGCAGCAACTGGAGGCGGCCAAGGAGGCGGGGGCGGGGGCCATGTTCGCCCAGCTGGGGCGCGATTATGCAGCGCTCCAGGCACGCTTTACACCGGATGGTATCCTGGTCTCGCTCGCTGAATCGGACCTCGAGTTTGCTCGTGGCAGGGATACGCTGGTCTCCGAACGACCCGCCAGTCTCATGAAGCTTGCCGAATTCCTTGTGGTTCACCCGGATCTGCAGGTGTTACTCAGGGGTCATACGGACAGCCTCGGCGGCGAGACCGCGAACCTTGTGCTCTCCGAGCAGCGTGCACTGGCCGTGAAGCGGCTGCTCGTCGATCTCGGAGTCGCGGAAGATCGCATCCGGGCCGAGGGAATGGGTGAGACCGACCCGATCGCGGACAACCGACGCGAACAGGGTCGAGAGAGAAACCGCCGTGTCGAGATCTATCTGACCGAGGGTTAGCGACCGCGTGCCAAGTCCGATGGCGACCGTTTCGGCCGCTGTGGGGAGGCATCGCCGCTCGAGGCGCGAGCTAGATGGTACCGAGAGGGCGAAAGCCGAGGCATGGGCGCCCGCGAAGGCGCCCGGTCGAAGACCTTATGATCTGGAGCCGGCTGTGCTTTAATGCCCCTCCCGATTGCCGACGACCGATCGACCATGGCTGCCGAGATCTCCCACCGCAGGGCAAGCATCGAGCGCAATACGCTGGAGACCCAGGTCCGGATTGCCTTGGATTTGGACGGGAACGGTTGCGCGCGTCTCGACACCGGCGTGCCCTTCCTGGAGCACATGCTCGACCAGGTGGCGCGTCACGGGATGCTGGATCTCGAGGTCCAGGCGACGGGCGACCTCCAGATCGATGCTCATCATACGGTGGAGGATATCGGTATCTCGCTCGGTCAGGCGCTCGGCCGCGCCTTGGGCGACAAGGCGGGCATCCGGCGTTACGGCCATTCCTACGTCCCCCTGGACGAGGCCTTGTCGCGAGTGGTCATCGACCTCTCCGGCCGCCCGGGCCTGGTGTATGGGGTGGACTTCACCCGGCCTTTGGTCGGCGCCTTCGACCTCGACCTCGTCCAGGAGTTCTTCCAGGGTCTGGTGAACCATGCGGCCTTGACCCTGCACATCGATAATCTGCGCGGCACCAATGCCCACCACCAGGTCGAGACCATCTTCAAGGCGTTCGGGCGCGCACTGAGGATGGCAGTCGAGCCCGATCCGCGCATGGCCGGCATCACGCCGTCCACTAAGGGTACGCTGTAGAAAGAGATCAACCCAGTGCTGCTGATACCTGCAATCGATCTGAAAGACGGCCGCTGCGTGCGGTTGCGCCAAGGCCGCATGGATGAGGAGACGGTGTTTTCGGACGACCCGGTGGCAATGGCCGGACGCTGGCTGGGGGAGGGCGCGCGCCGGCTGCATCTGGTCGATCTCAACGGGGCCTTCGCCGGCGAGCCCGTCAATGGCGAGGCCGTGCGCGGCATCGCCGCGGCCTATCCGGACCTGCCGCTCCAGGTCGGTGGTGGCATCCGAGACGAAGGCACCATCGAGGCCTATCTGCAGGCCGGCGTCTCCTACTGCATCATCGGGACCCAGGCCGTCAAGGATCCCGCCTTCGTCGTCCGCGCCTGCAAGGCCTTTCCGGGTCGGGTCATGGTCGGGCTCGACGCCCGAGATGGTCGGGTCGCGATCAAGGGTTGGGCCGAGATCACCCCTTACCGAGCAGAGGAGTTGGCCCGTCGTTTCGCGGACGAAGGCGTCGCTGCCATCGTCTATACCGACATCGGACGCGACGGCATGCTGACGGGTCCCAATGTCGAAGCGACCCGGGTACTGGCCTCGGCCATCGCTACCCCGGTCATCGCTTCGGGTGGGATCACCACCCTCGAGGACGTGCGGGTCCTCGCGGACGCCAGCGGTGCCGGCATCGCTGGCGCCATCACCGGCCGGGCCATCTATGAGGGGACGCTCGACTTCGCCGCCGGGCAGCGCTTGGCCGACGGTCTTGGACCCACGGCTGGGACAAGGTCGGGAGAGGCCGATCAACCGGTTTCTCCCTCGGCAAGATAGATTGAAGAAGGCTTCGATGATGGCTGACGACTGGCTCGATAGCGTCAAGTGGGGCTCGGATGGGCTGGTACCCGCGATCGCCCAGGAGACGGGGACGGGCGTCGTCCTGATGCTGGCCTGGATGAACCCGGAGGCGCTCAGGCTGACCCGAGAGACCGGTCATGCCGTTTACTGGTCGCGCTCCCGCGCTCGGCTTTGGCATAAGGGCGAGGAGTCGGGCCACCAGCAAGTCGTCCACGCGATCCGGCTCGATTGCGACGCGGACGTGATCCTTCTCGAGGTCGAGCAAAAGGGTGGGATCGCCTGCCACACGGGCCGTCATCACTGCTTCTACCGTCGGTTGGATGACGGCGGGGACTGGGTCGAGACGGCCCCTGTGCTGAAGGACCCGGCCCGCATCTATCGCGGCTCCTGAGGCGGGCGTGGCACCATGGATATCCTCACGCGTCTGTCCCGTGTCCTCGAAGAGCGCAAGGCGGCCGATCCCGACTCCTCCTATGTCGCGCGGCTCTATGCCAAGGGAACCGACGCCATCCTCAAGAAGATCGGGGAGGAGGCCACCGAGACCGTCATCGCGGCCAAGGATGGGACGGCCGAGAAGATCGTCCACGAGGTCGCGGACCTCTGGTTCCATACCCTCGTCCTCTTGGCCCAGCAGGGATTGGGGCCGCAGGAGGTGCTGGCCGAGCTGGACCGCCGCTTCGGGCTCTCGGGCCTGGAGGAGAAGGCGAGCCGCAACCAGTAGCCAGGTCGGCGACGCGAGATATCGCTCGGCCGGGGCGCATGCTACATCCTTCCCGCGCCTTGTACGGCTGCACCAGTCCTTTTGGTTGCGATATGATCGCCGATTAGCAACCTCGAGACGCTCGACCGGACGGGATCGCCTGGGTCTTGATCGATCAACCTTTCCTCGGCGCCCCGGTCAGCCGTCTTTCCACTCATAGATTCAACCGCCTCGATCGAGGCAGGCAGGAGGAGCACATGGGCGCGGGCGGCATCAGTATTTGGCAGCTTCTGATCATTCTGGTGATCGTGCTGCTGTTGTTCGGCACCAAGCGGCTGAAGAGCATCGGCTCGGATCTTGGCAATGCCGTCAAGGGTTTTCGCAGTGCCATGTCGGAGGCCGAGAAGGATGAGGATGGCACCGACCCCAAGCAGATCGACCGGCCGGCGGAGAAGCGGGCCGGGGAGGACGACGCGAGCTTCGCGAAGACCAGTACCCTGCGCTCCGAGGACAAGACTTGAGGCCGGACCGCGGATCTCGGCCAGGTGTCGTCCGCGCCGACCGGGGCTGCGGCCAGTCTCGATGGAGAGACTCTTGCGTAGCTTGGTTGGCAGCCATCCGTCGCCCCGTCCTCTGAGCTCGTCCGCCGATCCGAGACTCTGCACTCGGGTCGATAGCCTTTCATTCACGCCGGCATCGATCGGGACGAAACACCGGATCCGAGTTGCCCGGCGAACACCAGGAGCAGGGCAGCGGGCCCAGCCGCTAGCGGCATCCTTATCACCCTCCAAGAAAACCCAGAATGACCACCAGCCTTGAGCCCGACGATCCGGGCGCCGAACAGCCCTTCATCTCGCACCTGGTCGAGCTGCGCGATCGGCTCATCCGCATGCTGATCGCCGTCGGTCTCGTCTTCCTCGTCTTATTCCCCTTTGCGGACGAGATCTATACCTATGTCGCGGCCCCCTTGATGGCTCGGTTGCCCGAAGGCAACACCATGATCGCCACCCAGGTCGCCTCGCCCTTCCTGACGCCCTTCAAGCTGGCGCTGGTTGCGGCCGTCTTCGTCGCCATGCCCTATCTGCTCTACCAGCTCTGGGCCTTCGTCGCACCCGGCCTCTATCAGCACGAGAAGCGCTTCGCGGTGCCGCTGCTCTTATCCAGCATTCTGCTGTTTTATCTGGGAATGCTGTTTGCGTATTTCCTGGTCTTCCCCTTGATCTTCGGTTTCCTGGCTGGCACCACGCCCGAGGGCGTGGCCATGATGACGGACATCTCCGCCTATCTCGATTTCGTGCTGACCCTCTTCTTCGCCTTCGGTCTCGCCTTCGAGATCCCGATCGCCACCATCCTGCTGGTTGCCGTGGAGCTGACCACACCAGAGGCCCTGGCCAGCAAGCGGCCTTACGTCATCGTCGGCGCCTTCGTCGTCGGTATGCTCCTGACACCACCGGATGTCTTCTCTCAGACCCTGCTCGCCCTTCCCATGTGGATCCTTTTCGAGCTCGGGATCCTCTTCTCGCGGTTCTTTCTACGACGCTCCCAGGGGGGGGATGAGGGGGGCGCGGACCCACCGCCACCTCGGCCAGCCGGCAGCCCCGCGTCTTTCGCCCAGACCCAGCCCGACGACGGCGGAGGTCGCTCCTCGCCTGGGGGTGCCGGCGCGACCAGTGCCCGGAGCCGGGTCGGCCGGGAGCTGGATCCCGGTCTGGACGATCAAGATCGCTGGCGGCCACTCACCGACGAGGAGATGGAGGCGGAATTGGACCTGATGGATGCCGTGGAGTCACAGGACTCCGGGCGAGAAGAAACGCAGCAGCCAACCGGGGCGGCGATCAATTCGGTCGAGCAGAAGATCCAACGCGCAAACCGGTTACGCGAATTGGAGAACGACTTCGCCGCGCGCCAGGTGCTCTACGAGGTGCTCGAGGAAGGTGACGCAGACCAGCGACGGGTCGCGCGCAACATACTCAAGCAACTCGACGAGGTTTAGGCGATTTCTGTCAATGTTCATACCATCTGACTTGTCTTGACGCCCGCCTTCGGTGTCGCACCACCAGTCACATCGCCCGGCTCTGCTCCTGGTGGCGCTCCTTGAAGGCGAGCCTCAATCCGGCGCCATCTGATATAAACATTTCCGGCAATCGCCTAAGGTGATCTCCGGAAAAGATCCTACCCGTAGGTTGGGGTGAGGAACGAACCCCAACGCGGCGCCTGTTGGGCTTCGCTCTCGCTCAGCCCAACCTACAGCCGGTCGATCTCTTGGGTAAATTCTTTCCAGGAAATCGCCTAAGGCGATTGCCGGAAATGTTCATACCAGATGGCGCCGGATTGAGGCTCGCCTTCAAGGAGCGCCACCAGGAGCATCGCCGGGCGATGTGACTGGT
>JANQGF010000085.1 GCA_028277465.1 Chromatiaceae bacterium
CACCAGTCACATCGCCCGGCGATGCTCCTGGTGGCGCTCCTTGAAGGCGAGCCTCAATCCGGCGCCATCTGGTATGAACATTTCCGGCAATCGCCTTAATCCTCGTCGCGGCGACTTCAGGCCCGATTCGCACACCAGCGCCAGGGCGGCTCAGCCCGTCTCCAACATCCCCTTGAGCCGAAACAGGTGGCTTTGTCCCCGAGCCCTGCGTGTCGCGGTGGTCTCCTGGCGTGCGCCGTCCCAGTCGAGTTGCTCTTTCGGTAGCTCGCCGAGGAAGCGGCTCGGCTCGCTCGAGACCCACTCTCCCTGGCGTTTGCGCCGGCGGGCGAGCGTGAAGGTAAGTGCGCGGCGTGCCCGAGTGATGCCGACATAGGCGAGTCGGCGCTCCTCCTCGATGGCGCCTTCCTCGATGCTGGTGCGGTGCGGTAACAGCTCTTCTTCCATGCCGACGAGAAAGACGTATGGGAACTCGAGCCCCTTGGCCGCATGCAGGGTCATGAGGTGGACACGATCGCCGCCGGCGGCCTCGTCCTGGCGCTCCAGCACGTCCATCAGGGTGAGGTGGCCCAGCATCTCGGCCAGCGTACGGCTCCCCGCGTCGCCTTGGCGGAGCCTGGCGAGCCAGTCCAGGAGATCCTTCACGTTCTCGTGACGCCGGTCGGCGACCCTTTGGCTGGAGGCGTTCTCACGCAACCATAATGTGTAATCGATGGTCTCGATGAGTGCACTCACCCCGCTGACCGGGTCGTCGGTGGCCCGGCGTGCATGCTCACGGATCAGATCCACGAAGGCAGCGACGCGGTCGCCTTGACGCTGGCCGAGATGCTCCGCGAGTCCGGGGTGGTGGCAAGCGGCGAAGAGGCCGATTCTCTGCGTCTGGGCATAGTCGGCGAGTCGCTCCAGGGTCGTTGGGCCGATCTCGCGTCGTGGGGTGTTGACCACGCGCAGAAAGGCGGCATCGTCGTCTTGGTTCGCGAGCAGTCGCAGGTAGGCCATGACGTCCTTGACCTCGGCGCGGGCGAAGAAAGAGGTGCCGCCGCTGAGGAAGTAAGGGATATTGTGCTCGCGTAGCGTCTTTTCGAAGGGGCGCGCCTGGTGATTGCCGCGGTAGAGAATGGCCATCTCCCCGAAGGCCCGACCTTCTGCGAACTTCAGATGCAGGATCTCGGACGCTACGCGCTCGGCCTCATGGGCCTCTTCCTTGCACTGTAAGACCCGCGGCGTCTCGCCGGGCCCGAGCTCGCTCCAGAGGTGTTTCTCGAAGACGTGGGGATTGTTTCGGATCAATGCGTTCGCGAGCCCCAGGATGCGAGAGCTGGAACGATAGTTCTGTTCCAGCATGACGACCTCGAGCCTCGGGTAGTCCTCTTTGAGTCGGGCCAGGTTCTCCGGCCGCGCACCGCGCCAGGCGTAGATGGATTGGTCATCGTCACCGACCACGGTGAAGGCGCCTGGCTGGCCGGTCAGATGGCGCAGCAGCTCATACTGGGCCTGGTTGGTATCCTGATATTCGTCGACCAGCAGATAGCGCACCCGTCCCTGCCAGTCTTCCAAGAGGCCGGAGTGGGAGCCGAGCAAACGGACCGGGCCCAGGATGAGGTCGTCGAAATCGACCGCGTTGTAGGCGTGCAGGCTGCGCTCATAGTCGGCATAGAGCATCGCCAGCTGCGACTCGAACGCATCCTCGGCACGAGTCAAGGCTTGGTCTGGGGCGACCAGGTCGTTCTTCCAGCGCGAGATGCGACGCTGAACCGTACCGGGCCCGATCACATCGGCCTCCGGGACCCCGCGCAGGTGCTCCTTGATCAGGTTCTCCGAGTCTTGCGGGTCGAGCAGCGAGAAGCCGGGGCGGAGCCCGAGGTGCTCGGGGCTGCGGCGCAGGATGTCCAGCCCCAGCGCATGAAAGGTGGAAATGTGGAGACCGCGGATGTTCACGCCCTCCAGTTGTTCGCCGACCCGTCGACGCATCTCGCGGGCCGCCTTGTTGGTAAAGGTGACAGCGTAGATATGGCGGGGCGCCATCCCGGTCTGGCCGATGAGATGGGCGATCTTGCACGTGATGACACGCGTCTTGCCCGATCCGGCACCAGCCAGCACCAAGAGCGGGCCGGCCGTGTGGTGCACGGCCTCGAGCTGTCGAGGGTTGAGTCCGGTCATGCCGCATCCGCCGCGGGTCGCTTGAAGGGGATGCGGATTATGCGTCATTCGCTGGCGACTTTGCGCGGGGCGAGCAGAACGGCCGCTTTCGTACTAAGGCGATTGCCGGAGATTCTCATGCCAGATGGCGCCGGATTGGCGTCTGCCTTCAAGGAGCGCCGGCAGGCGCATAGCGGCGCTATGTGACTGCTGGCGCGACGCCGAAGGCGGGCGTCAAGACAAGTCAGGTGGTATGAGAATTGACAGAAATCGCCTAACATGGGAGCCCCTCATTCGCGACCTTTAGGGATGTCTCCGTGCCGACAAGAATCCTACCCCTCCTGGTCCTGACGCTTGCGGCCGGGACGCTCGCCGCGCAGGAAGAGGAGCCCGCAGCCGGTGGCGCCTTCCTCGAGGCGCCAGCGGTCCTCCCCTCGCCCTTGACCGGGCAGCCGGTGGAACCTGATATCACCATTACCGAGTCGGGTGATAAGACCGTCTACGAGTACCGGGTGCGGGGCGTGCTCTATATGGTCCGGGTCCAACCCCAGTTCGGGCCGCCCTATTATCTTTACGACCTCAATGGTGACGGGATGATCGACGCGCAGGACAGGTCCACCCGAAACACCTCGGTGCCCCAATGGGTGCTCTTCTCTTGGGATTGAGGATTGACCTCGTCCGGGGCGTGGACTTGGTGGGTCTATCCGACGACGCGCTCCGGCATCGTCTTGGGCACCGGGAGCGGGAGGGCGAGACCTTGCATCGCGCAGAACGATCGATAGATCTCGGGCTGAGGATCGCGGAACATGACCCCGATTCCAGACCCACTCTGATGTGTCACGACCGCTGCGATCAGAGAGTCTCCTCCGACTCCTGTCAGCTCGAGCTCGATCATGGTGCCCGTTGGCAAGGTCAGGTTGCGCACTTCCAAGAACATCCCCTGTTCGGACAAGTTGCGCCCCTTGGCAGAATAGAAGCGCCGCTTGCGGTAATGAATGTGGACCTGCAGCTCGATCCTCTGTCGAGCGCTGTAACGCTGTTCGATGGCCATCGCAACGGGGCTCCTGCGGTTTCTGTCATTGGATCCATATGTTAGGGGCTCATATTGACAGCGCGATTCAACGAGGATGACGGAATCGTGAAATGTCGCCACGACTTGGAGCAGGAGCGCTCGATGTGACCCATAAAAAACCCCGAAGCCCAGGGTTGGGATCTCCGGGGTAACGCTTCCCCGGCTTGGGGTTGCCGGGATTGGGGCCGTCATCTAGGGGGGGATAGAACAGCCCCGGTTCGCTCGATGATTCTGACCGGATCCCTGCGTCTAAGTTCCTGCGCCAGGTTGCGTGCAGCAGCGGCTCGCCTGCCGGATCCGGTGGCTTGTTGGCAACACTAGGCCGGCAAGGGTTCAGGACGAAACCGTTCTGACCCTGATTAACCGCCCGTCCAGGAGCTTATCCTCGATTCTGAACATTTCTGCGCGTCTGGTTCACACTGCCTGCCCATGTTGGCT
>JANQGF010000086.1 GCA_028277465.1 Chromatiaceae bacterium
CACCAGTCACATCGCCCGGCGATGCTCCTGGTGGCGCTCCTTGAAGGCGAGCCTCAATCCGGCGCCATCTGGTATGAACATTTCCGGCAATCGCCTAACTGTCCCCGGAACTGAGCTGGCTGGGGAACTGGCCCCGGAAAGATCCCCCAGCAGGGGATCTTTCACTGTTAACGTGGAACAGCAAGCACCCCAGCCGCTCGATTTGGTGGGAGCGGCGCCTCGCCGCGACGAGCCTGCAAACTGCTGCGGCTCTTGTTCCATGCGCCGGGGTGCCAGAGACACGGCATGACCGTAGGTTGGGCTGAGCGAGAGCGAAGCCCAACAAGCGCCGCGTTGGGGTTCGTTCCTCACCCCAACCGACGGGTAGGATCTTTTCCGGAGATCACCTGGAGATCGCCTTAGGAGATGCCAGCTTCCCAGTGTTGTTCCGGGCGACGGTGTGTTCAAGCATGAGGCACTTCGATCTCGCGGTCTATATCGGCCGCTTTCAGCCCCTCCATGACGGCCACTTGGCCTGCTTCCGCCAAGCGCTCGATCTGGCCTCCCGCCTGATCGTTCTGGTCGGATCCATCAATCGCCCGCGCGACATCCGCGACCTCTTCAACTATGGCGAACGGCGCGCGATGATCGTGTCGGCCCTGCCGGATGCGCTGCGCGAGCGGGTCCTGATCGAGGGTGTCGCCGATCGGCTTTACCGACTCTCGAGCTGGGTCACCGGGGTGCAGATCGCGGTGCAAGGCATCCTGGGCACTTTGGCTGAAGCGGATACCTCCATC
Source organism: Chromatiaceae bacterium (assembly GCA_028277465.1). GTDB lineage: Bacteria > Pseudomonadota > Gammaproteobacteria > Chromatiales > Chromatiaceae > JANQGF01. The sequence goes on from JANQGF010000086.1 coordinate 777, forward strand.
ACCCTGGTCGGCCATCGCAAGGATCACACCTCGGACTATCTGGATCTCTTCCCCCAGTGGGATTTCAGCCCGGTGGAAGAGGTGCACATGCTTTCCGCGGCTGAGATCCGTGATGCCCTTTTGGGTGCGCCCGAGGCGGATTTCGACGACACTCTGGCCATGCAGCCCCTGCCGAATGGGGTCAAGGCGTATTTGAGATCCTGGATCGCTGCCGAGCCCGATGCCTGGAGCGCACTTCGCAGCGAATGGGCCTTCATCCGCCGTTATCGCTCGCAGTTCGCGGACCTAGCCTACCCGCCCATCTTCCAAACCGTGGATGCGTTGGTTCTGCAGGCCGGGCACATCCTGCTCGTGGAGCGGGGTGGCCATCCGGGACGCGGCCTCTTGGCGCTGCCCGGTGGTTTCTTGGATGCGCATGAGACCATCGAGGACGCAGTGATTCGGGAGCTGCGCGAAGAGACCCGAATCGAGGTCCCGGAGTCCGTTCTGCGTGGCAGCGTCCGGGCCAGGGCGCGCTATGACGACCCGCTGCGCTCCCTGCGCGGGCGGACCATCACCGACGCCTTCCTGTTCGAGCTGTGCCCTGGACCCCTGCCCCGGATCAAAGGAGGCAGCGACGCCCGCAAGGCGCAATGGTTCTCGCTGGCCGAGCTCCAGTCGTTGGAGTCGAGCATTTTCGAGGACCATTTCCACATCATCCAAGACTTGCTCGGACGGGCGTCTTGAGACGAGGTTGATCCTTCCCCGTCCCTGCCGAGCCCGCTGGGCGGATCTCAACGCCGCTCGCAGCCGGCGCCCGCGGAGTCCGGGACACCCGAGGTGGCCGGTGGTTCGCTGCAAGCGCAGCCGTCAATGCCGCGCGTTCGTCTGCTTGGGGAGTGCGAGGCCGTCGAGCATCTGCAGGGTGCCAACGCCGAGCAGGCCGCTGATGACCATGGCCAGATAGATCACCGCGAAAGGCTCCTCGCGCAGCACGAAACCCAGGAGACCGAGTCCTGCGCCGAGCTCGATGAGCCCACACCGCCAGCGGCCCCGCGGTCGGCTAGCCCGAACCGGTGCCTTGGGCGTGCGAACGAACTCGGTTCGGTAGCCGAGCAGCGCCTCCAAACCGGCGCGTGCATTCGAAATCAGGAGGCCGCTGGTCAAGGCCAGCGCACCCAAGGCCTCCAGCGCCTTGGGGCCCTTGTTGCCGTGGGTGCCGGCCAGGGCGAGAAAGCTGATCGGGGCGGCGAATCCGAGGGTCGAGGCGATCACCGCAACCCCGGTGAGGGTGTCGCCGGCCGCGACGGTCCCGGCGATGAAGGGCAGACCGAGTAGAACGCAAGCCGTACCCACGAGGAAGGCCAGGGGCTGAGCGAGTTGCAGACTGGTCATGACCTTCTGCCAGGGCCGAAGCCGGGGGCTGCTCCAAATCAAGGGTGTCAGCTTGAGCAGGCACTGCACGAACCCCTTGGTCCAGCGGAACTGCTGGACCCGCCAGGCGCGTGCGGAGTCGGGCAGCGCGCCGGGTACGGTCAGGCCCCGCATGAACCCGGATCGCCAACCTCGCAGTCGGGCGCGCAGACTCAGATCCAGGTCCTCGGTCAGGGTGTCGCCGGCCCAGCCTCCGGCATCCTCGATGGCCGCGCGACGCCAGACACCGCAGGTGCCGTTGAACGGGACGGGTAATCCCACGCGCCAGCGTGCCTCCTGCTCGACACAGAAATGGGCGTCGAGCAGCCGTGCCTGGATGCGTGTGAGCAGGCTGTCGTCGCGGTTGAGGTGCGCCCAACGCGTCTGGACAAAGGCCAGCTCCGGCTGGGCAAGGAGGGCGCCGACCGTCTTGCGCAGAAAATCGCGCGGCGGGATGAAATCGGCGTCGAAGATGGCGACGAAGGGGGCGTCCGAGCCGGCCAGACCGGCCGCGAGCGCACCCGCCTTGAAGCCCGTGCGATCTATCCGGTGCCTAAGCTCGATGCGGAAACCGTCCTCGGCGAGAGCGGCGACCGCTCGTCGGCTCAGTCCGAGCGAGCCGTCCACACTGTCGTCCAGGACTTGGATCTGCATCCGTGCGCGGGGCCAGTCGAAGTCAGTCACAGCGGCCAGGATACGGTCCACCAAGTCGCCTTCGTTGAAGAGCGGAAGCTGAACCAGGACCTCCGGTGGTTCGAATCCCCCGTGCGGCTCGGTCACGAGTGGCCGCGAGGGCATCAGGAGCCGTGCCAGGGCCAGGAGGGCTAGATTGGAGGAGAAGGCCGCGAGAACAAGGAGGCCAGTGGTGAGAAAGAGCTCGACCGTGGTTGCCGCCACGAGCATGGGCCTGGTGTCCTTGATACGAAATGGTTTTGACGAGACCCCTGAGCCCGCGTCCGCCCGGACGTGAGCCCCATTCCGAGACCGGTGCGGAGGATGAGGAACCGCATTGGTGCGCGGATCACAGCATAGGGCGGGCGCCCGATGGCGGCAAGTCTCGGCGGGCGGCGTCCATTTCGGCCTGGCTCAGTGCCCTTTCTTGCCGGAGCCCGCTGATACACCAGTCCCCTTGGGGGTTGCCCCAAGGGTGCTGGACCCGCCACACCAACCGGAAGCTCTCGGCACGGTCTCGCCCCTCCTCGCGGACTGCGCCGGAGAAGAGGACGACGGCGACGACCAAGTCGCCTTCGCGCTGCACGCCGATCAGTTTGGCGGTGAGCCGCTGGATCTCGGTGGACCGGCCGTCTTGGATGCCTTGCCGTTCGCGTTCAAGCCCTGCGAAGAGCCGGGGGAGCGTGTAGTCGCGGATAGCGCCGAGATCGGCCTCGTCCCAGGCGGCCTGAAACCGGATGAAATGGGTCCTGACATCCTCCAGGAAGCCCGGACCGTCGAACCACACCGGATACTCGTCCTGCCCCGCAGATGAACCCGGGTCCTCCATCAGGCCCGCGGGCAGGAGGTGGCTAGAGAGCTGCTCCGTCCCCCCGATCGACGGCTGGTCAATACCCGCCTCTGGACTCCCGGCCGAGGGTCCCTCGCCCCCCGCGCCTGCCGCAGGCTCGTACCGGCCCGGGCGGAGAATTCGGCGCAACAGATACAGGATGAGCAGGAACTCCGCGACCAAGAGCAGATCCATCAGCCGGCCGACGTCCCAGGAACCGCCCCAGAACAGGTACAGCAAGCCGGCTGCGGCCAGGACGAGCGGGATCACGAGGCCTGTCCAGGGTTGCATCATGAACGAGAATCCCTCGCCATCTGTCTTCCCTTTCCTCCAGTCGCGCGCGGGAAACACTGACGAATCGGCTCCGTCCTCGCGCGACAGGACAGCCTACCATTCTGCGCTGCCATCAGTGTCTGTCAACGCACCCCGGCTTCCCCGAGACCTCGCGGATCGCTTGCGGCCTCTAGCTGCTGGTTGGTCCGATCCCAGAAGACCGCCTGCATGTTGCCGAACGGCCGCTCGAGCGGATCGAGTCGGTGGCCTTTGGCCGCCAGCGCCGCTCGAACCGAGTCAGCCAGTGCATCCGGCTCGAACTGGATCCTGTCTGGCAAGTATTGGTGATGGATCCTCGGTCGGGAGACCCATTCGGCCAGGGGCGCGGACTCGACAGCGGCCAGGATGCCCTGCAACACCATGGTGATGATGCGGCTGCCGCCGGGGGTGCCCAGGATCAAGACGCCATCGCTCGCCTCCAGGAAGGTCGGCGACATGCTCGAGAGCATGCGTTTACCTGGAGCGATGGCATTCGCCTCACCGCCGATCAGGCCATAGACATTTGCGACCCCGGGCTGGGCGGCGAAGTCGTCCATCTCGTCATTCAAGAGCACACCCGTGCCGGGCGCGACGAAACCAGAGCCGAAGGGGTAATTGATGCTGAGGGTTGCCGCGACCCGGTTTCCCTCTCGATCGAGCACCGAGAAATGGGTCGTGTCGTGACCCTCCCGAGCGCGCGTTGGCTCGAGTCGGTTCCCCAAGCGGCTAGGGGTTGCGTGGTCCGGATCCAGGTCCCGAATCAGACCGGCGGCGTAGTTCGGGTCGGTCAGACGCGCGAGCGGCATGTCCACCTGGTCCGGGTCGCCGAGATAGCGCGCACGGTCGCGGTAGGCACGGCGCATAATCTCGACCAAGGTGTGGATACGCTGGTCGCCCTCCAGGTGGGCCGGCGGGAGCGAAGCCAGCATATTGAGCATCTGGATCAGCAGCACGCCGCCCGACGAGGGCGGGGCAGCGCTCACGACACGCCAGTTCCGATAGTTGCCGACGATGGGTGGGCGCTCGACGATTCGGTATTGCTCGAGGTCTTCGCGGGTCCAGATTCCGCCTGCGGCACGGACGCCTTTGACGAGCCGCTCGGCCAAGGGGCCAGCGTAGAAGGCGTCACATCCCCGGCCAGCCAATGCGCTGAGGGTCTCGGCGAGCGCCGGCTGGCGCAGACGATATCCCGGAGCAGGTACCTCTCCGTTCACCAGGAACTGGGCCGCAGCTGCGGGTGAGGCACGTAACGCCTGCAGTCGCCAGGAGGCCAGGCGAGCATAGACGGGGTCGATCTCGAAGCCCTCGCGGGCGATACGGATGGCGGGGGCGAGCGTCTGGTCGAGCGCCAGACGGCCGTAGTGTGCGGCCAGGTGACAGAGGGCAGCGGGCATCCCCGGAATACCGGCCGCCAGAGGGCCATCCAGTGCCAACTCGGGAACAAACCTCCCCTCCGCATCCAGATAGAGGTCGCGATGGGCCGCCAGCGGCGCGCGTTCGCGCCCATCGATCATGGTCTGAAAGCCATCTCTGGCGCGATGCAACAGCCAGAAACCACCGCCACCGAGGCCCGAGCCATAGGGCTCGACCACTGCCAGGGTCGCGCTGATGGCAATGGCGGCATCGAAGGCATTGCCGCCTTGGGAGAGGATCGCGAAACCGGCCTCAGTGGCCAGGGGGTGCGCAGTGGCCAGTGCCGCCTTGGGGGGCTTGGTTGCCGCGGCTCCCAAGGCCGGCACCACGCCGATCAGTAGCACGAACAGGAGCCCCGGCGCGGGGCTCCTCGGATGCCAGAAGTTCATGAGGTCGCGTCAGCGGTTGGCCCGAGTCGGGTCACCCATCACTGGTGATGCGCTCGAACTTCTCGCGCAGCTCGTCTTCGTTCTCCTCGTGGTCCGGGTCCTTGATGATGCAGTCGACTGGACAGACCTCGACGCACTGGGAGGTCTCATAGTGACCGACGCACTCGGTGCAGAGGGCTGGGTCGATCACGTATGTCTCATCGCCCTGGGAGATGGCGCCATTCGGGCACTCGGGCTCGCAGACATCACAGTTGATGCATTCATCGGTGATCATCAACGCCATGGAAAAACTCCTGCTCTTTACGTTGGTTGGATGGACGGATGGATGGGGACGCGGGGATGTTATCCAAACCGCTGCTTCAATGCAGCCTGTACCGCCGGTCCGACGAAGGCCGAGACATCGCCCTTGAGCCGGGCGATTTCACGCACCAGCGAGGAGGAGATATAGGTGTACTTCTCGGCTGGAGTGAGAAACAGGGTCTCGATCTCGGGTGCCATGCGGCGATTCATGCCTGCCAACTGGAATTCGTACTCGAAGTCCGAGACGGCGCGCAACCCGCGCATGATGACGCTGACCCCGAGCTCCCGCGCAAAGTTCACCAGGAGACCTTCGAAAGAGAGGACCTCTACGTTGGAGTGATCGGTCACGCTGCTGCGGACCAGTGCCAAGCGCTGCTCGGTCGAGAACGCGGGCGTCTTGCCGGTGTCGGCGGCCACTGCCACCACGACACGATCGAACAGCCGCGCCGCACGATGGATGAGGTCGACATGCCCGTTGGTGATGGGATCGAAAGTCCCGGGATAGACTACGCTGCGCAATCTTTGGATCCTCTGGGGAATGCACCTGGTTCGTGCCTTCTGGCAGAAGACGAAGGGGACGCGCCAGATACCCGAGACACTGGGTCAGCCGCTATCGGGCGCACGGGGATCTGGAGAGGCTGCAACGAAGATCGTCGCAGCAGAGGAGCGGGTACCCGCCGGAAGGTGCCGGGTGTGCAAGCTGCTGCCGGCACGCACCATAGCACAAATGTCGTCCGGCGCCGATGGCAGGTATGCCGCATCCACGGCAAATCCGTTCTAGCCGGCGGGCGCTGCTTGGGCGGCGCGGGGTTTGGCGTTCGCGGTCATGCCCAGAGAGTCGAAGACACGGCGGACCTTGCG
>JANQGF010000087.1 GCA_028277465.1 Chromatiaceae bacterium
CACCAGTCACATCGCCCGGCGATGCTCCTGGTGGCGCTCCTTGAAGGCGAGCCTCAATCCGGCGCCATCTGGTATAAACATTTCCGGCAATCGCCTTAGGCGCAGCCGCAGACGAGCATGCCGTCTGCGCCGAGCTCCTCATCCGGGGTCGCCTCCTGGTCTGCAATCAGATCAGACGCAGACCGATCAAGGTCATATCATCGCGACGCTGCTCCTCGCCCCGATAGTCTTCGAGCATTTCGCGGAGTGCCTGCATCTGTTCTTCCAGGCCGAGCTCGGCCTTGCTTTCGAGCCAGCGGACCAACCGGCGCCGACCCAGCAGACGACGCGGTTCGCCTCCCATCTGATCGAAGAAGCCGTCCGTCATCAGGTAGTAGACCATGCCCGGCAGTACCGGGATCCTCTGCTCGGTGATGGTCGCTGGGGCGGGCAGGCTGCGGTACCCCAAGTGACCTCGTGTCGCCCGGAAGGTCTCCACCCGCCCAGTCGGATCCATCGCCAGCAAGGGGATACCGCCGGCGCTGGCAAACCTCAGGGTACGTTGGCCGGCATCCCAAAGCAGAATGGCTGCGTCGAAGCCGTCGTCCGACTCCGCCTCGGGCCGATCCTGATGCAGCCGTGTGCGAACGGCCCGATCCAGCTCCAGCAGGAGCGCGGCTGGATCATGCAGACCCTGCTCACGCAGGACCTGTTCCGCGGCGGACGCCAGCAGCAGGGTCATGAAGGCCCCGGGGACCCCGTGACCCGTACAGTCCGCGACTAGAAAGAGGCAGTGCTCACCCCGGCGCTCCCACCAATACCAGTCGCCACCGACCAGGTTCAGCGGTTCCCAACAGACCTGCATTTCTCTCACCGCGTCTCCCAGCACCCCCTGGTCGGGCAGTAGCGCGGTCTGAATGCGGCGAGCATAGCGGATACTCTCGACCACCAGATGATTCGCGTCCTCCAGTCGACGATGCGTCTGGTCCAGCTCGGAAAAGGCCCGTTCTACCGCATCCTTCTCACGCTCGAGCTCCGCCAGGGCATCCTCCAAGGCCTGGGTGCGATCCTGGACCCGCTGCTCCAGATCGCGCGTCAGTGCGGTGAGTTGACGTTGTGCCTGATCACGCTGATCCAATCCCGCTTGCGATGCCCGCAAGAGTCTCTCCAAATGGTCGATGATCAGCCCCAGCTCGTCGCGACCATGCCCGCGCAGACGCGGCGAGGCCCAGCGAGCCGGATGAGAGGGGTCGACCTGAGTGATGGCGTGAGACAATCTCAGCAAGGGCCGAGTGATCATGAAATAGAAGATGATGACCACCAGGATCGAGATTGCCAGCGCACGGGTGATCCCGAACAAGGCTTCGTGGCTGGCTTGGTGCAGAAAGCGTTGGGCCAGTACGGCGGCGGACAGGTCCACCTGGAGCCGACCCACCTCTTCGAAGACGCCCCCGTGGCCGGCATAGCGCAAGGGCAGGCTGTAGCGGGTGATGTCGTCGAAGAGCCAGGCCCAGGAGTCAGGTGAGGTGGACGGGGGACCTGACCACTCTTCCTCTGCCAAGATCCGGCCGAAGTTGTCGCGCAGCTCCACGTGCTGCACCATCTCGAAGACGAACAGACCCTGCACCAGCTGCCGCCCGAGCTCGGGGTGGAGCTGATAGAGCGCCTCCGAGGCGGAGCCTTCCACCAGTGCCAGCGTCTTGGACAGGTTCTGCTGGATTTCGCCGCGCATGGCCCGCCAATCCAGAAACAACTGGATGGCACCGACGAGAAAACCCAGGACCAGGACGACCAAGAGGGTGGTGGTCGCCTGCTGAAAGGTCAGACCGCGCAAGAGAGGGACCCGGTCGGTGTGAGACTCGGCCACGGTGCGAGAACAGGTCGGGGATCGCCGTTACTCGGCCGGATCCCAGACGAGCCCATAGCGCTCCTCGAGCGCCCTGAGCTGCCCGGGGTGATCCAGGAGCCAACGGTCGAACCTGGCGAGCACACCCGGATGCCGCAGGGAGGAGAGACGATAATCACCCCGGGCGTGGGGTAGTGCCGGATCGAACACCAGCACATTCGACCGTTTCAGGAGCCGCCACGACTGATCACGAGCCACCAACACATTCGCGTAGGCCGCATCCAGACGCCGATCGAGCACCTGGCGGAAGAGTGCGGCAAAATCCGCGTTCTCCTTGAGCATGACCTGACCATTACCCAAGCGGTCAAGCCAGGCCAGGGGCGTAAAACCCACCACGGTGCCGAGGGTCCTGATGCGAGTCACGGGCCGGCCCAGGTGGGCGGGCAGCACCAGGGTCCCGTCGAGATATCCCACGATCGGGCGGCTGTAGTGAATCGCCTTTCCCTGGCGCGATTGGGGCTGCCAGCTCGGGTCGTCCGGATACTTGAAGTCGACCCGACCCCGCAGCAGGCTCACGAGCAAGCGAGGGGGCGGCAGGGGAAGATAATGGAGCTCGAGACCCTCGGCCGCGGCGAAGGCATCCAGCAGATCTCGGCCGAAGCCCTCGAAGACGCCTCTGTGTCCAGACTGGAAGGGGCGATAGTCGATGCTCTCCACTCCGACGACATAGTGGGACTGAGCCGCCACGCCCATCAAGGGCGCCCCGAAGAGGGCTGCCAGGAGGATTCCGAGCCAGCCGCCCTTCATGCCCACCCTCTAGCGCTCCATGACCTCGACCCGGTCTCGCCCGGAGCGCTTGGCCTGGTAGAGTGCACGATCCGCGCGCGCGATGACGCGCTCGAGCGATTCTTCGTCCTTCAAGGTCGCCACACCGACGCTGACCGTCACCCTGAGCGTCTGATCCTTCCACTCGGTGCGGTGCGCACGCACGCTCGCGCACAGACGCTCCGCGATGGCCCGTGCCATCTCCAGTTCGGTCTCGGGGAGGATCGCGAGGAACTCTTCCCCGCCGAAGCGCCCGGCGATGTCGCCCTGGCGCAGACCCGAACGCAAGAGCGCACCGAAATCTCGCAGCAGTTGATCGCCCGCGGCATGGCCGAGGCTATCGTTCACCCGCTTGAAGTGATCGAGATCCATCAAGAGGACCGCCAGGTCATGCTCGTGGCGCACCCGGCGCCGCAGCTCGTGATCGCCGAGCTCCAGGACATGACGACGGGAATAGGTCCCGGTGAGCTCGTCGACCGAGGCGATGCGCCTCAGCTCTTGCTCCAAGTGCTCGCGCCGCTCGATCTCCTTGACTAGAGCCGCATTGAGCTGTTGAAGGTCCTGCGATTGGTTGGTCAAGGTGCGATTCGCCTCATGCAGGTCCAACTGCATGCGATCACTGATACGCACCAGGCGCGAGGTCTCACGGAAACCATCGCGGTAGGCCTGGGCGAGGACACGCACTCCCTGCGCGACCTCGTCGAGCTTGGTCAGCATTCGCTCGGCCTGCTGAATGACCGCCTTTTCGTGGTCGTAGAGCGAATACTCCTCCTCGCTCTGCGACGCTTCCCTGAGCTCCAAGGTCTCACTCACCGTCTTCCCCCAGGACGCAGAGGCTGAAGCGGGCGCGTTCGAAGTCCTCACCGAAGTCCTCCCCGAACTCCATCATGGTCTCGTCGTCCGGGTGGTAGTACCAGTTGATCTGAATCCGAACCCCGCGCCGGGCCGCGCTCTCCAGTAACTGGAAGATATTCATCAGGGCCTTGGCACTACTGCTGTTGAAGTAGGCCATTCGCAGATCGACCAAGAACTGGCTCGAGGATCCGTCCTGCGCCGGGCTCGCCAGATAGTGCGCGAGTGACTTGAGCACCGGACCAAAGAAGGCCGCGGCGTTTTCCGGATAGGACTCGCCCTCGATCCTCATCCGGCGTTTGGCGAAATCGAGCTCGAGCAAGGGCGAGCGCTCGGTTTGGGGAAAGTAGAGGCTGTCCATTGGCTCTCTTGTCACAGGCACTCGGCGGCGGTCGGGTGCCCGACAAAGCGACGACGCGCGACGTACCTGACACCAGGCAAGGGCTGGTCTCGCCACCCGATCCACTCACGATGCGCGGCCATTGCCTGAACACCTCCTAAATATAGGCCTTGAGACAGAAGAAGGCCCGGTCCTGCGAGGCTTCTGCGAATCCGAACTCGATCGGGCGGCTCGAGCGTCTGGCGATCTCGATCAGGCCGATATTCGCGCCACGACTCTCGAGCGGGCCGGGCTCGCGCAATTTCTCACGATAGTACGTCTTGATGGATGCCTTATCCATTTCGGCCAGTTCTCGGAGTCGGCGCTCGAGCTCGCGTCCCTCTGTACGTCCAACAAGATTGCCACAGACCACGAAGAAATGCGTCTGATCACGCCCCACTGTGACCATGCCCGAGCTCAGCTCTGCCGGTGGACCCGGCTCCAGCCGCTCGGCCGAATACCGGATGATGTTCTGTACCTGCTCCACGAAGATCGAGAACACCCGTTTCGCGACATTGGCGTCCGTCGCATCCAGGCGCATCTTCTCGCGCAGGCTCTCCCCCAGCGAGAAGAGGATGCCCTCGGAAAGATAGCCGACAAAAGAAAAGATGACGCCCTGCGCCTGCATCCGCTGCTGGAAATCGAAGTGCTCGTCGGCGATGGACATGGTCTTCAATACCCCCGGCTGGTGGCTGGCGGCAACAGGTTAGGCCGATTTTCCACAAAATCCTATCCCCCCGTGCCACTTGGGTCAGGTGAGTTGAACGAGTCCGACCAGATAGTGTCCGATCAGGTCTTGGATCAAGGATTCAGCCGGGTCGCTTCCCCCCACCTCGAGCTTCCCCGTCACGGCGAGCACCGTGATGCCATGCACACCACCCCAAAGCGACTGGGCAGATCGACGCACGGCATGCGGGTCTCGTTCCGGTGTCAGGGCTGCAAGATAACCCGCCACCAGGCCGAAGAGCTCATCGATCTTGTTGGTGAGACTGGCAGGTAGCTCGATCGGCTCGTGCAGACCGTGCTCGAAGATCAGCCGCCAGCGCGCCGGGTGCGCCGCCGCGAAGCTGAGGTAGGCTCGACCCATCGCCAGCAGCGCGGCACGAGGAGTCGGGCAGTCGGCCAGCGCCGAATCGATCCCTGCCCGCAGCTCATCGAGCGTCCGCTCATTGGTCTGCAAGACGAGGTCGTCGCGGTTACGGAAGAGAAAATAAAGGCTACCAGCCGTGTAGCCGATACGCCCCGCGACCGCCCGGGTGGTGAGTCGCTCCGGGCCTTGCTCCTCCAAGAGGGCCGCCGCCGCGTCCAGCGCCATTGCCGCCAGCTCCGATTTGCTGTGCTCGCCGCGTCTTCCCATTTCATCTTGCCGTCTTGGTCGTCGGTGGGACGACACACCCAGGGAAATTTTATTTGAACATTGATCAATATTCGACTATAAAAATAAACGACGTTCAAAAAAGCGGAAGTTGGTCCATCATTTTGGGCGTCTAATTGAACAATGTTTAAAAAAAGGAGACCATCATGGCGATCCCGCTCCGCAGCCTTCAAAGCCTGGTTCTGACACTCGCGTTGCTCGGCCTTGCCACCGGCACTCGAGCGGCCGGACTGCTCAGCCCATCCGACGGTAGCCTCCCAACATTGACCATTCGCGACCACCAGGTCGAGGTGCTGATCCAGGATGGTTACGCCGTGACCACCGTCGAGCAAGTCTTTCACAATCCACACGGCCGCGACCTGGAGGCCACCTACTCCTTTCCGGTGCCAGAGCATGGGACGGTGGCGGAGTTCACCGTCTGGATCGATGGCAAACCGGTCACCGGGGAGGTGCTTCCCAAACAGCAGGCGGAGGCCGTCTATCAGTCCGAGCGCGCTGCAGGACGCGACGCGGGCATCACGACCAAGGACGCCTATCGCACCTTCGATATCCGTGTCTCTCCGGTCCGCGCCGGGCAAGACACGCGCACCCGCTTCGTCTACATGCAGGCCATCAGGATCGATCACGGCATCGGTCGCTATGTCTATCCGCTGGAGGAAGGCGGGGTCGACGAGCAGAAGCTCGCCTTTTGGACCGCCAACGAAGCGGTCCAGGACCGCTTCGGGCTGAAGGTGCATCTGCGCTCCGGCTATCCGATCGAGGCGGTACGCATGCCTGGGGCGACCGGGGCCACGATCGACCAGCTGGACGATCGGCGCTGGGATCTGAGTCTGACTGCTGGCGCGGCAAGGGCCGAAGAGGGAAGCGGCCAGCCGGGCCCCGTCCAATCGGGGCCGGCTTACCGGCTGGACCAGGACATCCTCGTCTATTGGCGTCTCGCCCAGAACCTACCGGGCGGCATGGATCTGGTCACCCACAAGCCCGATCCCGAGGGACGCGGGACCTTCCTGCTGACCTTGAACCCAGGCGACGACCTGGAGCCCATCGACCAGGGCGCAGACTGGATCTTCGTACTCGACCGCTCGGGATCCATGCGCGGCAAGTACGGCACCCTTGCCGAGGGCGTGAAGCAGGCACTCGGCACCCTGCGAGCCGATGATCGCTTTCGTCTCGTCACCTTCAATGAAACGGCACGCGAGCTCACCAAGGGTTATGTGACGGTCACCCCCGAGGCCGTGCACGACTGGGCCGACCGCATCGCGGCCGTGCAGCCCAACGGCGGAACCAACCTCTATGCCGGGCTGCAGCTGGGACTCGATCGAACCGACGCCGATCGCCCGAGCGGCATCATCCTGGTCACGGATGGCGTCGCCAATGTGGGTGAGACGCAACAGCGTCGTTTCCTGGAGCTGCTGGCGAAGAAGGACATCCGGCTCTTCACCTTCATCATGGGCAATAGCGCCAACCGACCGCTGCTCGAGACCCTGACCCAGGCGTCGAACGGCTTCGCCCGCAGCCTCTCCAACGCCGAGGAGATCGTCGGCGAGATCCTCGCGGCCAGCAGCAAACTGACCCATGCCGCCCTCCACGGCGTCCGGCTCGATATCGAAGGTGTCAGAGTCTCCGACCTCACACCGGCCAAGCCGGGCTCGCTCTATCGGGGTCAGCAGCTGATGTTCCTGGGCCATTACTGGGGCGAGGGCGAGGCCCGTGTCACCCTCAAAGGACGCATTTCCGGCCAAGAGAAGGTCTACCGCGGTCGCTTCGCCTTCCCGGCCCGATCGGATCGGAACCCGGAGCTGGAACGCCTCTGGGCATACGATCGAGTCCGCGAGATCCAACGGGAGCTCGACACCTTCGGCGAGGATGCCGACCTGCGAGACGCCATCCGCGACCTCGGCACCCAGTATGGACTGGTCACGGACCAGACCAGCATGGTCGTCGTGCGCGAGGAGGTCTTCCAGCAACTCGGCATGGATCGCCGTAACGCCGCCCGCAGCCAGGCCGAGCGCCGCGCACGCGAGCAGCGTATGCAACAGCAACCTCAGAGCCCTCGGGTCGATCAGGCTGCGCCCATGTTCAACGGCAACCGGGCAACGCACTCTGGGCGGGGTGCCGGTGCCATCTCTCCCTGGGAGGTCGTCATGATGTTGATCGGGGCCTGGGTCATCCTGATCCTGCAGCGTCGAGGGACCGCGCGTTCGGCCTCACTCGCGCCTCGAACCGATTCCGCTTGATTCGACGCACCCAGCCCAGGGATGGAGCTGTCACCAGAGATCTCGAAGCATGAGGCCCTCGTCCCCGGGCCGAGCCAGGGGGCGAGGAGGACGGGAAGACCTGGTTCCAATCCACCGCGCGCCGCATAGACAGACTGGTGCAGCCATGAGACGAGCGACACGAGTCATCCGAGACCTCCGTTGGACCCTGACACTCGCCGGGGCATCCCTGGTGATCTTTCTGCTCCTGGGTCCGGTGCCAGCGGGTCTGATCATGGACCCGGCAGTCGCCTTCACCCGGGAGCCTTGGCGCCTGTTCAGTGGACATCTCACGCACAGCGACGACGCGCATCTCTTCTGGGATCTGACCGGATTGCTGCTCGTGGGCTCCTTGTACGAACCCCTGCTCAAACGCCGCTTGGGCGGCTTACTGGTCGCCGGGAGCCTTGGAATCTGTGCCGGGATCTCGGTGATCCAGCCCACGGTGATCGCCTATTGCGGACTCTCGGGGCTCATCAACCTCATCGTGGGTGCCGGCGCGGTTGCCGCCTGGCGGACCGAAAGGGACTGGCCGCGGGTCCTCTTCGCCTTGGCCGTCGCGGCCAAGCTCTTGGTCGAGCAGCTGACGGACGCCGCGCTCTTCACTCAGACCGCTTGGCCACCGCTTCAGGCCGCACACCTGATCGGTTTCATGCTGGGTGTCCTCTATGCGGTCCTCGTGGTTCCGAGCCCGCCCGAAGCGGCGACCGAATCACCGCGCCAGATAGTGGCGCGTCCATAACCTGAGACGCTTGTAAGCCTTGCCCGCTACCAGTGCCGACACCAGCATCCCCCGGTGCAGGACGCTCAGATCACTCCGATGCCACAAGCCCGAGGTCCATTGGGTCTGTTTGATATAGAGGATGACGTCCCTGCGGGCCTTGGGAGACAAGAGGCTCTTGATCATCTGCTCCGGTGTCGGGACGATTCGCTTGTCCACGAAGCAGCCGACCCCGAATACCTCGTTATGACTGAGCGCCGCGTAAGCCTGTGAGATCTGGCGTTCCGGCTTCACGATGAGGGCGTTCCAGATGTTGCAGGCGAGCTCACGCAACTCCTTGCTGCAGATGGCATGATTCTCGATGTAGGGCGCCCAGTGGTCGCACGCGAACAGGACTCCGTCCTGAAAGTGCCGCACGGTATTCGCATAGACCGCATTCTCGGCCGGTTCGATCAAACGATCGGCCACGGCACGACCCCTGGCCTCCAGACGATAGCCCATGACGCTACCCGAGGGTGAATTGCACAGCATCTCGATCGGCGAGACGGCATCGAGGAGGTGGCTGAAGCCCAGATCAAGGTTGGCGTCCGGGCCATAGGCACGCTTGCTACAGTTTGGCGGCTGCTGATTGAGGAATCGCTGCAGGCCCAAGTAGTAGCCGGAAATTCGCTTCTGCGGCAGCAACCACGCCAGATTATCCTGGATCGTGCCCCGCCAGCCGATATCCACGACCCCGATGTACTCCTGATCCTCTCGGATGCCCCGTTCACTCAAATAGGCCAGTAATGCTCGGCGGTCGGAGTGGACCTTCTCTCCAACCACCTGCTTGAACTCCTCATCGGCGAAGAGACGTCTCACTCTTTCATCTTGCCAAGGATGCGCAATCGTCTCCGTCGGGGCGATCGAATGCCGCATACAGAGACCGGCAAGGGCCGCTGGATCCATCCCCAGGGATCTGCTCAGCGCATACATGGATTGATTGTCATAGAGGGTCCACAAACGCATCATCTCGTCGATGCTGACCGACCGCAAAGAGGCGCAAAAGGTCGCGACACGACTGATCTCGAGTAGGCGCGCCTCGGGAACATCTTGATTCGCAAGACGTCTCCCGCGCGAGACCACGTCAAAGACCTTGAGGAAAAACTCGCCTTCCCGGGTGAAGAAGAAGAGCCTTCTCACCTTGTCGACGATGCTTCGCTCGGCGATAGAGAGACCAAAGCCGATGAAAAGCGGTGCAGCCCGGATCCCCAGTCGAAAGATCATGTCCTCTTGCGTCGTTCTAGCATTTCGGTTGATCGCTGCCGCTTCCAGCACCCGCTTTTCGATGAGTCGAAAGAGGAATGCTCGGTCCGAAAAACACTTCTCCTGGAGACGACGGGTCTGCTTTTCCTCTTCCGGGGAATAATGAACGGCCTTGACACCCAGCCGGGCGGGGACCTCGACATCGGAATAGGCATTGTCTCCGATATGGACGTGAGCGGACGGCTCGACCGCGTGATGTGCATGGACATAACGGTAAAGCCTACCCGATCGCTTGTTGAGCATGACATCACAGGAGCTGATGCCATCGGGCACCAGATCATGCATCCCGTGGAACTCGATCAACTGCATCAGCATCTTTGCCGGCATGTAGAAATCGGAAAGAAACAGGGTCTTCTTCGCCGGATAGCGTCCGATCAAGTCCCGACATCGTGCATCCGGGTACGTATGACGACGCTCGTTCTCCAGCTCGACCTGGATCAGAGACTGGACGGTCGCTGAATGGTCCTGGTCGCCATGCGCGAACACCCGTTCCAACAAGCGATCAAGTACGTCGCTCAGTCGATATTCATCGTCGTCGCCTGCTTTTCGCGCTTCGCTGCCGAGTACGGCCTCCACCGAACAGCGCTCCCGAAGAACCGCCCAATGGTCGAGATATTCAGGATCCAAGTCTTCATGGTAGGCAAACACCAAGTGTCGCGCCGTCGCCAGCTTGATCAGGTCGGGATGACATCGTCTTCTCAGCAGGGTATCCCAGACATCGATCGTCCGAAGCTGATACATCGTGATTGACTACCTGGCCTCGAGCATACGGCGCGCAAAACGAGCACCAAAGGTAATGAGTCGGCGCAAGACGGGGTGAATCGAGTTGACATAGGCATTGGGTGGTCGATTGATCATTCGGCCCACGTCGGCAGGCAGGGGTCGGAGATGCTCACCGGCCTTGACGGGAGCTCTATCGTAGAGAGTCCCTTGAACCGAGTCGGCGACCGGTGCGAGTCCCTTCAAGACGCGATCGACCGCCTCCGAAAACTGCGATATCTCGCGTGACAGCGATCGTTCCGACATATACCGTGAGCCTGCCTTCCCCATCGCTTCTCTCGACTTGGCGTCATTGAGCAATCGCAATATCGCCTCGGCAAGGGATTCCGAATTGGGCTCACTGAGACTCACCGCCTCGGGCGGAAAGTCGTAGAGGCTATTCTCCCGCCAGAGTTCCACTACCGGCAATCCAGCCGCCATCATTTCAAAGGGGACGCGTGAGGGATTGGATGAGCTCAGGCACAAACCGATCGCGCAGCGATTGTACAGATCATTGCACTCGCGAAGCCCAAGCAACCCCAAGTTCTGATGATTGAACCAGACATGACCTCTTTCATTAGAACCGAAGAAGTAAATCTTCACTTCGGGCATGATCGACTTGACAATCCCCAACGCATCGATTCCAATTCTTGCGCAACGACGAGGCTTCTCGGGTTGATACAGGAAACAAATGGCAAACTCCCGCTGCGTGTCCGGCGCGGGTTTGTAGATGGATGAATCCGCCCCGAAGTCGTAATGAAAGGCGTCAAGGTCGAAACGACGATGCAGCTCGTAACTCAGCCAGCGTCCAATGGTGATGGGCGTCAAACCGCACCGATAGGAATTCTCCGCCATTAGATAGGTATCGCCCATGGGGTTGAACCAGGCTTCATAGTCCTGGACGAAATAGATCTTACGGCACGCGAAAGGTAGATCGCGGACAATGACCGCCGAGTACCAAATCGTGGCGACAACGGCGTCGGCTGGTGTGATCCTATCCCAACCATAGTGTAGGCTGGAGAAGACATAACCGAACATCCGGTGAACGAGCTCCACCGCTTGTTTTTCGTCTCCCGTACCTTCAATGTAGAGATCGCATTGATAACCACCTTGCTCCAGTCCCTTGGCATGCTGCAACATGGTCCGTATTCCACCCGAACCCTTGATGAGTCTCGGGATAAGCCAGGCGATACGTGCCATTTGATGCTTTCTCGATTGCCTCTAGCTTTTAGAAAAAAGTCATCATGAAACTGACTCGGGCTCTATAATGGCGCCAACGCCTATTTCGGGCGGCGAACGCGACCCGAGGCGCCGGTCGAGCCAAAGGTGATACCCGGGCGGATCATCCAACAAGAGTCTGGCAGGATCAACAGTGGTGACGAACGCACCCTCGCGCCTGCCCGTGGAAGGCCGTCATCG
>JANQGF010000088.1 GCA_028277465.1 Chromatiaceae bacterium
GAAGGCGCCTGCGGGCCATGCTGGGGTTCACTCTCGTTCACCCCAGCCTACGTTACTGGCGTTCACCCCAGAATCGTAGGCTGGGGTGAGGGACGAACCGTAGGCTGGGGTGAGGGATGAACCGTAGGCTGGGGTGAGGGATGAACCGTAGGCTGGGGTGAGGGACGAACCCCAGCATCCCCGTTCGGCGCCGAAGAGCCTACGCGGGAAGTTGGCCGCCGACCATGCTGGGGTTCACTCTCGTTCACCCCAGCCTACGTCACTCGCGTTCACCCCAGATCGTAGGCTGGGGTGAGGGACGAACCCCAGCATCCCCGTTCGGCGTCGAAGAGCCCCCGCGGGAAGGCGGTCGCCGACCATGCTGGGGTTCACTCTCGTTCACCCCAGCCTACGTTACTCGCTACGTTACTCGCGTTCACCCCAGCCTATGTCGCTGACCTGAGCAGGGAAACGGCCGTCGGCCCCCGCTTGGATCGCGAGCCGCCGAGCGCGGCGGGCTGGTGCACGCCGTTTGGTCGCACCTCTTGGCCCCGATTTGCTGTCATATGAACTTCATCCATTGTTCATGCACTCCTGATCTTCGTGGTTTCTCTTTCTTGTAGGCTCGCGGGCCTAGTGGCCGATGCTCGGCCCGGTCAATCGATGCTCGGCCCGGTCAATCGTGCCCAATTGCTTACCCAACTCAAATCAGGAATGCAATCCATGATTCAGACTCGTTTCAAGGCCCTTTGCAGTCTGCCGGTCTTGGCGCTGGCGCTCGGCTGCTCTCAGACGTCCGCCGATCTCAGCTTCTCCGAGGTGGGCGTGCCTCTCTCACAGGAGGAAAAGCGCTCCGTCCGCGCCTCCAGCTCCGTGACCGTCAATGGGCAGGTGTATGCGATCGGCTACCAGGATCTGGTACGCACGAATCAGGTCTTGCCGAAGCTCGGTGGTCACCGACCCACCGAGACCGAGGTCTTCGGTCTGCTGAAGAACAAGGATGGCGAACCCATGCTGCAGGAGGACGCCAGCCCCTGGGTTTGCACCAATGGCTCGGGTCCCGACCATACCTCCTTCTTGAGATATGGCACGCACCTCTTCGCCGTCACCCAGCTGGAGTGCAGCCTGGGTGGTGCCTATATCACCAAGCTGGAGCAGGACGCCAACGGGAAGCTGACCGCGGTTGCCACGCGCTCGGTTGATTTCTCCGACGTTTACGGGACTTACGTCAACTGCGCGGGCATGACCACGCCTTGGAACACGCATCTGGGGTCGGAGGAGTACGAGCCGCCCATGGCCATCTTCAATCCGGATGCCGAGAATCAGGCCTGGTTCGATGATCCCTCCTGGCACGATGCCCATATGCAGGCCATCGCGGATTTCAACAAGATCGAGAATACGGCCGAGAACGCGGCCTACTTCGGCTATTACTTCGGCTGGACGCCCGAGATCAAGATCACCTCTCCTGACGGACGCCATACCGTCAGAAAGCACTTCTCGATGGGCCGTTTCGCGCATGAGCTGGCCTATGTCATGCCCGACAACCGGACCGTCTATCTGTCCGACGACGGGACCAACGTGGGTCTCTTCCTCTTCATCGCCGACCGGGTCAAGGACCTGAGCGCTGGAACACTCTACGCTGCCCGCTGGGTTCAGACCTCGGGCGCGGGTGCGGGCAGCGCGAACATCGAATGGGTCAGTCTGGGTCATGCCACCAATGACGAGATCCGTGCCGCCATCGAACGTAAGACCACCTTCGCCGACATGTTCGACAAGGCCGAGCCGGTGGACGCCGATGCGGGTATCTGTCCGGCCGGCTTCACCAGCACCAATACCTATGACGAGGGTCTGCTCTGCACCCGGCTCAAGCCGGACATGGACAAGATCGCCTCGCGCATGGAGACTCGCCTCTATGCGGCTCACAAGGGTGCGACGACCGAGTTCCGCAAGGAAGAGGGCATCGCGTACAACCCCGACGCCAACCTCTTGTACGTCGCCATGAGCGAGCTGCGCAAGGGGATGGAGGATGGATCTTCGAACGACGTCGGCGGACCCAACCATATTCGTCTCGACCAGGCCAACAAGTGTGGTGCGGTCTATGCCATGGGGCTGATGGGGGGGGCGACCGACACGGATGGCAATCCGATCGATAGCCAATATGTCGCCCACAACATGTTTGGTGTGGTGATGGGGCGCGAGATGGATTACAGCGGCACCGACTTGTCCGAGAACAGCTGTGATGTCGATGGGATCGCCAATCCGGACAATATCGCCTATCTGCCCAAATACGGCTCCCTCGTCATCGGTGAGGACACGGGCAGGCACCAGAACGATTACGTCTGGAGCTTCGACGTCAATACCCAGGCCCTCACCCGCATCGCCACCACGCCCTATGGTGCCGAGACGACCTCGCCCTTCTGGCACGCCAATATCAATGGGTTTGGTTATCTGACGCTGGTGACCCAGCATCCTTACGGCGAGTCGGACGCGGACCAGGCCCAGAGTGCCGCCGACAAGGAGTCCCATATCGGTTATATCGGGCCCTTCCCGGCGCTGGATTGAGCCTTAGTTCGCTGGGTCTCCGAGAGACGCGGCCCGGTTGCGGCCGCGCCTCTCGCTTGACGCGAGTCTCGGTTCAGGCCTTGTCCGAGGGGGGGTCGAAAAGATCGGCAAGCCCTTCGAGTTCTTGGTTCGCCATTTGTTCGTCCCCGCCCTCTCGATCCGATCCCTGGCCAGACTCCGCATCCGCCCTTGTCTGAACGCCGGCAGCGGCCGGTTCATCCAGCGCTGCCGGTGCCTCTTCGCCCAGCTCGAAGGGCCCCGCGGGTGCTCGGCCCCGAGCCTCGCGCTCCATGGGCTCCACCCCCTTGGCGTCGACCGGGGATTCGGCGATGGGTGGCTGTTCCTGGGCGTCGCTCGGACCCGTATCTTGGGCCTCGTCCTCGAAGACGATATCCGCGACGGAGTTGGTCTGCTCCTGCTCGGCAGGGCCGGGGGCGTCATCGGATGACGGTTGGGCTTCCTTGAAGGCCGCCATGTATTCGTCCATCAACTCCTCGAGCGTGGCCTTGGTGCTCTCCAATTCGACGGCGAGCGCGGTCTTCTCGTCTTCCAGAGTGCCCATCTCCTTGGCGTCGACCATCCCACTCGGGGTCATCTGGACCCAGGGGGCCAATACCTTCGTCAGCTCGGCCGGAATCTGTTTCAGTCTTCCGCCGTCGCGGTCCAGGTAGATGCCTAGCATTGCGTTGTAGAAGGCCTTCTCACGCTCGACATACTCATCGACCTTTGCGGTCAGCTCCTCTCCTTCCAACTTGTAGGTGTTCTCGAACAGGGCCGCGAGCGCATCGCGCCGCGAGACCTCATGCGTCGCCAGGTCCTGCATCATGTCTTCCGCATGGACCTGTTCCACCTGGCTCCTGCGGCGTTGACGAAGCAGCAGGAAGAAGAGGATCCCCCAAGCCAAGAGGGCAAATTCACCGGCCAGGATCAGACCGCTAAGCTCGAGTGCACTCATCCTCGCTTCGCCTTTGGTTTCTTGGTCTCGGCTGGCTTGCTTGGTGGTTTCTCGCCGGGCTGTCGAGGCCGTTGCAGCAGCCACCAGGTCAGACCGAGCATCGACCCCAGGATGGCGTTTCCGCCAAGGAGATAGGTCCCGAGCGCGATCCAGGAGAGGTCTTGCCCATCCGGCTCCTCCTTCGACGCGCCCCACTTGCTCGCCGCGCTCTGCTCAAAGTCGAAGACCAGGTGTCTCGGTTCTGGCTCGACATCGACCAGCTCGCCGGTCAGGCTCCTCGCCATCAGATGCCCCTTCACCAGATATTCACCGGGTCGCTCGACGGCAACCCGCAGGTGCAGGGGCGCGCTGCTGGGTCGAGGGAGATCGACGACGGATTGCTGGCCTTCGGGTCCCAGTATCAGCAGGTAACCGAAGAGGCTCTTTGGATCGACCAACTCGGGTTCGACATCCAGCGTCAGGTCCAATGCCGCGGATTCCGTCTCTTCCGACGGGAGGCGTTGCTCATGGTGGAGGCTGATCGGCGGGCCGGTGAGCTTGAACCTCTTGGTCAGCTGACGTTTGAAGGTCCCTCCATCGATCAGGACCGCGATTCGATAGATGCCGGGCGAGAGCGATCTGGTATCCAGGTCGGCTCGAAAATGTCCGCTCTCCTGATCCAGGCGCAAGTGCAGCTCAGTCGGTTCCGGGTTCTCCTGCGTTGCGTGGGGGGCCGCAGATCCCGCGATCTGGTCGGACGCAGGCGATTGCGCGCCGCTCCGAGTTGGCGCGGACTTCTCTTCCCTCGGTGGCGCTTGTTCGGGCCTGGATACACGCGCGACCAGGGCCGTGGCCTGCAGGATCTTCAATAGATCGGGTCGTCTCACGGGCCGCTGGCGCTCGGTCAGCCAGGTCTCGATCCGCTGACTCGACCCGGCCTGCAGCGCGCTGGGAAGGGGCTCCATTTCGATTCCCAGGTCGGTCACCACCACCACCCGGTTGTCCGGGTCCGACACACCCTCGAGCTCCCATTCGCCCGGCATGGGGTCGGCGAGCGTGACCAGATCATAGTCGGCCTCGGTGCGCCAGAGGGTCCCTTCCGTTCGGCTGCTGGATGAGATCTCCTCGCCGGACGGGGACCGGAGACGGGTTGCACCGCCTGCTCCCCGAAAGGCCAGGAGGGTGAACTCCGAGACCTGATCGTCGATCTCGAAACGATTACCCTTCAGCGGGACTGTCATCGGTGCGGTCGTTTGTTCCAGGATGCGCAGGAAGACACGCTGGAGTGCATCTGCGTCCTTGGGTGATTCCAGCCAGCCGTCGGTGCGACCGGCCAGGATGCGCATCAACTTGGTGTCGACCTGGTCCGACAGGGCAATGGCGTGGACCTTGACGTGCAGCCTCTGTAGACGCTCGAGCTGGGCCGAGAGAATACGCTCGCGCGAAGCCAGGCTCTGTGCCTCGTCCTTGGAGACGTCGACCAGGCCGTCGGTCAAGAGGACGATATGGCGTTCGCCCGTCGCCGCAGGCCCCTCCCAGCCGGTGACCGCCGCCTCGATCGCTTGCTCGATGTCCGTGAAGAGACCGCGGGCGTGAATGCGACCAAGCCGGGCCCGGGTCTGGGCCTTCCAGGTCGCGTCCACCTCCCCGACGGGTGACAGGACCTGAGTCTTCTCGGCGAAGAGCCAGACGCCGGCACGGACACCGACCGGCAAGAGCTCATTGACCAAACGCAACGCCGGTACCCGGAGATTCTGGGGGTCTGTCTGACGCATGCTGCCGGAGACATCGATCAGGATCCGGACGTCCGGTGTCGCCGCGAACGCCGGTCCGGTCCCGGGTAAGAGCGCAAGCAAACATAGGAGCGAGAGGATTGCGCGGCTCAAGGCAGCCAGAGCTCGAAACAACCACCCGGCAGTTGGTGGTCGTTCTTGAGAACCACCCGGCCGGTCCGCTCGGGCGTCTTGTGCAACATGGCGACCTCGGAGGCGAAATAGAGACCCAGGTGCGTTCGGCTGGGATTGCCCGAATCCCCCGGCCGATGGCTGGTCGGGTCGAGTAACCCGGTCAGATGCCGCGGAAAGCCCGAGCCGTCGTCCTCGACCCGGATGACCAGTTCGCGGTCCTCGTGCGCCGCGCTCAGCAGGATGCCGCCTCGTGCATAACGTCGGGCGTTACCGATGGTACTGTCGAGCACGCTACGGATGAGCTCCGAGTCGAAATAGCCGCTCAAGTCCGGATCACAGCTGTAACTCAGCTCCAGCCCGAGGGCGAGACAGACGGCCTGGTTCTCGGCGACGACCTCCTCCAGGAAATCCTCCAGGTTGTGCTCCGCCACGCTCACGACCAGTTGCGCGTGGCCCAGTTTGTAGAGGTTCAGCAGTTGAATCAGATTATTGTTGGCGCGTTGCGCCTCATGCAGCAGGAGACTGGCTTGGCGGGGGTCGGCGATCCGATTGTCCGGATTGTTGATCAAATCGTCGAGGTTGCTCAGGATCAGCCCAAGCGAATTCTTGATGTCGTGGATGCTGGACGCCAGGATGTCGGAGAAGTTCATCGCCAGCCGCCTTCAGGGCTTGGATTCGAGTCTTTGCAGGCGCAAGACCACATCGGTCAGGCGCCAGTCGCCTGTGGCGATCCGCTGCAAACGTTCCACTTGACGACGCAGGTTCGCGACTTGCTCGGAGGTTGACCCCATCTTTTCCATCTTCATGATACTGGCCTTGGCGACGTTGAGATTGATGGTCTTGTTGCCGGGCATTTCATCGGCCGCCTCGCGCAGAAGCTGAATGGCGGCATCGAACTCGCCTTGCATGATCAGGCGCACCCCTCGGTTATTGGTCTCGACCACCCCTTGTTGGATCTGACGGATGGCCGTTTCAGCGTCGAAATCCAGGCCCGCCTCGTGGCAGACTCGGATGGCCTCCATGAGGAATTCTTCATCGTCGTGATTGTTGGCGACCGCCTTCTGGAGCAGGGCGGCCGCCTTCTCCTGCTCACCCAGTTGCGCGTACGTCTTGATCATCTCGAGGCTGAGTTCGAGCGGGTTGGACTCATCGAGTCGGGCCATGGCACGTTCGGCACCTTCCATGGCCTCCATCGAACCTGCCAGATCGCCTTGATTCCGCTTCACGATGGCGCTCGTCGATTCCGCGTAGAAGGTCGCCTCGGGATGAGCAGCGAAGAGATGTCCAAGCTCACCGACGACCCTCAAGGCCTCCTCGTGCTTCTGGTTCGCCGACTTGGATGTCGCGAGTCCGGCCAACAGGGATGGATGGTTCAGGACCGAGTGTTTCGCCAAGGTCACAGCGCGATCGAAGGCGGTCTCGGCCAGGGTGCTGTTGCCGTTGCTCAGCGCCAGCTTGCCAAGGAGTTGCTGGCGCTTGAGGGCACGCGGTGAGAGCCGCACCGCGGTTTGCAGGGTCGCTTCGGCCTCATCGAATGCCTTGCGGGCGGTCTGCGTCTTGGCCAGCCAGTCATAGGCGATGACGAGGTTCGGGTCGAGCGTCAGCAGTTGCGTGAAGATCTCCTCGGCCTGGGCATAGTCCTTCTGCAGGAAGAGGACTCGCCCCAGCCCGAGACGGGCCCAGGGGACCTCCCGGGCGGCCAGGATCTGCTCGTAGATGGACTTGGCATCCTCGTAGCGGTTCGCCGTGAGACAGACCTCGGCCTTCAACTTGAGCAGCTCGGACAGGTTCTTGGGTTTGGCGGCAATCAGCCGGTTCAGCTCCTTGAGGGCGGCACCATAGTCCTTCGTGGTCATCGCCTTGTCCACTGCGGCCAGGTGCGCCTTACGCGCGAAGAGCTTGCCGAGTCGAGTCCGGAAGAGCTCCTTGGTGAAGGGCTTGGCCAGGTAGCTGTCGGGCGCGTATTCCATGGCCCCCATCACCATCTCGCGCGCGTTCTCGGCCGTGACCATGATGAAGATGCAGCCGATCCCGATCAGGTGGCGATGGCGCGCCTCTTCGAGGACCTGTTGTCCGTCCTTTCCCGGCCCCAGATTGTAGTCGCAGAGCACCACCTCATAGTGGCGTTTCTCCATCTGCAGGATGGCCTCGCTGCCGTCCCTCGCCTGGTCGATCCGATTCACACCCAGGGAGCGCAGGATACTCCGGATCGCGGCCCGCATGTCGGCGAAGTCGTCGACCACCAAATAACGTTTGTCCGCAAAGTTATCCGCCATCTCGCTGCACACCGCAGGTTCGATTATTCAACTGTCTCTAAGGCGATTGCCGGAAATGTTTATACCAGATGGCGCCGGATTGAGGCTCGCCTTCAAGGAGCGCCACCAGGAGCATCGCCGGGCGATGTGACTGGTG
>JANQGF010000091.1 GCA_028277465.1 Chromatiaceae bacterium
CCAGCAGTCACATAGCGCCGCTATGCTCCTGCCGGCGCTCCTTGAAGGCAGACGCCAATCCGGCGCCATCTGGCATGAGAATTTCCGGCAATCGCCTAATCCCGAGGGGGGGCGGGACCGCGCTCGGTGATCACCTTGTCGATCAGTCCATAGGATTGGGCCTCGTGCCCACCCATGAACCTATCGCGCTCGGTGTCTTCCGCGATCTTCTCGACCGGCTGGCCCGTATGCTCGGCCAGGATCTGATTCAGACGGTCCCGGATATAGAGGATTTCACGCGCATGAATATCGATATCCGTCGCCTGGCCCTGGAATCCACCCAATGGCTGATGGATCATCATGCGCGAGTGTGGCAGACAAAAACGCTTGCCTTTCGCCCCCCCCGCCAGCAGCAGCGCACCCATGCTGGCTGCCTGCCCGATACACATCGTACTGACGTCGGGTCGAATGAATCTCATCGTATCGTAGATCGCCAACCCCGACGTCACCGAGCCACCGGGCGAGTTGATATAGAGATGGACATCCTTATCGGGGTTCTCGGACTCCAGAAAGAGCAGTTGGGCGACCACCAGATTGGCCATGTGGTCCTCGACCTGACCGACCACGAAGATCACGCGCTCTTTGAGGAGCCGTGAATAGATGTCGAAGGACCGCTCGCCGCGAGCGGTCTGCTCGATCACGATGGGCACCAGTCCAAGCCCCTGGGGCTGCCATTCTGTTCGACTCGGAGGGTTGCTCATGGGAACGCCTTCAGCCTGATGTGGATTCATCGGACCCCGCCTGCTCGGGCTTGTCGCTCGATCCTCGCACCGGAACCGGCGATAGATCTGCCGGTGTGGGGGCGGTCAGTTCAGCGAAACTGATGGGTTCATCCTCGACCCTTACCTGCTCCAGGACCCAATCGACCACCTGCTCCTCGAGGGCCAAGGTCTCGACCGAGCCGAGACGCTCACGATCACCATAGTAGAAATCGATCACTGCCTGCGGCTGCTCATAGGTGGAGGCCAACTGCTCGACCATCCTCCGCACCCGCGTTGAATCGACCTTGAGGTCGTTCTGCTTGACGATCTCACCCAGGATGAGACCCAAAGCGACCCGTCGGCGCGCACCTGCCTCGAAGACGGCCGGGGGCAGCCTCATGCTGGCGCCCCCGAGTGTCTGATCCATCTGCTTGGCCATGGCGCTCATCTCTTTCTGCACCAGGACATTGGGCAGCTCGACGCGATTGGCCTCGAGCAGCAGGTCCATCACCCGTTCTTTGATGCGGGCATCGAGCCGTTGCTTCAATTCCCTGTCCATGTTCGCGCGCACGTCGGCCATGAAGCGCTCCAGGTCACCGTCCTCGATTCCGAACTCCTTGGCCAAGTCGGCATCGACACTCGGTAAGCTTGGCTCGGCCACCGCATCCAAGGTCACCTCGAAACGCACCGGCTTTCCGGCCAGAGGAGAATTCTGATACGACTCGGGGAAGGTCAGATCGAGTATGCGCTGCTCACCGGCGCTCGCCCCGATGAGACCGTCTTCGAATCCTGGGATCATACGCCCGGCACCGAGCTCGATCTCGACACCGGAGCTGGAACCACCCTCGAAGGCCTCGCCGTCCAGGGTGCCCTGGAAAGAGACCGTGACGCGATCACCCGTCTCGCTCGGGCGGTCGACAGCGGTCCATCGTTTGCGCTGTTGGCGGATGCGCTCGATCATGTCGTCCAGATCCGCATCCGTCAATTCACAGACCGGACATTTCACCACCCGACCCGCCAAGGGCGCCAGCTCCAACTCGGGCATGACCTCGAAGACGGCCGTGAAGCCGAACTGCTTTTCAGCCGTATCGATCTCCGGCTCGATCTGCGGCGGACCCGCCGGACGCAGAGACTCCTGGGTCAGCGCCTCCATGAAGCTCGATTGCACCAGCTCGCCGAAGACCTCCTGCTCCACCCGGCCGGCAAACCGTTGCCGGAGCAGCTTCATCGGCACCTTGCCGGGACGAAAACCGGGGATTCGGGCGGTCCGCGCGAACTGCAGCAAACGCTTGTCGACCTCGACCGCGATCTGCTCGAAGGGCAGATCGATCTTCATTCGCCGCTCGAGCCCCTCGCCTGCTTCCACCGAAACCTGCATCGACTATCTCTCCCACCGGCCCCGTTCGAAGACCCGGTCCGTACGTTACTAGATCCTGGTACGGGCGAGCCGCCTGCACCCTCAAAAGCTTCTCAGTATAGCCTGCGGCGCATTAGGGCTCAAAGGACTCGGACCCTCAACCGACGGAGTGATTCTCGCTTCGGTGGTCAGTGGCGACGCCTCGCTCGACCTCGCCACGACGCCGTAACTCACGCTTGAGGATCTTGCCGGCCGCGTTCTTGGGCAGGGATTCGCGCATCAGGAACCGGCGGGGGACCTGGTGCCGACCAAGGTGCTCGAGGCACCAGTGGCGCAGAGTCGCGGGTGTGGCCGCGGCCTCGGGGCGCAAGACGACATGCGCGACCGCGACCTCGCCATGCCGCTCATCCGGCTCACCGACCACTGCCGCCTCGGCGACCTCCGGATGGGAATAGAGGACCTCTTCGATCGTCCTTGGATAGACATTCATCCCATTGGTAATGATGAGATCCTTGATACGATCGACCAGATAGAAATAGCCGTCAGCGTCACGATAACCCAGATCGCCGGTCCGGAACCAATCGCCGAAGAAGCTCTCACGGGTCGCCTCGGGCAGATTGAAGTACCCCTTCATCACGCTGGGTCCGCGGACGCAGACCTCGCCGTGTTGACCTGCGGGGACTTCGCGCCCCTCGGGATCCAGGATCCGCATCTCAACCCCCGGGATCGGTAGCCCCACCGAGCCAGGCTTGCGCGCACCCCGGACCGGGTTGACACAGGTGACGGGCCCGCATTCAGTGGGTCCGTCACCCTCGAGGATGGGGACCCCGAACCGCTCCTCGAAGGCCGACATCAGGGCCAGGGGCATCGCCGCACCGCCGCTCACGCACAGACGCACCCCGCGCCACTGAGCAACCAGGCCCTGGTCGAGCCGCAACAGGGCACCATAGAGACTGGGGACACCGAGGAAGATCGTGGCACCCTGCCGTGCGACTCGCTGGCTGACGAGCTTGGGCTCGAAGCGGCCAACGGGAACCAAGCCCGCCCCGTGCAAGAGGGGGGTCAGCACCCCAACCGTTGCCGCGAAGGCATGAAACATGGGAAGCACCACGAGCACGCGATCGGATTCGACCAGCTCCAGTGCCTGGGCCACGCTACGGCTGTTGGCGAGCAGATTGCGATGGGTCAGCATGGCACCCTTGGGGCGTCCGGTGGTGCCCGATGTGTAGAGGATGGCCGCGACGGCTTCCTGGTCCTGGGAAAGAGCGGACGAGGAACAGGGATTGGCCATCAGATCGGCGAAGCTGCTGGCGGCCGGCCCCGAACCCTCGCCGATGCGCACCCTGAGTCGGACCTCGGACGAACCCTTCAGCGCGGCGATCACCGCCGGCTCGAACGCCTGCTGGTAGAACAGCCCCCGGGCACCGCTGTCTTTCAGGATGAAGCCCAGCTCCCGGGGATTCAGCAACAGATTCAAGGGCACCAGAGTACAGCCGGCCTTGAGAATGCCGAGATAGGCGATCACGAACTCGACGCCGTTGCCACACAAGAGCGCGATCCGGTCGCCGGCGAGGATGCCGGCGTCCGCGAGGGACGCCGCGACGCCCTCGGACGCCCGGTCCAATGCCGCGAAGGTCCAGTCACCGCCGTCGCAGAAGACGGCGACCGCGTCCGCGCAGCGTGCGACTGCGTGGCGAAACTGCCCCGGGAGGTCTGAACCCACAGTCCCCTGGCTCATGCCCAAGATCGGAGGTCAGATGACCTTGGAGAAACCGATCGGACCCTGCTTGGCTGCCAAATAGGCGTCGAAGGCCATGCAGATATTGCGCACCAGGAGCCGCCCGCGCGCCAGGATCCGGATCCGATCCGCATCCATCTCCAGCAGACCATCGGCGGCCATGGCCTCGAGCTGCGCCAGGGAAGTGGCGAAATAGTCGGCGAACTGGATGCCCCATTTCGACTCGGTGGCACGCATATCCAGCTGGAAGTGGCAGATGAGCTGGGTGATGACGTCACGACGGATCAAATCGTCGCGGTTCAACTCGATGCCGCGGAATACCGCCAGATGCCCGGCGTCGATATCGGCGTAATACTCCTCGAGTCCGCGCCGATTCTGACCGTAGCTGTTGTCGATCTTCCCGATCGAAGTGACCCCGATCCCGATCAGGTCACAGTCGGCATGGGTCGAGTAGCCCTGGAAATTGCGATAGAGGGTCTCCGCCCGTTGGGCCAAGGCGAGCTCGTCGTCCGGGCGCGCGAAGTGGTCCATACCGATATAGACATAACCGGCGTCGGTGAGCCGCTGGATCGTCGACTGAAGGATGTCCAGCTTGACCTGAGGGGCCGGCAGATCCGACTCGTTGATGCGTCGTTGCGGCTTGAAGCGCTCCGGGAGATGAGCATAGTTGAAGATGGACAAGCGCTGCGGATTGACAGCGATGACGCGCTCCAAGGTCTTCCCGAAGCTCTCGACCGACTGAAACGGCAGACCATAGATGAGATCGATACTGATCGAGCGGAAACCCTCGGCCAGCGCCGCCTCCAGCACCGTCATGGTCTGCGCCTCGGTCTGGAAGCGATTGACAGCCGCCTGCACCCTGGGATCGAAATCCTGTACGCCGAGACTCATGCGATTGAAACCGAGGCGTCGCAGCAGAGCGACGGTCGAGGCATCGGCCTCGCGCGGATCGATCTCGATCGAGAACTCGCCCACATCGTCGCTGGCCAAGGTGAAATGGCGGCGGGTGACCTCCATGAGCTCCGTCATCTGCTCCTGGTTGAGGAAGGTCGGCGTCCCACCACCCCAGTGCAGCTGCTCCACCTGGCGCGAGCGGTCGAACAACTCGGACTGCATGCCCAGCTCGCGATGGATACGCTCGAGATAAGGCGGCGCGAGCGACCGGTCCTTCGTCGCGATCTTGTTGCAGGCGCAATAGAAGCAGACGGTGTCGCAGAAAGGGATATGAAAATAGATCGACAAGGGCCGACCGCTCTGATTACTGCGATCGCAGGCCCTCCGATACGCCGATTCGTCGAAGGCCTCGTCGAACTCGACGGCGGTCGGGTAAGAGGTATACCTCGGACCGCTGTAGTCATAACGACGAATCAGTTCCAGATCGAATGAAACACCTTGCTCCACCGTTCAATCCTCCGGCCGCGGGGGCGCGCATCTGGCACCCGCCTGGCTCATGTCGTCAAGCCCGCTCAGGTGTCGTCCTCGCCCACCTGGATCCAGCGCCGATGGGTCTCGTTGATCTGTTTGAGCAGGGTGTGAAAGGGAATCTCTGGACTCATCGACGCGTCGGGCCCGTCTCAGGCTCCTGCCCAGACGGCCTCCTCGAGTCGTGGTCGGTGCTCGAGCAGTTGCTCGCGGGTCAGGAGAAAGACGCCTTCGCCGCCGCGCTCGAACTCGATCCAGGTAAAGGGCAGTTCCGGCAGACGACGGCTGAGATCCTTGGCTGAATGCCCCACCTCGACAATGAGGACACCGCCCTCGGTCAGATGGGCGGCGGCATCCTTCAGAATCCTCATCACGAGATCAAGACCCTCTTCACCCCCGAGAAGACCGAGCTCCGGTTCGCTGAAATACTCGGCGGGGAGCTCAGCGAACTCCCGGCGGGAGACGTAGGGCGGATTCGAGACGATGAGGTCATAATGGTTTCCTACCAAGGAGGCGAAGAGATCGGACTCCACGACACGCACCCGATCCGCGGCAGCATGATGCTCGACGTTGCGGCGCGCAATCTCCAGCGCCTCGGGCGCGACATCCACCAGGTCCACGTCGGCGTCCGGCAGGTAGAAGGCCGCCGCGATACCGATGCAGCCGCTCCCTGTACCCAGATCGAGAATCCGGCCGACACGCTCACCGTCGATCCAGGGATCGAAGCCGGCCTCGACCAACTCCGCGATGGGAGAACGGGGAACCAGGACCTGGGGACTGACGGCAAACTCCAGCCCGGCAAACCAGGCGCGACCGATGAGATAGGCCGCCGGGATCCGCTCGACCACCCGCCGCTCGATCAGCTCCGAGAGACGGACCCGCTCGGCAGGCGTGAGGCGACAATCCCTGAACCGCGCAGAGAGACCGGGCTCGAGATGCAGACCGCCCAGCACCAGATGCGTGGCCTCGTCGATCGCATTGTCGGTGCCGTGCCCGAAATGGAGCTGCGCCGCTTCGAAACGGCTCGCGCCCCAGCGCACGAAATCCTGGACGGTCATCAGACCGTCCGGCTGTTCTGCCATGGCGAGATATCGATGCAATGACCCAAGGTAATCGCCGCCGGGACCACAATCGCGGTTCCCGGGTCTGGACGGGCATCTAAGAATAGCACTCCAGCCGGCACCTTTTAAGCTCGGTGCCGTCTCTCGAACGAGAAAACGGCGATGCACTCGATTCAGGCGGGTCAGACAGCCGACCGGAGAAAGAGAGGTCTCGGTGTCAGAGCAAAGCAGGAACCGGAGGGTCCCTCTCAAGCAGCGCGCCGTTTCCTTTCCTTATCCAGTCCTTCCTCATGAAGCGGAATCGCGCCGCGCTCGCGACCGCGATCCACGAGATCCTGCAAGGTGATATTGCTCAAGAAGCGAAAGATCTCGTCACTCAACTGATCCCAGAGGTGATGCGTCAAACAGCGCTGTCCCTCGCGACAGTTCTCTCGGCCACCACATCTTGTGAACTCCACCCACTCGTCCACGGCACAGAT
Source organism: Chromatiaceae bacterium (assembly GCA_028277465.1). Taxonomy (GTDB): domain Bacteria; phylum Pseudomonadota; class Gammaproteobacteria; order Chromatiales; family Chromatiaceae; genus JANQGF01. Next base: position 6,798 of record JANQGF010000091.1, read on the forward strand.
GATGTTGGCAATCGAGATCTCTGCCGGCGTCTTTCCAAGATAATAGCCCCCACCCGGGCCGCGTACCCCACGTACCAGCTTCTTACCCCGCAACGCCGCGAACAACTGCTCGAGGTAAGAGAGCGAAATCCCCTGGCTGACCGAGATGTCCGCCAGCGTGACAGGTCCTTTGCCTGAGTGCAGCGCGAGGTCAAGCATGGCGGTAACCGCATATCTGCCTTTGGTCGATAGTCTCATCGTTCGGGTGCCTGCGACATGTGAATGGTGGTCGAATCCGGCGAACGCTCTGCCGCCTTCGCTCTACACGACTAAATTAGTCAACAATTTCTCCATTTCAATAGGCGACGCTGTCCATAAGGCAAGGATTAGGGCAATCAGGGTTGGGATTTGTTCCAAGACGATGCCAATGGCCCGAGGCCGCCCTTCCCGGGACGACGTCCAAGACCGTGGTTCACGCAATGCAACTTATGGGCTGACGTCAAACCTGGATGGGGGCACAGGACCCAGCGGCGTGCTCACACGAGATGATTCAGCGCGGCGGTACCCCGAGCGGCCAGGGTCGAAGCGACCGGGCCCTGCCCGAAGCGGTGACCCTGGCGCAGACAGAACAACAACCATTTGGCGAGAAAGAGGTTCACCTGCCACTTATCGGAGAGCGCCGGGTCTTGATAGTCAGTGCGCAGAGGAAGCACCGATTGCCGGAGATCCAGCACTTCGACCTGTTGGGCATCGTGATAGACGCGCAGGCGTGCGTCGGGCTCGGGATGCCCATCCGCCCCACCCGAGACAGAGAAATAGTGGGTCAGACGCAGCTCGGTCGTGTAGCGCGCCTGCGCCCCGATCGCCAGGTGCAGATCGACACCCCCGGACCGCCGGGAGGCGAGCCTCCCGGTATAGTGACGCAGTCCCGGAGCCAAACGCCGCAAGAGGATGAAATTCTCCTCACATAGACTCATGAGGGCGCCCACATCGGGACGCCCGGAGATGAAGGAGGCACCAGACCAAGGGAAACAGGGACGCTGCATGGGATGGCTAGGCATTTAGGCCATTCACGGTTCGATGACGAACGTCGCGCCGCCCCCCTTGCGTTCCCCGCGGCATGGGTGGCACGGCGGGCCAGTGCAACCCGGTGAGGCTAGGCGTTCGAGGCGGCCTGTGCGGCGATCTGACGCTTGACGTCGGCCATGTCAAGCTCCTTGGCCTTGGCGAGAAGATCGCGAAGCGCCCCCTCCGGGAGGGCGCCGGCCTGCGAAAAGACGATGATCTGCTCGCGAAAGATCATCAGGGTCGGAATTGATCGAATCTGAAAATGCGCCGCGATCGCCTGGTGCTCTTCGGTGTTGACCTTGGCGAACAGGATGTCATCGAAATCCTCGGACACCTTGTCGTAGACAGGGGCAAAAGAACGACAGGGCCCGCACCAGGGTGCCCAGAAGTCGACGACCACGAAGTCGTTGTCCCGAACGGTCTGTTCAAAATCGGTTGTCTCGAGCTCTACCACAGCCATAAGGGTCTTCCCGTGAAGAAAAGGTTACGGGGGATGGTATCAGAATCGCGCCCCCACGGCTCTGAAGGACTGAGGCGATTTCTGTCAATGTTCATACCATCTGACTTGTCTTGACGCCCGCCTTCGGTGTCGCGCCACCAGTCACATCGCCCGGCGATGCCCCTGGTGGCGCTCCTTGAAGGCGAGCCTCAATCCGGCGCCATCTGGTATAAACATTTCCGGCAATCGCCTGACACCCGGTCTTCCAACCACCCAGCACCTGATGAACGGCGAACGGACTCAGGAAGGCTAGAGCCTACTCAATTGCTCGATGATCTGACCCCGAATCTCTTCCACGGTGCCGATTCCATGGACCTTGATATAGCCTGGCGCGCCATCACCACCCCGGGCGGCCCAGTCGGAATAGTAGCCGATCAGTGGCTCGGTCTGGTCATGGTAGACCTTCAGCCGCGCCCGCACGGTCTCTTCTCGGTCGTCATCACGTTGAATCAGAGGCTCGCCGGTCTCGTCGTCCTTGCCCTCCTCCCGTGGAGGATTGAAGACGACATGGTAGGTGCGACCGGAGGCGAGATGCACACGGCGTCCAGACATGCGTTTGATGATCTCTTCATCCGGGACATCGATCTCGACCACTGCATCGACGGCGATCTGTGCGTCCTTCAAGGCATCGGCTTGGGCCAGCGTGCGGGGAAAACCGTCAAACAGATAACCCTTTCGACAGTCGTCCTCGGCGATGCGCCCCCTGACCATCCCCATGATGATGTCGTCCGACACCAGCCCGCCCTCGTCCATGATCTTCTTCGCCGCCCTGCCGAGCTCGGTTCCCTGCTTGACGTGCGCACGCAGCATGTCACCGGTGGAAATCTGCGGGATCTGGAAATGCTCCTTGATGAAACCCGCCTGAGTGCCTTTGCCGGCGCCCGGGCCGCCAAGTAGGATGATCCGCATCGTATTCAACTCCTCGTTGCAGCTGGTAAGGCGATTGCCGGAAATGTTTATACCAGATGGCGCCGGATTGAGGCTCGCCTTCAAGGAGCGCCACCAGGAGCATCGCCGGGCGATGTGACTGGTG
>JANQGF010000130.1 GCA_028277465.1 Chromatiaceae bacterium
CCCAGCCCCCGATGGCGTGCGAGCAGGCGCTCCAGGTCGGAACGCGCGATGGCGAACTCCATCTCCCAACCACCCGTCTCCATCGGCTGGTCCGTCAAGACCTGGGCGTGCTCGAAGAGATAGGCCCGCACTCTTGCATCACCCGGCCCGAGACGAACCGAGCAACGCGAGAGGTCCCTACTCGTCAATTCGCCGATCGCGCTGAGTAGCAGGTCGACGCCAGCCCCCGTTTGGGCCGACAACCAGACCCGCGAAGGCAGTCCGTCATGACCGCGCTCGAGCCGCGGCGACCCCGGATCCAAGCGATCGATCTTGTTGAAGACCTCCAGACGCGGAACCCTCTCGCCGCCGATGCGCGCGAGGACACCCTCCACGTCGGCCATCAAGCGCGCCCGCTGGGGTGCCGCCGCGTCCACCAGATGCAATAACAGATCGGCCGTGCGGGTCTCCTCGAGGGTCGAGCGGAAAGCGGCGACCAGCTCATGGGGCAGGTGACTGATGAACCCCACTGTATCCGCCAAGAGGACGGGCCTGCCAGTCGGCAGGGCGAGACGCCGAAGGGTCGGGTCCAAGGTCGCGAACAGCTGGTCCGCTTGCAAGACGCCGGCCTGGGTCAGACGATTGAAGAGGGTCGATTTGCCGGCATTGGTGTAACCCACCAGCGAGACCACGGGCAACTCGGCCTTGGACCGGGCCTTGCGTCCTTGGGCACGCTGTCGTTCGATGCCCTCCAAACGCCGGTCGAGGAGCGCCACACGCCTGGCGAGGAGACGCCGGTCCGTCTCGAGCTGGGTCTCACCCGGACCACGCAGGCCGATGCCACCCTTCTGGCGCTCCAGATGGCTCCACCCGCGGACCAACCGGGTCGAAAGGTGCCTCAGCTGCGCCAACTCGACCTGGAGCTTGCCCTCGAATGAGCGCGCCCGCTGGGCGAAGATGTCCAGAATCAGACCCGAGCGATCCACGACGCGGCACCGCAAGAGCCGCTCCAGGTTCCGCTCCTGGGCGGGCGACAAGGGGTGGTTCAGGATCGCCAACTCGGCCGCGGCGGTCTCCACCAAGACCCTCAGCTCCTCGGCCTTGCCCGTGCCGATGAAGAGCCGTGGATCCGGGACCGCACGGGCGCCACCCAAGACGCCGACCACTTCGGCGCCGGCCGCGGCGGCCAAGAGCCTGAACTCCTCGCGCTCATCCGGCTCCGTCGTGGAGCCGATATCCAGGTGAACGAGGACCGCCCGCTCGCCGCCGCTGGGGCGCTCGAAGACCAGCTCTCCACTGGCGAGGCGCGGCAGCCGCGAAGCAGGCGAGACGCTGATCGATGAACTCAACTGTTGCCGGGCTCGGGGAGACCGATCTCGGGAGGTGGCAACTTCACGTTGCGGGCAGGGACCACCGTCGAAATGGCGTGCTTGTAGATCATCTGGCTGACGTTATTCTTCAGCAAGACCACGAACTGGTCGAACGACTCGATCTGGCCCTGCAACTTGATGCCGTTGACCAGAAAGATCGAAACCGGGATGCGTTCCTTCCGCAGCGCGTTCAGAAAGGGGTCTTGCAGGCTCTGGCCCTTAGACATGGGTTTGACTCCTTGTTGTTGTGATCAAGCGTAGGGCGATTTCTGTCAATTCTCATGCCACCTGTCTGGTCTTGACGCCCGCCTTCTGCGTCGCGCCAGCCGTCACATCGCCCGGCGATGCGCCTGCCGGCGCTCCTTGAAGGCAGACGCCAATCCGGCGCCATCTGGCATGAGAATTTCCGGCAATCGCCTAATTGCCCGGCTTGAAACCTCCGTGAGGCCCCGAAAGACCCACACCGGCTTCTGGCGGGCCGCAGCCGGGACAGGCATACCCACCACAATGACTCGATAGTTTCGCCGAATCCCTGTCAGGAAACCAAGACAATTTCGGTTTGCGTCAGTCTTCGCCATGGGTCCCGGTGATCCTCATGGCCTCTCCGTGACCTCCTCGATCAATCGCAGCGCCTGAGCGACTGGATCCGGGTCCTCGTGCAACCAGTGGCAGTGACTCTCCGAGCGCAACCAGGTCAGCTGACGCTTGGCGAGTTGCCGCGAGGAGACGATTCCGCGGTGCAGCATCTCCTCCCAATTGTAACCCCCCTTCAGGTATTTCAAGACCTGTCGATAACCGACGCAACGCATCGACGGCAGGTCCTCGGTCAGCCCCCTCCGCGCCATCAGACCCGCCACTTCGTCGACCAATCCACTCTCCAGCATGGCTCGGAAGCGCCGCTCGATCCGTTCATGCAGCGTCTGGCGCTCCCGCGGGGCCAGCGCCAGCTTCAGGAGTCGATAGGGCAAGGGCGGCGGCTCGTCGGCGAACTGGATCAACTCGCTCATGGGCCGCCCGGAGAGCCGCTGGACCTCGAGTGCGCGCTGGATGCGTTGCGGGTCGTTGGGATGAATACGGGCCGCGGTCGCGGGATCGAGCCTGCTCAAACGCGCATGCATGGCCGGCCAGCCGATCCGCACTGCCTCGTCCAGCAAGTCGCGCCGGACCTGCGGATCCGCACTCGGTAGACGCGCAAGACCCAGTTGCAGGGCCCGAAAATAGAGCATGGTGCCGCCAACCAGCAACGGCAGTCTACCGCATGCCACGATCTCGGCCATGGCCGCGAGTGCATCGGCACGAAAACGCGCCGTCGAATAGGCATGGGTCGGGTCCAGGATATCGATCAAGCGGTGGGGCGCCTCGGCCAGCGTCTCTGGACCCGGCTTCGCGGTCCCGATATCCATGCCCCGATAGATCATGGCCGAATCGACGCTGACGATCTCACAGGGCAGGCGCCGCACCAGCTCGACGGCCAGATTGGTCTTGCCCGAGGCGGTGGGACCCATCAGGAGGATGGCCCAGGGCCGCCGGTCGGAGCCGTCCTCCCATCCAGCTGGGCCCTGCCCTTCAGCGCCCACGTGCAAAGCGGCGGTCCAACTCGTCCCGCGTGACCTGAATCCAGGTCGGCCGCCCATGGTTGCACTGATCGATCCGCTCGACCCCCTCCATCTCGCGCAACAGGGCATTCATCTCATCGAGCGTGAGCCGCCGATTCGCCCTCACGGCCCCGTGGCAGGCCATGGTCGAGAGCGCCGCATTGATCGCCTCCTCGACACGCTCGCTGCGACCCTGTTCGGCGAGGTCAGCGAGCAGGTCACGCACCAGGGACTCCAGGTCCGCCGACCGCAAGAGGGCCGGAAACTCGCGTACGACCAGCGTGCCGGCGTCGATGCGGTCGATCACCAGCCCCAGCCCTGAGAGCATTTCCGACTGCGTCTCCGACAACTCCGCTTCATGTGGACTGACCGTCAGGGTCAGGGGCACCAGCAGGGGCTGACGAACCACTTGCCCGGTCTTCCAGGCCCGTTTGAGCCGTTCGTATCCGATGCGTTCGTGTGCGGCGTGGATATCGACGATGACGAGTCCCTCCGCGGTCTGTGCGAGCAAGTAGATGCCGTCCAACTGGGCCAGTGCGAAACCGAGCGGTGGCGTGTCCCGACGTCCTGGGTCGGCCCCCTCCTCCGGCAGCCGGCCCTCGGGGGTCGGGCGCTGGAAGGCCAGGTCGGCAGCGTAACCTGCGCTTCCTTCCCCGACGCCGAGCGACAGCGTCGAAGGACGCACAGGCGTGCTCGACCGGGTCCGAGCGAGGACCCCGGGGGGAGCGAGCCCGGCCCGGTCTTGACCCTCGCTTTCGACTGGTCCCGACCCGGCCAGCGCCCCTCGGGCCAGACGCCGCTGCAGCGCCCGCTGAACGAAGTCGTGGACCTGCCTGGCCTCGCGGAAGCGAACCTCCTGCTTGGCCGGATGGACATTGACGTCGACGAGCCGCGTCGGCAGTTCCAGGAAGAGCACATACACAGGATGACGGGCATGATGAAGGACATCGCTGAACGCCTGACGCACGGCATGGGACATCAGCTTGTCGCGGACCATACGACCATTGACGTAGAAATACTGCTGGTCCGCCTGGCCGCGCGAGAAGGCAGGTCGCATCACCCAGCCATGGAGCCGCAGATCCACCGCCTCCTCCTCGAGCAACAGCGATTGGGCGGAAAAATCGGCGCCCAGCAGCTGATCCAGCCGGGCCAGGATGCGTCCCTCATCACCGTCCGAAGGGGGCAGATCCAACAGGATCCGGCCATGATGACGCAACCTCAGACCGACATCCGGGCGCGCCAGGGCGACGCGGCGAACGACCTGCTCCAGGTGCCCGAGCTCGGTCCGTTCGGTCCGGAGAAACTTCCTGCGCGCGGGCGTGTTGAAGAAGAGATCGCGCACGTCAACGGTCGTGCCCTGGGGATGTGGCGCGGGACGTGGCGCCTCCGGGCGCCCATCGGGACCGACCGCGATCTCCCAACCATGCCCAGGGGTCGGCGCGGCCGCTTGGGGCTGGTGATCTGCGGTCCGGGAGGTCAGGGTCAGGCGGCTCACGGAGGCGATACTGGGCAGCGCCTCGCCGCGAAACCCCAGCGTGCCGACCGCCTCCAGATCCGACAGATCCGACACCTTGCTCGTGGCATGGCGCGCCAGCGCAAGGGCGAGTTGGTCGTGCGGGATGCCGCACCCGTCGTCACGGACCCTCAGACGCTCGATCCCACCCCGTTCGACCTCGATCTCCACACGACCACAGCCCGCGTCCAGACTGTTCTCGATCAGTTCCTTGACGATGGAGGCCGGACGCTCGACCACCTCGCCGGCGGCAATCTGGTTGACGAGCTGGCTGGAAAGGATCCGGATGGGGTTCGCCATGATACCGATGGAAGCAGAAGCCGAGCCGCCCAGCAAGCGGTTCGAGACCGCTTGGCCCTGGGGTGCCCGCCTGAAGGGCTCAAGAGCCTTCAGGAATGGCGAGGACCTGACCGACGCGGATGTAGTCGCCGTCCTGCAAGTCGTTCTCCGCCTGCAGCGAGCTCAGGCTGACGCGATAGCGTCGGGCGATACCCGACAGGGTATCGCCCTTGGCGATGACGTATTCGCGGGTGCCGGCGCCCCCCGCCTCGACCAAGTAGGTGGGTGGCGGAAACTTTCTGAAATAGGCCCTGATACCTGAAAGGATTGCCTGGGCAAGCCGCTGCTGATGGGTCGCGCTGCGCAGACGTTTCTCCTCCTGCTGATTGGAGATGAAGGCGGTCTCGACGAGCACCGAGGGGATGTCGGGGGATTTCAAGACGACGAAGCCGGCGCGTTGAACCTCGTTCTTATGGACCGCGCCGACGCCTCTCAGCTGGCCGAGCACCGCGCTGGCCACCTCGGTGCTGTGCTCGATGGTCGCGTTCTGGGTCATGTCCAGAAGCACGTTCGCGAGCATGCCCTCGGCCTCCGAGAGGTCGATGCCCCCGATCAGATCGGCACTGTTCTCGCGGTTGGCGAGCCACTTGGCCGCCTCGCTGCTCGCGCCCCCGCGCGACAGGGTGTAGACGGACGAGCCATGGGCATCCGGGCGCCTGAAGGCATCGGCATGGATGGAGATGAAGAGATCCGCCTTGTGTTGGCGCGCCCTCAGGATACGCCGACGCAGACCCACGTAATGGTCGCCATCACGGGTCAAGAAGGGGCGCATGCCAGGCTCCTTGTCCACCAGCCGGGCCAGCTTGCGGGCGATCGCCAGGGTCACGTCCTTCTCGCGGGTCCCGCGCGGCCCGATCGCCCCCGGGTCCTTTCCACCATGACCGGCGTCGATGGCGATGACCACCTGCCGCGTCCTCCTCACTGCCTGACGCGCCCCGGTCGTCGAACCCGCGTGCCGGACCGTTGCGGGCGGACGACCGGCGGCGGGATCCCCAGCCGGGATCAGGTCGATGAGCAGCCGCTGACCGGCGCCCCGATCCGAGCTGGAAACGAGGCTCTTGACGCGAACCGGGTGCTTGAGATCGAGCACGATGCGAAGATCGCCCCCATCACGCACACCACTGCGCACACCGACCAGTGTCGGGTCGTTCACGCCAGACTTGGGCAGCTCGCCGATCAGTTTGGCACTCGGTAGATCGATCACCACCCGGTCTGGGCCCTGCAGGGTAAAGATCCGGTGTGGCACCGAGCCAGAGGTCTCCAGAACCAGCCGTGTTCCGTCGGCGCCCGTGGAGACCTTGCTGCACTCGACCGCCACCTGGGATCCGGCGGTCGGCAAGGAGACAAGTAGCAAAAAGAGTACGAGATATGGATTCACCCGGTCGCCCCGCGCCATCTCCAACCGCAGCGAAATCAGCGGACGTTGCTTCTAGGATAGCAGTCAGACCCGGTTCTTTCCAATATACATCCTAGGATTAGGCTTGTTTTCTCAGGCTGTCATCAGAGGTTTGTGGTGCGAAAACGACGAACGTGACAAGTGGTCACAGCCCTTGGTCATGCACGGCTGCGAGCCCTTGGATGATTCTCTCCCCTCGACCCGTGCCGGCGACGAGCCTCAGGCAGCGCCCTCGAGGGGCATAGTCGAGCTGGATCCGCAAATCCGGATCCGGTAGCGCACCAAGTCCACGATCGGGCCATTCGACCAGCCAGAGGGCATCCTCGCTCAGCAGATCTCGCAGGCCCAGGTACTCCAGCTCCTCGGGATCCGCCAACCGGTAGAGATCCAGATGATAGAGGTGCACTGCCGCCAGCTCGTAGGGCTCGAGGAGGGTGTAGGTGGGACTGCGTGCCTTCCCCCGATGACCGAGTCCACGCAGGATCCCACGCGCCAGCGTGGTCTTGCCCGTGCCCAGGTCGCCCTCGAGGTAGAGCACGCAAGGAGGCAGCAAGAGCGGCGCCAAACGCTCCCCGAAGCCAAGCTGCGCTGCTGGATCCTCCAAACGAATCTGCATCAGGTGAGCCCGATCCCGTTGGCCACTGCCCGCAAGGCGTCGATGATATCGCTCGCGATGAGCCCGCGCTCACCGCCCCGAGCGGCGCGATCGCCGGCGGCCGCATGCAGACAGACCCCGACCGAGGCGGCCTCCTCGGCCTCCAGACCCTGACCGCGCAGGGCCCCAATGACGCCGGTCAGGACATCTCCCGACCCGGCGGTCGCCATCCCGGGGTTGCCATCGCTGCAAACGGCCGGCGGGCGGTGCGAGCCATCTCGGATCAGGGTCCCTGCCCCCTTGAGCACCACCACGCCACCGTACCGCCGCTGGAGCTCGGCGATCGCAAGCGGACGGTCCTGCTCGACCTCGGCAGGGCTGAGACCGAGCAGCCGCGCCGCCTCTCCAGGATGGGGCGTGAGGATCCAGTCCGCACGGGACCGAGGTTCCTCGGCAAGCAGATTCAGTGCATCCGCATCGAGGACCAGCGGCATGTTCAGGGCTCGCAGCGACGCCCAGAGACCGCGGCCCCAGTCGGCGCGCCCCAGGCCGGGACCGATCGCCGCCACATCCGCCCGCTCGATCAATGGCGCCAGATCTTCCGCGCGCTCCACGCCGGCGACCATCAACTCGGGCCGACTCAGGTTCAGCCAAGTGGCATTGGCGGGATGGGTGGCGAGGGTCACCAGTCCCGCGCCCGCCCGCAAGGCCGCCTCACCCGCCAGGCGCACGGCACCGGACATCCCGAGGGCACCGCCGACCACCAGCAGATGCCCGCAGTCGCCCTTGTGCAGGGTTCGCGCGCGTGGGCGCAAGGAACTCGTCTGCTGGTTCCAATCGATGCGTCGCGCGCTGGGGGGCTCTCCCGAATAGACCCGAGCCGGGATGTCGAGCGCAGTGAAATGTAATGCGCCGCAACAATCTGGTCCAGCACCCACGAGGAGACCCAGCTTGAGACCGATGAAACTAACCGTCGCCGAGGCACGCACCGCCACGCCCATGAGTCGACCCGTGTCCGAATGGAGCCCCGAGGGGACGTCGATGGCCAATACCGGAGACGACAGGGCGTTGACCGCCGAAACGGCTTGCGCCCAGAGACCCTCCAGCGGGCGCTCCAGTCCGGTCCCCAGCAAGGCATCGACGATCAGATCCGCATCTCGTGGTAGCTCACGGTAGGGCGCCGGCTCTCCGCCAGCGGCGCGATAGGCCGCACAGCTCGTCGCGGCATCGCCGCGCAGACGCTCCACACCAGCCAGCTGGAGGACCCGGACCGAGAGCCCTTCGGCGCGCGCCAACCGTGCCACGACATAGCCGTCGCCACCATTGTTCCCGACGCCGGCCAGGACCAGGATCCTTCGCGCCTGCGGCCAGCGTTCGCGCAACACCCGATAGGCGAAGCCGCCCGCCCGGTTCATCAGATCCAGCCCCGTCGTGCCCTCCTCCTGGATGGCGATCGCATCCAATCGACGCACCTGTTCGGCACGATAGAGCGCATGAGGCAGTCGTTCCATCTCGGGCACCAGGCGGGTCATCTCGAATCCGGTCGCTGTCGACAGCCGAGACCAGCAATGATCATAGGCATCGCGCGGAGGCCCTGACAACAGGATTGAGCGTCACCGACAAGACCCTTGCGCCTCGAGGAGGCGCAAGGGTCTGGATCAGCGGCTATCGATGGTGCGGACGCGCCGCTCCTGCATCGCCTCATACTCGTCCTCGAAGAAGAAGCGGCTCTCGCCGAAGGCCGGACGAAGCCGATCGAACCAGGTTGCCTCTGGGTCGAACCTGGCGAAGAAGGGACGCTGGACCCAATCGGCATTGCGACCCTGGAGGAACCTCAGTACGAAGACCCGCTCGCCCTGGATCTCGGTCACGCCCTGGATCTCGACCTTTCCCGGACCGGCCGACATGGAGGGCCCCCGGGCAGTCCGTCCAAGCCCGGAGACCCGCTGGATGGCATTGCGGTAGACCTCCCAGGCCTCCGCCAAGGGGACCTCGAAATAGCGACGGGCCCCTGTGTCACGCTCCACGAACATATAGTAGGGGATGATCCCGAGACCCACCTGGGCGTTCCAGAGATCGGCCCAGGCGTGGAAGTCGTCGTTGATGTGGCGCAACAAGGGACCTTGACTGCGGATCTCGACACCAGTATCGCGCAGCCTGCGGATCGCCTCCCGGGCGATGTCCGTCGACAGCTCTTGAGCGTGGTTATAGTGGGCCATGATGGCGACATGCTTGCCGCCCTCCACCAGGCGCTCGAGCAGCCGGAGCATCTCGTCGGCGTCGGCATCCGTCACGAAACGATAGGGCCAGAACGTCAGCGACTTGGTCCCGATGCGGACCGTCTGTACATGGTCGAAGTCTGGCGCGAGCAAAGGCGCCAGATAGGGGGCCATGTTCTGGGCCTTCATGACCATTGGATCACCACCCGTCAGCAGCAGATCGGTGACCTGGCGATGGTGGCGCAGATAGCGATGCAGCGCGCCTGCCTCGCTGCTCGCAATCTTGAGCTCTTTATCCCCGACGAACTGGGGCCAGCGGAAGCAGAAGGTACAATAGGCGTGGCAGGTCTGCCCCTGACTGGGGAAGAAGAGGACGGTCTCCCGGTACTTGTGCTGAAGCCCGGCGAGCCGCCGACCATCCTCCATCGGGATGTTCAGTGCGAGCTGACCCGCTGGATGCGGATTGAAGCCCTGACGCAGCTCGTTGGCCAAGGCCTGAATCTCGGCCTTATCGGCCCCGCGGCGATGCAACTCGGCCATCCGCTCGAAATCGCCGTCGCTCAGCATGCCCCGCTGGGGAAAGATCAGGTGAAAGATGGGATCCTGTGGGACACGCTCCCAATCGATCAACTCGTCGATCAGGTACTGGTTGACACGGAAGGGCAAAACGCTCGCCACCACTTGCATGGCGAAGCGGTCTTCCCTGGGCAGCTTGCGGAGACGTTCGATGCTCTCGATCTGCCGGTCGGTGTAGACCTGAAACCGGCGTGCCCGGAAGACCTGACTGCGCTTCGTCGCTCCTGCGAGGTGATTGATAGTCAACATGGCAACCTCCCCTCAGCCACTTCCCGGCTGTCAGTTGGTGAAGAATCCAGGCCTCGTTATCCAAAGGGCCTATGATGGGAGTCGGGTCAAGCAGACCCGGTAGGTAGAACTGGCCTCAAGATCAGCAGACACCCTGCTGGGGGCATCCGCGTCGAATGCGCATACCGGTCTATCCCCTTCGATCGACCGGCGAGAGAAAAGGTTCGCAATGTTAATCGAGCGTCTGTTCCTTTCGCAAGATGGACGGCACGACCGGCACGACCGCAGGCGAAAGGTGCATCTCACCCGACCTCAGGCTTCGACTGCGTCTATGATGCTGGGATCCCGCATCCGTTCGAGATCCCGGTACGCCTAACCGGCCCTGCACCATGAATCCGGTCCAGTCACTGTCGGAAGGTCTCGACAGACTGCTGTGGGGCCACCCGGCTACCGGGATGCCACCCTGGCAAACCCGTCTCGTCTGGTTGGGGCGCCTCCTCTACGCTCTGGTGCGCGATCTGTCCCAGGGCAGTCTTTCACTCCAGACCATGGGGCTGGTCTACACCACCCTGCTCTCGCTGGTGCCCCTTCTCGCGGTCAGCTTCTCGGTGCTCAAGGGCTTCGGCGTGCACAATGAGCTGGAGCCCCTGCTCTCGAATGCCCTCGCGCCGCTGGGCGACTCCGGGGCGGAGATCGTCGAGCGCATCATCGGTTTCGTCGACAACATGCGGGTCGGTGTCCTGGGCTCGGTGGGTCTCGCCATCCTGGTCTTCACCGTCATCTCACTGATCCAGAAGATCGAGCAGGTCTTCAACACCACCTGGCGCGTCACCGAGCAGCGCAGCTTCGCTCAGCGCTTCAGCCAGTATCTCAGCGTGCTCCTGATCGGCCCCGTGCTCTTCTTCTCGGCGGTCGGGCTCTCCGCCTCACTGAGCCGCTATCTCGACGCCCAGCAGCTGATCGAGACCCCGCCGATCGGCGCCCTGGTCGAGATCCTCGGCCAGTTGGGACCCTATCTGATGATCTCGCTGACCTTCACCTTCGTCTACATGTTCGTCCCCAATACCCGGGTGCGGCTGCGCTCGGCCGTCATCGGCGCCTTGGTGGCTGGGATCCTCTGGGAGGTCGTCGGCGACCTCTTCGCCACCTTCATCGCCGCCTCCACCCGCTACATGGCCATCTATTCCAGCCTGGCGATCCTGATGCTCTTCATGATCTGGGTCCACATCGGATGGACCATCCTGCTCATCGGTGCCAGCGTCGCCTTCTATCACCAGCACCCGCAATACCTGAGCACCCGCGCCCCCGACCTGCGGCTGAGCAATCGACTCCGCGAGCGTCTCGCGCTCACGGTCACCAGCCGCATCGCCAGCCACTATGCCGACGGGAGACCCCCCTGGACCTGCCGGCGTCTCTCCGAGGAGCTGGGTGTACCCGACACCAACACGCAAGACATCCTGACCCTGCTGGAGCGATCGGGCCTGCTGCTACGAACCGCCGATGAGGAACCCGCTTACGTGCCGGCCCGCAC
>JANQGF010000175.1 GCA_028277465.1 Chromatiaceae bacterium
CAGCCCCCTGTTGGCCAACCTCTATCTGCATGGATTGGATCGCCGGATGAGCGAGAACGGCTACCGCCTCGTGCGATACGCCGATGACTTCGTCATCCTCTGCCAAGACGAACAACAGGCCCGAGCCGCCCTGCACGAGGTGCAAGCCTGGTGTAGGCAACGGCAACTGACCCTGCACCCCGACAAGACCCATCTCGGCAACTGTCGGCAACCGGGGCAAGGCTTCGAGTTCCTTGGCTATCGCTTCGAAGGCGGTCGACGCTGGGTGCGCAAGAAGAGCCGCAACGCCCTCAAGGACAAGATTCGAGCCCACACGCGACGCAACCGCGGGGACAGCCTCGCCGGCATCATCGCCGGTCTCAATCCGGTGCTCAAAGGCTGGTTCGGCTACTTCAAGCACGCCTATCGCACGGAATTCCCAAGTATCGACGGCTTCGTGCGTCGCCACCTGCGCGCGATTTTGCGTCGGCACGCGTACCGCGAAGGCCGTCTTGGTCACTCCCAACAGGATCATCAACGCTGGCCCAATGCCTTCTTCGCTGCGCACGGGCTGTTCACCCTGACTACAGCTCATGCCCAGGCGAGCCAATCCCGATGAGGAAACAACCGACCGGAGAGCCGTGTGCAGGAAAACTGCCCGCACGGTTCGGAGGGAGGGGAGGCGAGTGCCTTCTCTACCCCTATCCAAATCGAGCGGCTGGGGTGCTGTTCCACGGTAACCCATTCATTCCCACGCTCGCGTCTCCGGCCCCGGAGACGATGCCCCCCGCCCAAGTCGTGCATGATGCGGCTGAGGGACCTGAGGAGATCCTCGTCTCTCAGTCCGAGCGGACCGTATCGGCGGTCTCCGCCTGCTTCGGCCAGGCCGTCAGGATGGCCTGCACCAGGGTCGCCAGCGGGATCGCGAAGAAGACCCCCCAGAAGCCCCACATCCCACCGAACACCAGGATGGCGACGATGATGGCGACCGGGTGCAGGTTGACCACCTCCGAGAAGAGCAGCGGCACCAGCACGTTTCCGTCCAGCGCTTGAATGACGGTGTAGGCGACCGTCAGCCAAGCGAACTGAGAGGACCAGCCCCACTGAAACCAGGCCACCAGGAGCAGCGGCACCGTGACCACCGCGGCACCGATATAAGGGATGATGACCGACAAGCCCACCAACAAGGAGAGCAACATCGAGTATTTGAGCCCGAAGGCGTAGAAGGTCACGTAGCTGACGCCCCAGACGATGAGGATCTCCCAGGCCTTGCCCCGCACATAATTCGAGATCTGTCGGTCGACATCCTTCCAAACGTCCCCCGCGATTCCATGGTGCTTCGGGAAATACTTCCGAAACCAACCCAGAATCAGCGCCTTGTCCTTCATGAAGAAGAAGACCAGGATCGGCATGAGGATCAGATACACCAGGATGGTAATCACCCCGACCACGCTCGACAGCGACCAGGAGAGCACCTGCTGTCCGAAAGAGACGACCTCGGAGCGCAGCGAGGCGACCAATTCGTCGAGCTGCTCGCTGGTCACGAGGTCCGGGTACTTGTCCGGCAGCCCCATGAGCACTCGGGTCCCCTCGGAGATCATGTTCGGCAGCTGCTGGACCAGGTCGGTGATCTGACGCGACAGGAGCGGCATGACGCCCAGGAGCACCATGGCGACGAACAGCAGAAAGAAGACGTAGACCAGAATGACACTGGGCAGTCGGGGTAGACCACGTCGTTCGAGCTGCCCGACCAATCCCTCCAGGAGATAGGCAATCACGATGCTCGCCAGCACGGGCGCGAGCATGTCGCCCATGGTGAGCACGACCGCGAAGAGGATGACCAGCAGCAGGGCCAGGAAGACGATCTGCGGATCGGACAGGTTCCGCTGTAACCAGTTGGAGACGATGTTCATGGTTGGATCGGCTTGCCTTCCAAGTCTTGCTTGGTCCGATACGCCTGATAGTGGCGAGCGAAGAGCGCCTCGAGCTCGTCGATCACTTCGGCAGCGGGCCGGCCCTGGAGCACATGGGCCGACATCAGCCCCGATGTCTCATTGAGCAAGGGCCCACGGTCGAGCATCTCGTAGGTCCGCGAGAGGCGTTTGATCGCCCCCACCACGGTCTCGGTCGCTGGACGCGGCAGCGGGAGCGGTTCACGCGGGGCGGGCTCGCCAGCACCCGACCCAGGCCGCTGTGCCAGAAAGGCGGCGAACGCGAGGAGCGTCTCGCGATCCGACGGCGCCAAGCCCTTGAAGAGCCTCAGCAGCCGCCGCTCGTCCGCAGAGGGTGGGGGCCCGCTCAACACGAGGGTCTCCCGGGCCGGGGGGCCAGGTGCTGCTCGGCCTGATGGAGCCCCAGGCCGCGACCGGCGACGGCAGACCCGGAGACCGGATCCAGGGCAGGAACGACCGCATCAATCCTCATTCCGACTCGCTTTCGCACTGAGCACGGCAGTAGGCACGCGCGAAGTCCAGGAGCTCTTCCATCACGCGCAGCCGAAACTTCTGCTTCTGGTGCACGAAGGAAAAGGGACGGTCCAGCGGCGGATCCAACTGGAGCGACACCAGGGTACCCAGCCTGAGCTCCTTCTGGATGGTGGTGCCCGAGACAACCGAGACGCCCATGCCTGCCTCGACCGCACCCTTGATCGCCTCGGGGCTTCCCAGCTCCATCGCGATCCTCAGCTCGGCATTGCAGCCCGACTGGAGCTGCAGATAGTCATCGATGACCTCGCGGGTGCCCGATCCTTCCTCGCGGCAGATGAAGGGATGCTCCAGGAGTCGTGAGAAGGAGACCAGCTGGAGCGAGGCGAGCGGATGACCGGGCGGCACGATCGCGACCAGCTGATCGCGCTTGCAGACCTCCACGACCAGGTTCTTGTTGCCGACGGGCGCCTCCACCACGCCCAGGTCGATGGCGTTGCTCTCTACCATCGACACGATCCCCTCCGAATTGGCGACCTTGAGGTGGATGATGACCTCCGGAAAGCGCTCCTTGAAGTCGCCGAGCAGGGTCGGCAGCATGTACTCGGCGATCGTGGTGCTAGCACCAAGCGTCAGGGCACCGCTGATCTCGCCTGTGATGGCCCGCACCGCGTTCTCCATCTCGGCGTAGACCTCGAAGATGCGGTCCGCCGATTCGTAGACGGTACGGCCGGCCTCGGTGAGACTGATGCGATTGTGGGTCCGGTCGAACAAGCGTGTGTTGAAGTGCTCCTCCAGTTGGCGCACCTGAAAGGTCACGGCCGGCTGGGTCATGTGGAGCGTTTCGGCGGCCTTGGTGAAACTCAGCAGCCGCGCGACCGTATGAAACACCTGAAGCCTGCGATCCGCCATCTTGATCCTACTCGGAGCCCGATACCCGAATAGAAAATACTTATACCATAGACGACTGGCTGCGAGGAAGTTTCACATGGATTTCAAGCGCTTTTGCGCGATTCGCAAGGGTCGGGCACTTGAGCTCCGGTGTCGGATTTCATGGACGTGCCACGAAACCGAAACGAGACATGGCATTTGGCCGGCGCTTGGCATAGAGTGCCGGTCGGCCGTTACCCTGGAGCTCGCACCGCCGGCGCACCACATCTCCCCCTCCCCAAGGGGAGAGGAGGGATCCCGCCGTCTGCAGCGACGCCCGTTTCATCGTCGGGGGCGAGCAGCACCCGATCATGGCGGTTACCGTGGAACAGCACCCCAGCCGCTCGATTTGGTGGGAGCGGCGCCTCGCCGCGACGAGTCTGCAAACTGCTGCGGCTCTTGTTCCATGCTCCGGGGTGCCAGAGACACGGCATGAACGTTAGTATGGATCTCGCCTGGTGTCGTATCGAGGCAACAAACGCCCCGGTGCCAGGTTTGGGGAGCAATGATCGCAGGCCACGGAACGAGGGGATGAATGACTCAGTTGGAGCGAATGCGCATGAATCATAAGAGGATCGCCAACAGGACCATGCTTCTGCTCGCCGGCGTCACCCTGGGCGCATTAGAACCGGCCAGCGCCGCGGGCTTCTCCTTGCCCGAGCTCTCGGTGGCCGGTGTCGGTACCTCCAACGCCATGGTCGCGAATCCGGATGACACGGGTGCCTTCCCCTATAATCCGGCCGCCATGGGGTTCCACGAGGGTTCCAGCTTATCCGTTGGAGCGCTCCTGATCGGTCCGAGCTTCAACGTGAAGACGGCCACCGGAAGCCACGACAGTCATGGGGCGGACTGGGTGGCTGGCCCCATGATCCAGGCGGCCCTCGACCTCGAGAATGAGTGGCGGCTCGGATTCAGCGTCACGGCGCCTTTCGGGTTGGAGACACGTTGGAGAGACGGCACCTTGCCGGCCGTGAGCGGTACCAGGACGCTGCCCGTGCCTGCGCCGCTCGAGCCGGAGGTCCCGCTCGGACACCCCACGGCGAGCGAGCTCGAGATCCTGGACTTCAGTCCGACCGCAACCTACCGGGTCAACGACCACCTGAGCCTCTCTGGAGGTCTGGACGTCTATTGGGCGAAATCCGCCAAGCTCGGCTCGACGGCCGCGACCGTCACCGGAGACGGCACTGGGGTCGGCTTCAATCTGGGTGCCCTCTACCGGAAAGGTCCCTGGAGCTTCGGGGCCGCTTATCGCTCCGCCTCCACCCTGGGTCTCGATGGCGATTACCTGCCGCACAGCCGCACGCTGGTGGCACTCGGGCGGCTGGCACCCGCCCAATCCGCCGAACTCGACGTGGATCTGCCCTGGCGGCTTCAGCTCGGCGTGCGCTACGTCTTCAACGACCGGCTAGCCGCGGAGTTCGATATCACGCGAACCGGCTGGAGCGAATTCAACGATATCGAGATCAAGGGAAAACGAACCGGTGAGGTCGTCTTCAGCGACACCAACAACTGGGATGATTCGAACGCCTACCGGATCGGCGCCACCTATTGGTTGAGCCCCAAGACTCAGCTGCGGCTGGGCTACAGCTATGATGAGACCGGTCAGGGAGACGACCACTTCAGCATCCGGGTCCCGGACAACGACCGCCATCTCTTCAGTATCGGTCTAGCCCAAACCCTCGGTCAGGGCTATTCGCTGGAGGCGGCCTACATGTACGTCAAGGCCGAAGACCGCGACTACCGCAGCAGCACGCCCTATACCGGCGGTGATCTCAATGGAACCGACGCACTCGATGGGGACTACAGCATGGATGCCCATCTCGTCGGCTTGGCGATCGTGAAGGCGTTCTAGACCGCGTCCAGAGTGCATTCGATAGCGATCAATCCTTGGGAAAGGCGGTCCACCCCTCCAACCAGGTGGTGCGGCTGCCAGGCCGAATGGCACCCACGAAGTTCGCCGCCTCGTCCCAGAATTCACCTTGCGGTATCGGGGCATTGACTGCGAGCAGCGACTCATTGTAGCCGGGGGTGAAGTCTGGTTCCGTGAGGCTGTGGACGCCATAGGAGAACAGCCGCTCGGGCATGTAGACGGATTGAATCCGGTCGCCCTGGAGGAAGAAGGCCTCCTCGTCGAAAGCGCCATCGTCGTCCTCCTCTCCCGTCTCCCGCTCGAAGACGCGTCCGTTGACGGCCTCGGTGAAGACCAGGGCATCGGCACGCAGGGCGCCGGTCGCGATCTGTTCGGCCGTCGCAGGGTCGCGGATATCGATGGCGCCGACGGAGAAGCCGGCGATCAGGATGTTCCGCAGATCGGCCGCCGTGCCTCGTCTCAGCGTCATGCCGCGTTGCGCGAGCTCCGGATTCGCGCCACCGACGATGGTCAGGTTCGACAGCGTCGGGGCCGACCGCGGCGAGGCATGATGATCCGCTTTCAGATTGTCCGCCTCGATGCCGTTGTCACCTGCGTGCGCGTCCTGCTGGATCACGATGAACTGACCCGAACCGGTCCAACCACGGTCCCAATCCAGCCCGTCGTCGGCGGCGCGACTGATGACCACATGGCTGAGGTTGGCGCTACCACCGAAGAACTCGACCCCATCGTCGAGCCCCATATGCACCTGCACGAACCTGAGAATGGTTCCGCTCCCGCACCCCCCTAGGGTCAGCCCATTGAGCTCGTTGTCCTTGGAGATCTCGTGGCCGGCGAACTCGATGCGGACATACTGAAGCACGCCGCAGCTGTCGACATCGTTCGCTCCCCCATAGGCACCGCGCAGATCCTGTGGCGCGATCCCTTCCACATGCGCGAGCGGGGTATTGACGGGGGCGTTCCCCAACAGCACCAGACCTCCCCAGTCGCCGCGGGCCCTCTCACCCGCGGGTTTGGCACTGGTGAAGACGATCGGCTGCTCGACACTGCCGCGGGCATGGATGCGCGCGTCTCTGGTCACGATGAGCGCGGAACCGGGCTCGCCGACGATTCGGGTGCCCCCCTCGATCGTGAGTGTGGCCGTACCCTCAACGAAGACCAGACCCTTCAAACGGTAAGTACGACCTGACCGCCAGAGCGCATCCTGAGTCAGGCTCCCCTCGACATCGACCCGGGTGAGCTGTTCTAAGAGTCCGGTATCGGTGGCGAGATAACCGGCCGCCGCCAGCCCGATGCCTGCGAGCACCACACCGACCACCGCACCCGCTTGGCGGCGGGTCCGCCGCGGCTCGACGTGCGGTAAGGGGTCCGCGTTTCCAATCTGACCGGGTGCGAACCGCCCACCCGCGGCCGGACCCGTTCCGAGGTCGCTCGATCGAGCCGCGTCGGCCCCAGGGCCCGCTTCCAACTGGACCGAATGGATCTCCTGTGCGAGCGCGCGAATCCGGTCGTCGCCCGATTGCAGAGCCTTTTCGAGCAGGTCGGCGCGGTAAGCCTCGTCCTTGCGCAACGCCGTGAAATGGACATAGTTGACCCCGGGTAGGCTCCCATTGGGGGCCGTATCCACGGCACGCTTGAGGTTCCACAAGAGCGACAAGAGACGGGCACGTTGCGAATCGACAGCAGAAACGGACATGGCGATTGACCGAAGGCGTTCGTGAGGGATATTTGCTCGTCGAGATGCGAGCACGATCAGGCAAACCGCGGCTATGAGCCTGCGCCTGCCCACCTGCAAGTCACGGGCTGGACGCTCGGCGGTAATTCCAGCAAAGGATATCCGGGTTTTCTTTACGCACCTTGACGGTGCGATGACGGTTTGGTCGTCGGTGGCCGCATGGTGAATCGCGTCACACTCTTCTGCGTCCGGGGCCGACCTAAGGAGCCTGTCCAACTGAGGAAGCGGGAGAGCGGCCCCTTTTCGCCCCGGTTTTTCGTTGATCGATCCCCTTCCAGGGGTGACCAAGGCCATCCAGGTTAGCGAGCTCGCGGCGGCACTCGGTCCGCGAGCCCCTCGGCGCCGGCGTAGGGTGCGGCGTAACGGATGCTCTCGAAGACCTCGAAGGTCGCGCCCTCCCGCCAGGCCTCGGCCGGCAGGCCTGCCTTCAACGCGAGATGATCCAGTGTCTGCTCGCGGTCCCAACCCTGTTGGGCGGCGACCTCAGGGAGGAAGAGTGCCCGGTGCCCGGCCTTCGACAAGATCACACCCTGCTCGCCGAGCCGCAGGTGTGCGGGTGACCCGATGGGTCGCGGCGGTGTCAGCACGCTTACTTCGACCGTCAGTCCCGCAAGCTCCTCGGGCGCGACCGGCCTGAAGCGCCGGTCGCGGCCCGCAGCCTTGAAGCCGTTCTCCAGGACCGCCAGGAAGAGCGGACGATGAGACCCGAGTGTGCCGATACAGCCCCGCAAGGCCTCGCCCCGCCTCAGAGTAACGAAGGCCCGACCTGGATGCGTAAGTGTCTCGGGAAGCGCTTCGACCAGTGTCCGCAATCTCGCCTCACTCGCAATCGAATTGCCCAAGACCGCCTGGTCGATGCCGAAGAGTGCGAAGCGATGGAGCAGCGCCAGCTCGCCGGTCTCCAGCGTCGCTGGTCGCCGGCTCGTCGCCGTATCCAAGGTGGACTGAGGGACAGATTCGCCATTGGTTGGTATGTCCCTTGGCTCCGCTTGGCCGAGGCCTGCCTGGTCGATCGGCTGGGCGGTCGTGATCGCGAGGGCTGCATAGCTGACGGAATGGCGATAGTCCCCGGTCAGGGCACCACTGGTCTCGTAACCGATCAATCGGACCTTGGCGCTGGGCGGCAACATGGACACCAGAAGCGCCAGCGGACGGATGCCGCAGACCGTGATGCCAGTGTCAAGCTGATAGGCAAGCAGCCCGGATGCGTCGATGTGGCGGATACGATCCAGCGCGCCCTCGTCCAGTGCACGCAGCCGTTCGGCTGTTCGGGAATCGAGGGGGAAGGGCTGATAGCCGAAGCGTCGGCCATAGTGGGTGAAGTCGCTGGAGGCGATGACGAGTGTCTGGGCGTCGGCGAGCGGGCGCAGGAGCGCTGCGGCAGCGGGATACTGGGTCTCATCCAGTTGGCCGACCAGGACCGGCACCAACCGCCAACCCGGCGCGAGCGCGCGCTGCAAGAATGGCAGCTGGATCTCGATGCTGTGCTCGCGACGATGGGCCTCGGGATGCGCGTCGACCAGATCGGATTGGCGCAGCCGGGCCACCGCCTCCGAGTCCAGCGGCACCGCGCCCAAAGGCGTCCGGTAGGCCCCCACATCCGCGATCGAGAGACCCAGGTAGCCACTGTAATGCGAGGGCGCCAGGATCAGGACCCGTTTGAATCTCGCGCCACTGACCCTGGCGATCGCCTCGGCAGCCGTGGCACCACTGAACTGATAACCCGCATGGGGCAGTATCAGCGCCCGGACGGGATCGATCGAGACTGAATCGCCGGCCTCCCAGCCGACCGCGTCCAGCATTCCATCCACCAGGGCCGCAAGCGCAACAGGATCCGCCGGATACCAGCCGCCCGCCAGCGCGCTCGGCCGGACCCGATCCGACCCCAGGGCAGCCGCGGCGATACAGAGCCACAAACAGAGAAAGGTCGAGGCAGCAACCTCGAGTCGGATCATGCGAGAGGGTCGCTCAACCCGCCAGATCATGCGGTGCATGGAGATCGGCCGCCGCCAGGGGGAGTTCAGGGGGTCGTCTCTCGGTCCTCGCAGCGATGGCGCCGCGCCCAGCCGAGCGGGTCAGCAGCCAGGATCCCAGAGGGTACGTAGCGAGCAAGAGTCCCGCCAGGGCCAAGAAGCGACGGCGTGCACGACTCAGAGGTCGCGGGTCAGCAGGTGGGGGGCGCTTCTCGGTCATTGCCAGACTCCGGGAATTCGCTCGTCACAGGACGGACAGCGGCCATCGGCGGTCAGCCGACGATTGGTGATCCAGAAACCGGTGCGGGCAATCAGCGGTGTACCGTCCGTCGGACAATAGGTGCTGTTACCTGCGTGGCCCATCAGGTTGCCGATATAGACATACCGCAACCCGGCGTCCATGGCCTCGGCGCGGGCGTACTCCAGTGTCTCGGCCGGCGTCGGCGGCAGATTGCGCATCCGGTACTGGGGTTGGAAACGGCTGAAGTGCAGCGGCGTATCGGCCCCGAGCTCCTGCTCGATCCAGCGCGCCATGCGGCGAATCATCGCCAGGTCGTCGTTCAGGGTGGGGATGACCAGATTGGTGAGCTCCAGCCAGACCCCTTCTTCGCGTAGGATCCTGAGTGCGTCCAAGACCGGCTGGAGTGTCCCGCCGGTCACCTGGCGGTAGAGCGCATCGTCCATCGCCTTGAGGTCCACGTTCGCCGCATCCAGTACCTGGCAGAGCTGTCGCAAGGGTTTGGGATTGATGTAGGCGGCCGTGATCAGGACATTACGCAACCCGCGTGCCCGGGCCAGGGTGCTGGTGTCGCACGTGTACTCGTAGAAGACGATGGGATCCGAGTAGGTATAGGCGATGCTGTGGCATCCCTCCTGGATGGCAGTGTTCAGGATCTCGGCCGGCTCGGCCCGGTAGATGGCCTCCATCTCCTCGCCGCCGCGTTGCGACAACTGCCAATTCTGACAGTTGAGGCAATGCAGATTGCAGCCGGCGGTCGCGAGCGAAAACACTGGCGTTCCGGGTAGAAAGTGGTAGAGCGGCTTCTTCTCCATCGGGTCGACATGCAGCGCCGAAGGCCGCCCGTAGGTGGTCGCCCGAAGCTCGCCCCCCAGGTTGACCCGCACCCGGCAGTCGCCGGCACCACCTTCCGGGATGACGCAGCCGCGCGGACAAAGCTCGCAGGTCACCGATTTCATGGTGTCATTCGCTCGTCCCGAACGAGCCCTGGTCGAACGGACCCTCGTCGGGTCGCGTTGGGTGGTACCAATCGGCGCGGACATCGCGCAGATCGCCGCTCTCGATGCGCCGTTCCAACGCGGCCCGGTCGATGTGGCGCCACCCCCCTGTTCCCGCATCTGCGGCCTCTTTCGAGACCAGGCGCAGATGGAGACCGATCAAAGTCAGACAGAGCAGGATCAAAGCGGGAAGCGGCAGGTCGCGTGTCCGCCAATTCACTGGCATCCGGACCCAGCGCGCGCTCGTCTGCATCGATGGTACCCTAATGAAACGCACGCCGGTGGCACACCACGCCTCCCTCTCCCTACCTAGGATGGGCGGAGCCCCCTGCATGGCGGCTCGGGGATCGCGAATGCGTCTCCCAGGGCGTGCCCATCCGGTTTACGCCGACGCTTGTGAAGATGGACACGCGCGCGCCTGCAACGAGGCCAGTGCGAATCGACGGAGCACGCGCTTTGTCCATCCTACAGGCTGGAGCCAGAAGTGGAGATTGGGTCGGCTCCTTGCGACCAGCCACGAATCCGTGCGATCTCCTCGGGCCCAATCCCCAATGAAGCCAGGAACTCCTCATGAGCGCCCGGCGCGACACGCTCGAAGTCGCGGTGCCAGACCTGCATCCCCGGCTCGTCGAGGCCGGCGTCTCGCAGCAGCTCGACCCACATCGCCTTGGTGACGACCTCTGATCCTGGGCTCGCAGCCTCCGTCCTCAGAAGCCGGCGTATCAGGGCTTGCTGATCCACAAGCCTTTGGATCTCGAGATCGATCGCGACGAATCGATCCTCGAGCAGGGAGCGCAGCCCGTCGCCGTCCCGATGCAAGACACAGGCGATCGCCTGCAAGGACAACCCGGCCTCCCGGTAGTGACGGATCCGCTCCAGCTTGTCGAGATCCGCCTTCTTGTACAGGCGATAATTGCTCCCGGTGCGGCCGCTCGGTGTCAGCAATCCAACTGAATCGTAGTAGAGAAGCGTGCTACGCGCGAGCGAGAAGCGACGGGCGACTTGCCCAATGGTCCAGGTCTTTCCGGTCATGGTCGGTTACCGGGTCCGACACGACGAAGTGGCCGGCAAGACACCGGCCACTCGGTCGATCACCCCTGATCAGAGTGCACGAATCCGTTGGATCTCATCGGCGGGTATCCCTAGCCACTCCAGAAAGGATTGATGCTGCGTGGGATAGCTCGCCTCGAATCGCCGATGCCAGCGTTTCATACGCTCCTCATCGAGCCCGATCTCGCGGAACAAATCAACCCACTGTTCTTTGGTCATTCGACTGTCGGTCATCTGTAATGAATCTCCGTCGTTGATTGATGGACGGTCGTGGATCCCGACCGCCGCGACGGATCATCAAGTATGAAGTCGTCGTCGGGTCAAGCCTTCAACCTTTCGGCAACCCGCCGCAGGATGGCCAGGGCCTCCTCGGCCACCCGATTCGCCGCAGCGTCCTTCGCCAGCCCCAAGACCGGCACCGGATCCATGAAATCCACCGCGGTCCGCGAGTCCGCGACTCGCCGCACCACCAGATTGCAGGGGAGCAGGGTGCCAGCGACGGGTTCCGAATCGATCACGCGCTTGGCGAGGCCGGGGGCACAGGCACCCAAGATGTGGTAATCGCCCATCTCCTCGCCGAGCTTGTTCTTGAGGATGGTGGCCACGTCGACATCGCTCACGACACCCAGCTTCTCCGCGTGAAGGGCCGTTTGCACCCGGTCCAGTGCAGCCGCGAAGGGCAGGTCAAGCTCGACTCCAAAGGCGTAACTCATGGCAAATATCCCGATCAGTGTATGAAATCAACGGGATCGAACCAAAATGTCGGGTCGATCGAGAGGCGAGGATCCTACCAGCGTCGCAAGTTCCACGATATAGCAATTGTCAAGCTGGGAGACCGGGGTTCGCAGGGCGAAATCGTTCTACGCCTAATTGACGGACCGTAGAACAAGTTACTCTCGATTCTGAACATTTCCGCTCGCCTGGTTCAAACTGCCGGCCACTGTGAGCTGTCGAGGCCGTGCCGGTTTACCGGCACCTGCTATCGCGCGGCCAACTGGCTCGAGGTCGGCCAGACGCGCGGATATCGACGCACGCGCGCCGGCTACAGCGCGTGCGCCGATGGCGCAAAGCTGGTCTTTGTGCGTCCCTTAATCGCGCAGGCCCAGGCACGCCTGGCCGATCCAAGACGCGATCCCCGGTACCACTACGGAGCCCCAAAGCTGATGTTGACGGCCAAGCAGATGCGTTCGCTTCCTGAGTTCTTCGCCGATGTCCCCGACCC
>JANQGF010000180.1 GCA_028277465.1 Chromatiaceae bacterium
GACCACATCCGGGTCGACGAATGAACGGCGATCGCGCGGTGCCACGCCATTCAGGGCAGCGGCAATGACATCCAACAAAAGGACGGTGCCGTACTCAGCGCCGTAGCGGATTCCGACCTCATCGAAGTCGAGACAGGCGAGCGCAGACAGTGCATCGGCGACGTTGTTGGCGGTGCTTTCGAGATCGCCTTGGACGGCGATTGAGTTGCGGATGGTGGTCGTCATGATGTCGATCTCCGATTGGATGGATGGAGACCGAGCGCAACGGGCAGGATGACACGAGCAGGAGCAGCGCAGGCGCACTGATCCCTGGGGTATACTTCTCTCGCGTCGGTGTCCGGTCGCTCGGACTTTACTCGGGGTGCTCTAACACCCCGGGACGGCGCCCTCCCTCTAAAGAGGGCGCGTCCTGATTCCACAATACGCCCGAATCGAGATGCTTTGCAACGCCCTCGTCAGGTCCCGCCAGGGCGCACCCATTTCTGAGCCATCGATTTCTCGTCGTCGCGCGGGATCCGGCGCCGATCTTTCGCGATCTTGTTGACAACTTGCGGCCTCCTATTATCGCGAGCACCTAGTTGTGTGTTCGCTTGCATCCCGTGGAAATGTCTTCGCCGGTGGTCGTGGTCTGCGGACCGCGGATTTCGACCCGTATCAAGCCGCCGCCCTCCGGCCGCTCCGAGGCTGGCACGGGCGGCTGCCATCGACCAGCCAGGCCAGATACCGCTCACGATGCAACAGGATCTTGCGGCCTCGGTAGACCACGGCGCCGGACTCCTCCAAGCCGTTGGTCTCACGGTCGAACAAGTCACTTCGGATGGCGCCCTTGGTCAGGTCGGGCTCGAGCTCGGCCATGCGGGCGACACTGCATAGGGTGGGCAGGGGTAGGGTCGCCTGGTTGGCGTCGCGCTGGCTTGTTTCGGGCATATGGGCTCCGCTCGTGATGGGTTGGGAAATGCGCCGGGAGGTGGTCCGGTGCGGTCACGAGCGGAGCCTATTGATGCAGGTGTTGCAGGTCGCGGACGTTTCGGACTCTTTATCAGTCTCGAAATGTCGGCATTGAAATTGCCTATGCGGTGGGGCCGAAGAAGAGCACGTAATCGGAAGGCAGCGGGTCCGGCGCAGCCGTGCGCGCCTTCGCTATCGCGTCCACTGATATGTCACCGTCGGGACCAAGGTACGGGGCGAGGATCACGCGCCCGATACAGGCCAAGGTGTCGGAGCCGATCCTGAGCCCACTCGGGCTGATCTGCGGGGCCACGTATAGGCGAAACCGCACGTCCGTGGACCAGACCCACTGTCTGACCAGCACGTCATAGCCTGCCATGGCGTGGGCCTGATGGGGGTACATCGGTGTCGGATCATGCTCCTTTGCACTAGTCACCAGTTGCGCCAGCAGATCGGTTAGCTCGATGCGCCGGAATGAGCGCTCCAGGTCTGCCACCTCCCAAGGTTTCAAAACCAGAGGAAGGCGCCAGCCGGCCGTCTCCAGCAGGGTCTGCACATCCTGAAATTCCATAGGACAACTGATCCCCGCCTCTTCCGCCTGGTTTAGGTTTAGATAGATATCCAGCAGACGCATCAGCTCATCGGCCTTTGTTGCGATCTGCGCTTGCAGCTCGCGAGTTTGCCGGAGGGTAGTCCGAAGCTTCGGCTGGAAGACCGCGCCCGGTGCGGAGCCCAGCAGGAAGTCCAACAGCAAGCCCCACGATAGGCGGTCTCGGACGCCCAGCCGATCTAGGTCCATCCATATCCTGGTGGCATCCACAGTATCCGCCAGCAGCCGCTCCAGCGTGTCCAAGTCGCCGGAGCGTACCGGATCGTTCTTGATCTCTTTGGCATAGTCCCATACCGGCTCGGGGAGATAGGCCGGCGGTTTGGACCGCCCGTTCAAGATGCCACCTCGGGGTTGAAGATGGCATCATTCATCCGCTCCACGATGCCCTTGGTGTGGGACTCGGACAGGTGGCTATAGCGCTTCACCATCTGGAGCGTCTTGTGGCCCAGGATCTCCGCCAGCTCCGCGATGCTGGCGCCATTCATGAGCATGTAGCTCGCTGCGCTGTGGCGCAGGTCGTGGAAGCGGAAATCCTCGATCTCGGCCGCCTCCAGAGCCTTCAGCCAGTGATGACGCAGGTCAGCCGGCCGAATCTTCGTGGAGTTCTCCGCCTTGGTGCTGCCGGGCCACACCAGATCGGTGTCCAGTCGTCGGACCTTGGCATGTTGCGCCAGCAGCTCGGCGGCGTGACCGACCAGTGGGACCACGCGCCGCTCTCCGTTCTTGGTCTGCTCGAGCAGGATGCGCCCGCCCTTCAGGTCCACTCGGTCCCATGTCAGCCCCGTGATCTCCGCCGAGCGCATGCCGGTTGAGAGGGCCAGGACCACGACGGGATACAGGTAGGGGTGTGAGGATCGCCGGCAGGCCCAGAGTAGCCGCTGGCGTTCATCGTCGGACAGGAACCGAACCCGCCCGCGTGGCTCCTTGGGCTTCGTGACCTTCCGGCAAGGGTTGTCCTCGATCCACCCCCATTCCTTCACGGCCACGCTGAAGGCGTGGGACAGGGCCGCGAGATACCGAACCACGGTGGATGGGCTCATGGTCCCGCGTGGGGTTTCGGTGCGCGCCAATTTGTCTCGCACCTCGGCAATCAATGCCGGGGTCACGTCGGCCAGGGTGTAGGCGCCCAGCTCTTCGCGCCAGTATGCCAGCTGGGCCGCCTGGGTCTTGCGCTGGCTGCCCTTGGTTGGGAGCACATCTCGGGCGTAGCGGTCGATCAGCTCCGCGAAGGTGTGCTTCTGTGACTCCACGGTCTTGAAGTGGCGCCGCTCTCGAATGGCGGCCTCGGTCTGTGTGGCCCACTTCTTGGCGTCGGTTAGCCGTTCAAAGGTGGCGCTTTGCTGGGGATAGCCTCTCAGTCGGATCTTGACTTGATAGCGGGTCCTGCCGTCGCTGTCAGTGCGCTTGCTGATGGTCGCCACGGCTCAGCTCTCCAGCGTGGAGCGGTTCCCGCGCGTGCTACGATCCTCGGTAGCCATTGCCGAACCTCTCGGACAGGTTGGGACATGGTCAGGGCCTCGGGGCGGGTGGAGCTGTCTCGGGGCCTGTTCGTTTGGTCACGTGTTGGCGTGTACCGAGAGGGATTATAGGGTGATTTCTTTCGTGGGTGTCCCGTGAGTGTCCCACGGTGCCTAGCAGTCAAAAAGAAAGGGCTGCGCCAATCAGCGCAACCCTTTGTTTTTCTGTGGTACCGAGGGCCGGACTCGAACCGGCATGGGGCTGCCCCCGTCAGATTTTGAGTCTGATGCGTCTACCAATTTCGCCACCCCGGCAAGCTGCCAAGGGACAAATTATACTGTGCTGTTACCGTGATTGGTATCCCGTCTTCCGTCGCATTCGGTCACACTCCGCAACCCGACCCTTCGGTCAGCGGTCATCGAAGCCGGCGAGCCGATAGAGACGCCTGGCCTCTTCTGGGTCCCTTTCCACACCTTGCCCCTGCTCGTACATCATCGCGAGCGTGGTCAGAGAGCCGACGAGACCCTGCTCTGCCGCCTTCTTGAACCATTCGACCGCCTTGGCCGGGTCCTGGTCCGTACACTCGCCCTGCATGTACATGAAGGCGAGACCGTGCTGTGCAAGGCTGAGGCCTGCCTCGGCCGCACCCTTCATGTAACGGTAGGCGAGCAATGGGTTCGGCAGCATCCCGAGCCCGTTCTGCGCCATAATCGCCACCCGGTACTGGGCCTCGAGGTTCCCTTGTTCGGCGAGTGGAGACAGCAGCCCGGCCGCCCGCGAGAATTGCTTCGACTCGAAGGCGGCAATGCCGCTGGCGAGATCCATATCGAGACCGCTTTGGTCGTCGCTCATTTTGATGCTCCTTGAACTTGAACGGTGGGGCAGGATGCCCATTATGCGAGCCCGCCGGCGTGCAGCTTGGTTGCGGATGGCGGACTCCAAGAGGTGTGAAGGATCTTGACGCGGTGCAGCTGCGCTTGGAGGGACGCCTGGGAGAGGCGCCTGGCCATTCAATCCCGTTTCCACGGGAGGTCCAAGAAGTCCAGCCAGCGTTCCAAGAGCACTTCATTGGCCGCCGCAACCGCGAGCCTGGGGTCGAGATCCAGCCCTTTGGCCAGCGCGACACCATCCGTTCGATACTGCTGCCAAGCTGCGCCGGCCTCATCGGCGATCAAGCGCCCGGCTGCATAGTCCCAGAGCTTCTGGGCGCCGTGCAGATAGAGCTGACAGCGCCCGGCCGCGAGCCAGCACCAGTCGAGTGCCACCGAGCCCAAATTGCGCTGAGAGCCGAAGCCGCCCGGTCGAAAGATCGCTGCTAGAGACGTGGTCGGGAGGCGCTTCAGATCGATCATGGCGAGGCATCCCTCCAAGTCGGGTCCGATGGCATAAGGACGGATGGGCTCACCATTCAGAAAGGCGCCTTCCTTTCTGGCAGCTGTGAAACACTCGTTTCTCAAGGGGTCCAGAATCGCGCCCAGCACGGGCTCTCCATGGGCGACCAGGGCGAGTGAGATGGCGAAGCCGGGGAAGCCGTTGACGTAGTTGCTGGTGCCGTCCAATGGATCGAGCACCCAGACGCCGTTTGCCGCCTCTCGCAGTAGGCGCGCTTGTTCATCGCCGTCCATTTCTTCTCCCAGCAAGGGGATGCCGGGAAACTCGCGTTCGAGCGCCGCGCCAAGACAACGCTGCGAGGCCAGATCAACCGCGGTCACCAGACTGCCGTCCAACTTGCGTTCGGCTCGCGTGCGTTGAAACCCGGGCATGAGCTCGGAGGCGGCGGTCTCGCTCAGCAACCGCATCAAGAGTGTCAGCTCGGACTTCATCGCTCGCATCCCACCTGGGTTTTGGTTTGACCGACATAGGGTCGGGTTGATCTAATTCGAAGCGTATCAACTTGCTCCACGGATTAGGTCCTCCGCCATGTCTCTGCAACCCGTCATTCTTTCCGGCGGCTCCGGGACGCGCCTTTGGCCGCTGTCCCGCGAGGCGTATCCGAAACAGTTTCTGCCCTTGACCAGTGAGCAAACCATGCTCCAGGAGACGGTGCAGCGGCTCGATGGATTGGATTCGGAACATCCCCGCTTGGCCTTGGGGCAGCTTGATCCTTTGGTCGTCTGCAACGACGCCCACCGTTTCCTGGTCGCTGAACAATTGCGGCTGATCGGTCGGCGTCCCGCCCGCATCATCCTCGAACCCAAGGGGCGTAACACGGCGCCTGCTTTGTCGCTCGCCGCGCTCGCCGCTGTCGAGAATGGTGACCCCGTGCTCTTGGTCATGCCCGCGGATCACAGCATTCGAGATGAGGTGGGCTTTCGCTCGGCCGTCGCCGATGCGGCAACGATCGCGCGACAGGGCGCGGTCGTGACCTTCGGCATCGTCCCGACCAAGGCAGAGACCGGCTATGGATATATCCGACAGGGGCCGGATTATCACCTGGAGGATCTGAGCGGCCGTGCCTATGTGCTTGATCGTTTCGTCGAGAAACCGGACGCAGAGACCGCACGAGGTTATCTGGCGTCGGGTGATTATCTTTGGAATAGCGGGATCTTCGTGCTCAAGGCGTCGCTCTGGCCGGGTCTGATCGAGCGTTTTCGCTCGGATATCGCCGAGGCGGCCATCAAGGCGTTCTCCAGTGCCAGAGCTGACGGTGATTTCCTCTGGCTCGATTCCGAGCTCTTCGCCGCTTGCCCTAGCGATTCCATCGACTATGCCGTCATGGAGCATCTCTCGGGTGGGTTGTCCGCCGAGGCATCGAATGATCTCCCACCAGCTGTCGTGGTACCACTCGATGTCGGCTGGTCCGACGTTGGCGCTTGGTCAGCCCTCTGGGACGTTCGCGAGCCGGATGCTTCGGGAAACGTGTTGGATGGAGACGCCTTTCTGCACGACGCCCACGATAATCTCTTGATTGCCCAGCACCGCATGGTGGCGGCAATTGGGGTCTGTGATCTGATCGTTGTCGAGACGCCGGACGCGGTCCTGGTGACCCACAAGGAGCGCGCACAGGATGTCAAGGCGGTGACTCAGTTTTTGCGGCGGCAGCAGCGAGAGGAGTACCGGCACCATCAGCAGGTTCACCGGCCGTGGGGTTCCTACGAGTCGATCGGTCAGGGTCCCAGATACCAGGTCAAGCGGCTGATCGTGAAGCCCGGCGAATCACTATCATTGCAGATGCACCATCATCGTGCCGAGCATTGGGTGGTGGTCTCCGGAACAGCCCGGGTAACCTGCGACGACAGATCCTTCCTCCTGACGGAGAACCAATCGACATACATCCCCGTGGGTGCCACCCATCGGCTAGAGAATCCTGGAAGCATCCCGCTGGAATTGATCGAGGTCCAGTCGGGCAGTTATCTCGGCGAAGACGACATCGTCCGCTTCGAGGACCGCTATAACCGCGGCCCGACCGAGCCGCGTTGACGGCGCAGGCCCCGGGGGAGCAGTGATTCGCGTCTGCCCAGGCCGACGCGAATTCGGTAGAATCACGGCCTTTTCGAGCGGACCCTCGCCATGGGATTCAAGTGCGGGATCGTTGGCCTGCCGAATGTCGGTAAGTCGACCCTGTTCAACGCCCTCGCCAAGGCCAGCATCGCGGCGGAGAATTACCCTTTTTGCACCATCGACCCCAACGTTGGTGTGGTGCCTTTGCCGGACCCGCGGCTCGAGGTCATCGCCCGTATCGTCAAGCCCCAGAAGGTGATTCCCACAACCATGCAGTTCGTGGATATCGCAGGACTGGTGGCCGGCGCTTCGACGGGCGAGGGGCTTGGCAACAGGTTTCTGGCCAACATCCGCGAGACCGACGCCATCGCGCATGTCGTGCGTTGCTTCGAGGATGACGATGTCGTCCATGTCGCGGGTCAAGTGGATCCTTTGCGTGACATCGAGGTGATCAATACGGAGTTGGCTTTGGCCGATCTGGAGTCGGTCGAAAAGGCGTTGGATCGGGTCCAGCGCATGACGAAGACCGGGGACAAGACGGTACTGAGCCGCAAGTCGTTGCTCGAAGCAGTGCACTGCCAACTGGATGCGGGGAAGCCAGTGCGTTCAATGGGTCTCGATGAGACGTCTTTGCTGGAGCTGCGGGACCTGTTTCTCCTGACGGCGAAGCCGACGATGTACATCGCCAACGTGGCTGAGGGTGGGTTCTCCAACAATCCGCTGCTGGGCGAGGTCGAGGCGCTGGCCGCTCGGGAGGGGTCGGAGGTCGTCGCCGTCTGTGCCGCGATCGAAGCGGAGATCCTCGAGCTGGACGATGTTGAACGCGATGAGTTTCTGGTTGACCTGGGGCTCGACGAGCCGGGGCTTAACCGGGTGGTACGGGCTGGTTATCGGCTGCTTGGGCTAGAGACCTATTTCACTGCCGGGCCGAAAGAGGTCCGCGCCTGGACCATACCGAAAGGTATCACTGCGCCCAAGGCCGCTGGTGTGATCCACACCGACTTCGAACGTGGTTTCATCCGGGCCGAGGTCATTGGTTTTGATCACTTCGTCTCCTGTAACGGCGAGCAAGGGGCCAGAGAGGGAGGCAAGCTCCGGTCGGAAGGTAAAGACTATCTGGTCCAAGACGGAGATGTGATTCACTTTCGGTTCAACGTCTAGGGTTCCGGGGGGGTGCGGTTCGGGGTGTCTGTATCGGAGTTAGTAACTGCCAGTCTCGGTTCCGAGGATGCTCAGGTCGGTAGCCGGGTCGACTGCACCATTGAGAGGCTCGAATAGCCGCTGTCCAGCCTTGCTGTCAGGGCGAAACCGTTCTGACCCTGATTAACCGCCCGTCCAGGAGCTTATCCTCGATTCTGAACATTTCTGCTCGTCTGGCTCACACTGCCTGCCCATGT
>JANQGF010000191.1 GCA_028277465.1 Chromatiaceae bacterium
CGGCAGCAACCTGGCGGCCTGCACCCGCCTGCAGCTGATCATCGGGTGCCTGCAAGCGTTCTGGAAAAGCCTGAACGCCGAGCAACAGGCCTGCCTGAGCGAAGCGGACAGAGCGCGCTTGGATCAGCTGTGCGCCAAGCGCCCGAGTCAGCACATTTATCGACTTGATGAGGCAGACAAGCAGGCCTGGCTGGAGGCGTTTGGCCCGCTGCTGCAGCGCCTGCATCAGACCTACGATGCCAAGAGCAGCCCGCGTTATGTCCTCATCGAGCGGCGGCTGCTCGAGCCGTACCAGAGCGAAGAGACGGGAGAGGAGTCACGCATCGCGCTCAAGCCCGCCAAGGACATCAGCGCCGATTCGCTGCAGTCTCCCCATGACGAAGACGCTGCCTACCGCAAAAAGAAAGACGAGATGGCGCGCGGCTACAGCGTCAACCTCACCGAGACCTGCCAAGAGGCGCTCAACCTCATCGTCAATATCCAGGTCGAGCCAGCCACAGCGCCCGACAATGGCTATTTACAAGACGCCGTGCAGCGCAGCGAACAAGTGCTCGAGACCCCGGCACAGGAAATCTCCGCCGACGGCGCCTACTACAGTGAGGCTAACGAAGCCGATGCCGATGAGCACGACCAGGACATCTACTACACCGGCTTTCCAGGCAAGCCAGGGCGCTACGACTACCAGCGCAGCGACGACGGCGTCATCGTCACCGACCGTCAAACCGGAGAGCAACAGCGCGCCGAGGAGCACAAGCCAGGGCGCTATCGCTTCCGCGCCGATGGCAAGTGGCGCTACATCACCGACAAGACGCTCGATGCAGCCGAGTGCCGACGGCGCACCGAGACGCTGCCGCGCGAGCTGTTCAACCGCCGCTGCAATGTCGAGGCGAGCGTCTTTCAGCTCGTCTACCACACCCGCAACAAGAAGTTGAAGTACCGAGGCAAGGTGCGCGTGCAGCTATGGGCATTTTGCAGGGCCGCCTGGATCAATGTCCAGCGTATCACCCTCCATCAAGCGAAACTCGCCGAAATGGCCGCCTGAGAAGGCAGGCAAGCCCTCTAAAACCGCCCTTTGCCCCGCAAGCGCTTAATCGCACCCCAATGATTCGCTGAAACCGACGATCGCCTCCTCTGGATTCCGAAATCATCCCGGCTACTCGCGCGATGCCTCGCATGCCTCCGCGCCCCCGGCACTAGTTGGGTGCGATTGCGGGAAAGGGGGTTTTCGGAGGGGACTCAACTCTGTGGGCTGAGGTTATACCGGCCGTGGTGGGGAAAGTCCAGAATTGGAGCTAACCCTATGGCTCAACGTTCGGGGAGCGCTAGAACCGTTCCGTCCTGGGATGAGAATTGACAGAAATCGCCTTAAAAGGAATCTGACTCCTTAGACGATTGCCGGAAATGTTTATACCAGATGGCGCCGGATTGAGGCTCGCCTTCAAGGAGCGCCACCAGGAGCATCGCCGGGCTATGTGACTGGTGGCGCAACACCGAAGGCGGGCGTCAAGACAAGTCAGATGGTATGAACATTGACAGAAATCGCCTTACATCCTGAATCTCCGTGACGGGATCGAGTCTTGCAATCACGCATGTTCCTGATTGCAAGACGTGAACCGATGCCTCTTCGCTTTCTCCGTTGTCGGAAACGTCGTCAGACTTGCTACACAGCAATCCCGTTCACGGGTCCGCTTTCGGCCAAGTCCAAGCAACCGCGCTCTTGGGTCTCATTGGCCGCAATCGGCGTTGAAGCGACGCCCAAGCAGGTTGGCCTGAATGGCGGCTCTTGGGATCCTACTGCCTCAGATCAGTCACCCAGCAGTGACTGCTTTCAGACCGAGCCGCTTAGCCGACTTCCGACCATGCTTCTGTTTCCCGTTCCTGCATTGAGGGGTAGTGTTTCGATTCTGTAAATCTGCTATGGCGACCTACAACAAGAGTTAATTGTTGTGCATTGCATTGTTTTTGGGTGCGGCTCTTGGCGCGACACCGTGGAGCGGTGTCGCGAGCGAAGGCGGTGGCGGTCCCGGCCAATCGTCACAAACCGCCATCTTCTCGCCCATGTCATGCTTCCCAGAGTGCATCGAGCGCAAAGGGCACCGCCGCGAAGGGCTTGGCGACCACCTCTGCGTCGTCCACGAAGCTCGCCAATAACACCCATTGGCCATCCTTGAGCCTGAACGCCTCCAGGGTCTTGGAATTGGGATCGACCAGCCAGCAATCGGGAATGCCATTGGCCGCATAGATCGGCATCTTGAGCATCCGATCCGTCCTGGCCGTCGAGGGGGAAAGAACCTCACAGACCCAATCGGGCCTCAGCTCGAACCAGGCCGTTTCCGGGAGGCGCGGAAGACGCTCGCGCTGCCATCCGGCGAGATCCGGAACCAGGATGTCGGCGCCCAGATGCAGCTCGGGCTCAACCAGGATCCACCAACCGCCCGGGCCACCACGACCGCGATGGAACGGAGTGCCCAGATCCATTTCCAGCGAGGACGCTGCAAGAGCATGCTTGGGTGCGGGTCGAGGATGGGTGTAAAGCTTGCCGTCGATGATCTCGCCGACCAGCGTTTCCGGCAGTGAGAAGAGGTCACTGTATTGGGCGGGACGCGTTCGTGCGCGGGGCATGATGATGATGTCCTCGAGCCGCTCGGGAGACTATTCTCGGCCAGATCCTGAATTCAGTTGTTGGGTCAATGCTTGCGCCATATTAACGATTTCTACATTCAATCGGGCGCGTACGAGATGTTGCCTCTTCAGCAATGCGTCGATCTTGTCCAGAGTGGTGGCGTGAAAATACCTTTCGCCGTATTCCATGCACACCTCCGCATGCGAGGAGAGATAATAGTCGCGATCGACGATTCGTTGCTGGATTCTGCCAGGAATGCTCAGGATACCGTGAAGGTTTTCGCCGCTGACGGCAGTGAGGTCTGGGTGCTGGTCCATGTCGAGGTGCAGGGCGAGGCCGAGGAGGCCTTTGCTCGGCGCATGTACGCTAGAAAGGACGCCATGAAGGCATCGAAGGCACGCTACGGAAGCTGATCGAGCTCAAGTTCGGTGAGCTGCCTGACTGGGCCGATGCGCGCCTGAGCCAGGTCAGCGATGCGCAGTTGGATCTCTGGGTCGCGCGTATCCTCACCGCCGACAGCCTCGATGACTTGCTCTTGCGTTGAACCTAGAAAGAGCAGTCAGGTGCCAGCGATCAGCCTCCAGCCGTTGGTTTGCCGAGGTCCTCGCTGGTTGAAGCCTTCAACTGGCGGGTGAGCCCGGGCGGACACCTGGCGCCGGCTAACAGACTGATTTTAAGAAGCTGGCGGCTGGAAGCTAACCGCTCTATTTCAGGGTGAATGGCTGGGCATCAATTCCACTCGGTCAGCTCGGAGCGGGACGCGAGGGGCAGGGTGTACGTGGGAGCGGCGCCTCGCCGCGACGCTCGGCGGCTGGGCTCGTCGCGCCGGGGCGGCGCTCCCACGGGGTGCGGAGGCGCCGAGCTGGTGAACAAGGAGATCCAGCTCAACCGTGCCGCGGAGAAGATGGTCGAGATGAGCAACGGCTGCAACTGCTGCACGCTGCGCGAGGACCTGCTGGTCGAGGTCAGCCGGCTGGCGAAAAAAGGCCGGTTCGATTACCTGGTGATCGAGTCGACCAGCATCTCCGAGCCGCTGCCCGTGGCCGAGACCTTCACCTTTCGGGACGAAGAGGGCGCCAGTCTGTCCGATGTGGCGCGCCCGGAAACCCTGGTGACGGTGGTTGATGCGGTCAGCTTCAGTGTCGACCTCGATCGTGCCGACAGTCTTCAGGCGCGCGGCGAGTCACTCGGCGAGGACGATGCGCGCACCGTTCCCGACCTGTTGATCGACCAGGTCGAGTTCGCCGATGTCATCGTCCTCAACAAGATCGACCTGATCACCGGTGCCGAGCGCGAACGACTGCGACATGCCTCGCGCCAGCTCAATCGCCATGCTCCGATCATTGACGCCAGCTTCGGCAAGGCCCCGCTGGACCAGGTAATGACCCCGGCCACTGTGGCCTCGGCATTCAACCCAATGACAGGGTGATATGGCGATGCAGGACAGCGAACGGGTGCGTCACGCACAACCCCTCAGGTCCTCCGACAGCGGACCTCCCATCGACGACGGCAGCGATGGCTGGTGCGAGGAAACCGGCGAGCCCATCGGCTTGGCGCGGCTCGAAGCCCGCCCCGTCGCGACGCTCTGTGTGGAGGCCCAGGAGCGGCGCGAGCTGCGCGAGCGGCAGACAGGTGCGGGTCACTGAGCAGCGTCCGTGGATCCAGCGACATGTTATAGTGTTGCACTCCCGGCAGTCCACCAACGCTTTGTAGGCCAACCCACACCAGCCAGCGCCGATGATCTTCAAACCAGGAGGAATCTCCATGCGAAAAATCTTGTTGCTGTTGCTGCTCATGCCGGCCGTGGGCTTCGCTGAGCCGTTGCGCGTGTTCGCCAGCGTGATCCCGATCCAGACCTTCGTCGAGAAGATCGGCGGGGAGCACGTGGATGCGCGTGCAATGGTGCGCCCCGGCTTCAACCCGCACACCTACGATCCCACCCCGCAGCAGATAACCGCATTGGCGGGAGCAGTCCTGTATGTTCGTACGGGGGTGCCGTTCGAGCATGCGTGGATGGAGCGGATCCGATCGGCCAATCCAGGCATGCAGGTGATCGACGCTCGCGACGGCATCGCATTGCGCGAGTTGGAGGCGCACGCGCACGACGAGCACGGGCATGGCGACGAGCAGCATTCGGAAGACGATCATGATCACGGGCCTGAAAGCGAAGTCGAGCACGACGCACACGCACCCGAACTTGACCGAGACCACGAGCAGGATCCTCATGTGTGGACCAGCCCGCCTTTGGTCAGGCACATGGTCGGCGTCATTCGCGACAAGCTGACCGAGCTGGCCCCCGAGTATGCTGCGACGTTCGCCCGTCACCATGATGCCTTCGTGGGCGAGCTGGACATCCTCGATCGCGACTTGCACATGCTGCTCGATCCACTGCCCAACCGCAGGTTCATGGTGTTTCATCCTGCCTGGGGCTACTTCGCCGACACCTACGGGCTCACCCAGGTGTCGATCGAACACCAGGGCAAGGAGCCCGGGGCACGCGGGCTGGCCGCGCTGATCGACCAGGCGAGAGAAGACAGGATCAAGGTGGTCTTCGTGCAGCCGCAGTTCGACAAGCGCCAGGCTCGCCAGGTGGCACAGGCGATCGGCGGCACCGTGATCGCCGTCGATCCACTGGCCGCAGACTATGTCGACAACCTGCGCCGGGTCGGTCGCGAGTTTGCACAGGCGCTTACGCCTTGAGCCCGGTTATCGATATTGGCGCGTTGAACTTCTCTTACGGCAGCGTGCCGACGCTGTCCGGGATCGATCTGCAGGTCGACGAAGGCGAGTTTCTCGGCATCGTCGGTCCGAATGCCGGCGGCAAGAGCACGCTGTTGAAGCTGATTCTGGGCCTTTTGCAACCACAGTCCGGCACTGTTCGCGTGCTCGACCGGTCACCGCGCGCGGCGAGCAGGCTGCTGGGCTATGTCCCGCAGCACCCGAGCTTCCCGCGTGATTTCCCGATCACGGTCGAGCAGGTCGTGCAGTTGGGCCGGATGAGGATGAATCGGAACGGCGCGCTCCTCGACGCATTGTGGCCGAGGTGGCGATCCAGTACCGATCGAGAAGCGGTGCACGACGCCCTGGCCGAGGTCGAGGCGGGCGACATCGCGAAGCGGCAGATCGGCAGCCTGTCCGGTGGCCAGTTGCAGCGCGTGCTGCTGGCGCGGGCGCTGGTCGGTGAGCCCCGCATCCTGATCCTCGACGAGCCGACGGCGAATATCGACCAGCGCCTCGAAGGCGAGATCTTCGAT
The DNA here is from genome assembly GCA_028277465.1 of Chromatiaceae bacterium. Classification (GTDB taxonomy): domain Bacteria; phylum Pseudomonadota; class Gammaproteobacteria; order Chromatiales; family Chromatiaceae; genus JANQGF01. The sequence continues at coordinate 5,878 of JANQGF010000191.1, forward strand.
CTGCTGAAGACGCTCAACGCGCGCATGACCATCCTGGTCGTCTCCCACGACATCGCGTTCATCTCCCGCTACGTGAGCCGGGTCGCCTGCGTGAACCGGACGCTGGTCTGTCATCGTACCGATCCGGTCAATAGCGGGGTGATCCAGGAGCTTTACGGGGAAAACGTGCGCATGATCGCGCACGTGCGCTAATCCCCATCGATCACCATGACGACCTGGCTCGAAGCATTGTCGCAACACGCCTTCCTGCAGACCGCGGTCGCCACGGCATTGCTGGCGGGCGCCGTCTACGTGCTATCGGCAACCTTCAGGCAGGCCCTCGACCGTCGCCGCGCCCGATTGGCCGTTGCGCGCCATGGGCCCCGGGAAGCGCTTCGTGACTAACAAAATGGTGAACCGGGTAGTGGAGCGCGCCGAGGTCCTGTGTCGCGAGCGCGGCGTGCGACTGACCGCGCAACGCAAGACGGTTTTGCGATTGCTGTGTGCCTCGGACAAGCCGATCAGCGCCTATGAGTTGCTGGATCAGATGCACGGCGTCGTGAAGAACCCCGCGCCGCCAACCGTCTACCGGGCATTGGACTTTCTGCTCGAGCAGGGGCTGGTGCACAAGCTCGAAAGCCTGCACGCCTTCGTGGGCTGCACGCACCCGGATCACCCCCACGCGAGCCAGTTCCTGATCTGTGACGAGTGCGGCGAGGTGACCGAGGTCGAGGATGCCAGCGTGGCCGAGAGCCTGCGGGCCGTGGGTCAAGTCCTCGGATTCCGTGCCAAGCGGCCGATCGTCGAGGTGCTGGGAACCTGCGCGCAGTGCGACGCGAAGCGGGATCAGTAGGCCGATGATGCCCTAATCAGATCAGGGCACAGCGAATATCGTCAACCCACGTGAACAGGAGATGTAGACCATGTCCCTCAAGCAAACCCTTCTGTCTGCCGCGCTGGCCACTCCATTGATGCTCATCGGCCCCTGGTCGTCCGCGGAAGAGAAGCACGACCACGATCACGACCACGATCAGGAGCATCGCCAGCATGGTGCCCACGTTCATGGCATCGCCGCGCTGAACCTGGCACTCGAAGGCAACGAGGTACAGATCGAGCTCGATAGCCCGGCGGCCAACATCGTCGGCTTCGAGCATGCACCCTCATCCGCGGACGACCACGCGGCCTTGGGCAAGGCGGTCGCCACGCTGAAAGACGGCGACCGGCTCTTCAAGTTCAATGACGAAGCGGGTTGCCGTATGGAAACGGCGACTGTCACCTCCGAGTTGCTTGACGAGGAACACGACGAGCACGCGGGGCACGCGGAAGAGGAAGGGCACGACCATGAGGAGCATGAGCATGGGAAAAAGGACGAGCATGAGCACGCGGGTGAGGGCGAAACCCATTCGGACATCGACGCCACGTATCACTTCGAGTGTGACACGCCGGACAAGCTGGCGCAGCTGACCGTCGAGCTGTTCGAGGCCTTTTCGGGCCTGGAGGAGCTCAAGGTCCAGTACGTGATCGAGACCAAACAAGGGGCCGCGGAGCTGACAGCGAAGGACCATGTCGTCAAGTTCTGAACGGTGCGTCCTTGCAACAGCCCGGTCCCGCCGCGTCTTGTGGACCGGGCCCCTCTTGAACAATCGGAGGTCGGCGAATTGGTCATCGACGTAAAGGGGCTGGAGTTCCGCTGGCAGCCGGGCGCACCCATGGTGCTGGCCATCGAAGACTTGACGGTTGCCCCGGGGGAGCGTCTGTTCATCAAGGGTCCCAGCGGCAGTGGCAAGAGCACGCTGTTGAGCCTGATCTCGGGGGTGACGACGGCTGCCGTCGGCTCGGTTCGGGTCATCGACCAGGCCTTGGAGCAGCTCGGCGGTGTCGAGCGTGACCATTTTCGTGCCGATCACATCGGCTACATCTTCCAGATGTTCAACCTGATTCCGTATCTCTCGGTGGTCGACAATGTGACCCTTCCCTGTCGGTTCTCGGCCCGCCGCCGCGCCACGGCACTGTCGCGGTCCAAGGGTCTGGACGCGGAAGCCAGACGGCTGCTGCAGCACCTCGACATGGATCATCCCGACCTCCATCAGCGGGCGGTCACGACGCTGAGTGTCGGCCAACAGCAACGCGTGGCCGCCGCCCGCGCCTTGATGGGCTCGCCCGAGCTGCTGATCGCCGACGAACCGACCTCCTCTCTGGATTCGGATCGACGCGAGTCGTTTATCCGACTGTTGTTCGACGAATGCCGCGAGTCCGGCGCGACGCTGGTGTTCGTCAGCCATGACGCCTCCCTGGAGCACCTGTTCGACCGGACCGTCGACCTCGCCGTCGTCAATCGCTCGGCGCAGCACGCAGTGGGGGTTTGAGCCATGGCGATCTTGTCTCTGGCTTGGAAGAGCCTTTTGAACCGGCGCTTCACGGCGCTGCTGACGGTGATTTCCATTGCGCTGAGCGTCACCCTGTTGGTGGGTGTCGAACGGCTGCGCACCGAGGCGCGGGCGAGCTTCGCCAATACCCTGTCGGGCACGGACCTGATCGTCGGCGCGCGCAGCGGTCCGGTGCAGCTGCTGTTGTACGCGGTGTTCCGCATCGGCGATGCGACCAACAACATCTCCTGGCAGAGTTATCAGGACATCGCCGCACATCCCAAGGTTGACTGGACAGTGCCGATCTCGCTCGGGGATTCCCATCGCGGGTTTCGCGTATTAGGGACGACCGCTGCCTACTTCGAGCACTACCGCTACGCGCGCGATCGCCGGCTGGCCATCGAGGAAGGGCAGCCGTTCGCCGATCTCTACGACGCCGTACTCGGTGCCGAGGTCGCGGAAGAGCTCGGTTATCAGCTCGGCGACGCGATCATCGTTGCCCATGGTGCCAGCGATGTCAGCTTTGCGCGGCACGACGACAAACCCTTTCGCGTCGCTGGGATACTGGCGCGAACAGGGACGCCGGTCGATCGCACCGTACATGTCAGTCTCGAGGCGATCGAGGCTATCCATGTCGATTGGCAGAGCGGTGCGCCGATTCCAGGCATGTCGATCTCGGCAGAGCAGGCCAGAGCGATGGACCTGACCCCGAAGGCGATTACCGCCTTCCTGGTCGGCCTGAAGTCGAAGGTCGCGACCTTCCAGGTACAACGCGACATCAATGAGTACCTGGAAGAACCTTTACTGGCGATCCTGCCTGGGGTCGCGCTCAGCCAGCTCTGGAATCTGATCGGCGTTGCCGAGAACGCCTTGCTGATCGTCTCGGCCTTCGTGGTCGTTGTCGGACTCTTCGGCATGCTGACCGCACTCTTGACCAGTCTCAACGAGCGACGCCGAGAAATGGCCATCCTGCGCTCGGTCGGCGCGCGACCCGGACATGTGTTTGCGTTGATCATGGGCGAGGCGGGGTTCCTCACGCTGCTCGGCGTTCTTTCAGGCATGGCATTGCTCTACCTGTCGCTGATCGCGGGACAGCCAATCATCGAGAGCCGGTTCGGTATCTTCGTCCCCATCGGTGGTCCGACGACTTACGAATGGATCCTGCTCGGCGCCGTGGTCGCCGCGGGTTTTCTGGTCGGCAGCATCCCCGGCTATCGGGCCTACCGCTTGTCTTTGGCCGATGGATTGTCGGTGCGGATCTAGTACCCCGTTTCACCTTATTTTGCATGCTCAGAGCCCCCCAAAGGCGCCAAGGCAAGGCACCGCCCGCCGGGAATCGCTCACTCTATTGCCAAGGGCGGTAACGCCGCCTTGGCGCCTTTGGGGGGCTCCCGGCGGGCGCGGCGAGAAGCGGCCAGCTGCGGCGTTGCGCGCGCTTGAAATAGGGGCCGCTATTCCTGCGCCCACGCGCCTTGCATCTGGCCGCTTCTCGCCGCGCTGAGAACGCAAAATAAGGTGAAACGGGGTACTAG
>JANQGF010000271.1 GCA_028277465.1 Chromatiaceae bacterium
CGGCAACCATCGACAAGCTCGCCCGCAAGCTCCGCCGTGTCTTCGACTACCTGGGCATGAGCGCAAACGCCAAACCCCGCACTGACCAAGCAGCCCCCGCCGGCTAGAACGGATTTGTCGTGGGCAAGGGTTATGAGTGGGCTTCCTCCCAGTTCTCGCCGCTGCCGATGTCCACCACCAGTGGGACCGCCAGGGTCGCCGCCGACTCCATGGCTGAGCGGATCCGATCGCTCGCCGTCGCGACGCTGCCCTCGGCTACCTCGAACACCAGCTCGTCATGGACCTGCATGAGCATGCGGACCGGCGGGTGCTCCAATCGGATCCACTCGCTGACCGCGATCATGGCGCGCTTGATGATGTCGGCGGCCGTACCCTGCATGGGTGCATTGATGGCGGTGCGCTCGGCGGCGGCGCGACGGCTCTGATTGCTGTGGTCGATCTCGGTGAGATAGAGCCGACGCCCGAACAGGGTCTCCACATAGCGGTCCTTGCGTGCCTTGGCACGGATCCGCTCCATGAAGGTCTTGACGCCGGGGTAACGCTGGAAATAGCGATCCACATAGGCCTGGGCCGCACCCCGCTCGATCCCGAGCTGGCGGGCCAGCCCGAAGGCCGACATGCCATAGATGAGCCCGAAGTTGATGGCCTTGGCCGAGCGGCGCTGCTCGCTCGTGACCTCTTCGGGTGGGAGGTCCAGGATCTCGGCGGCGGTGGCGCGATGGACGTCCTGACCGCGAGCGAAGGCCGCCAGCAGGCGTTCGTCGCCGGAGAGGTGTGCCATGATCCGCAGCTCGATCTGGGAGTAGTCGGCGGCGAGGAGTCGCTGTCCGGGCTCGGCGATGAAGGCGCGGCGGATGCGTCGCCCCTCCTCGGTTCGGATGGGGATGTTCTGCAGGTTGGGGTCGCTGGAGGAGAGCCGTCCGGTGGCGGCGACGGCCTGATGATAGGAGGTGTGGACCCGGCCCGTCTCGGGGTTGATCATCTGGCGTAGCTTGTCGGTGTAGGTGGACTTGAGCTTGGATAGGCCCCGGTGCCGGAGAATGAGCCCGGGCAGGAGATGGCCGGCGGCGGCGAGTTGCTCCAAGACGGCCTCGGACGTCGAGGGTGCACCCTTGGGTGTCTTGGCGATCACCGGCAGACCGAGCTCCTCGAAGAAGATGGCCCCGATCTGCTTGGGTGAGCCCATGTTGAAGCGGCGGCCCGCCTGCGCATAGGCCTGGGTCTCGAGCTCGCCGATGCGTCGGCCGAGCTCCTGGCTCTGCTCGGCCAGCAGATCAGTGTCGATACGCACACCGGTGCGCTCCATCCGCGACAGGATGGGCACGAGTGGCATCTCGACCGATCGATAGAGCTGGGCGAGGGAGGGGGTCGACTCGAGCCGCGGCCAGAGGTTGCGATGCAGCCGCAGGCTGATGTCTGCGTCCTCGGCCGCGTAATGGCCGGCCTGCTCCAAGGGGATCTGGTCGAAGGTGAGCTGTTTGACGCCTTTGCCCGCAATGTCCTCGAAATGGACCGTGTCGTAATCCAGATACTTCTTGGCCAATGAGTCCATGTCGTGCCGCGTCGCGGTGCTGTCGAGCACATAGCTCGCGAGCATGGTGTCGTGCCGGACGCCACGCATTTCGATCCCGTAGCGGGCCAGTATGCTCATGTCGTATTTGAGATTCTGCCCAACCTTGGCGCGTTCCGCGTCTTGCAGCAGGGGTTTCAGCCGGTTCAGAACGGCGTCTCGTTCGAGCTGGTTCGGGGCCCCCGGATAGGCGTGAGCCAGCGGGACATAGGCGGCCTGGCCAGGCGCGACGGCGAACGACAGGCCCACCAGCTCGGCACGCATGTAGTCGAGGCTAGTCGTCTCGGTGTCGAAGGCGAAAAGCTCGGCGGCCTCGAGCCGCGCCACCCAGGTCTCGAAGTCATCCGGGGCGAGTATCAGCCCATAGTCGGCCTGGACCGGGGCCGCGGAGCTGGTGTCATCCCCCGATGCCGCATCCTGGGTCCCCTCATCCAGGGTCGCGAGCAGACGGCGGGACTCGAGACGTCGGTACCAACCACGTAGCGTCTCTCGGTCGGGCGGTGCCGGCCGGAGATCCTCGGGGCCCTGATCGAGCTCGACATCCCGTTTGATGCGGGTGAGTTCGCGCGCCAGCGGTAGCTGATCGAGCGCGGCACGCAGATTCTCTCCCAGCTTGCCCGAGACAGCACCCGCGTTGGCGATCACGCCATCCAGATCGCCGTATTCCGCAATCAATCGGGCGGCGGTCTTGGGACCGCATTTGGGCACGCCGGGGATGTTGTCGACGCTGTCGCCGGTGAGGCTGAGATAGTCGACGATGCGTTCGGGTGGGACGCCGAACTTCTCCCTGACGCCATCCGGGTCCAAGAGGCGATCGGTCATGGTATTGGCCAGGGTGACATGCTCGCCGACCAGCTGGGCCATGTCCTTGTCGCCAGTTGAGATCAGGGTCTGGATGCCCTGGGCCGCAGCCTGGGTCGCGAGGGTCCCGATGACATCGTCGGCTTCCACGCCAGGTACGACCAGCAATGGTAGCCCCATTGCCCGGATGACCGCCTGAAGGGGCTGGATCTGCTCGCGCAGATCCTCCGGCATGGGGGGGCGATGCGCCTTGTAGTCCGGATAGAGGTCGTTGCGGAAGCTCCTGCGGGCGGCGTCGAAGACCACCCCGATATAGTCAGGTTGGTGCTCGCCGATCAGCTTGCGCAGCATGTTGAGCACGCCCACGAGGGCGCCGGTCGCCTCGCCCTTGGAGTTGGTCAGTTTGGGCAGGGCGTGATAGGCGCGAAAGAGGTAGCCCGAGGCGTCGACCAGGATCAAAGGATACCTTGTTTCCATTGCATGTCTCTCCTATTGGAGCAAGGCCTGCAACCGCGCGAGGAAGGCGTCCCTCAGCTCAGTCAACTCACCTAATCGTCCCCTTGCCTCGGCGTCACGGCCATGCGCGTGGAGGTCGAGCAACTCCCTCGCCAGATCGTGTAAAAGCCGATGCAACCGATCGATATCCTCGAAGGCAGGGTGGGTCTGTCCCTCGCCGCTCAACCACTGACCGAAACGGCATTGGTCGTGTCGATCATCCGCGGGCGGCGTCTCCCGGTTTCCCCGGACGAGCCCCTCGATGGCCTGGATCCAGGCTCGGTGCTCGACCGTGGCGAAATGCACCTGCAGGTCGTCGCGACCCACCGGCGAGAGCAGCGCCCAGGAGGGATGGGGTCGCCAGCTCGCGACCCATGCCGGGAGTTGGTTGCCGGGCATGGGCCGAGCGATGCCATAGCCTTGACCGAGTTCGCAGCCGAGCCGGAGCAATAGCTCGCCATGGGCCGCGGTCTCCACGCCCTCGGCGATGGGCACACGGCGAAAGGTCGCGGCCAGGCCAAGGACACCTTCCACGATGGCCAAGTCCTCCGGATCCGTGAGCATGTCGCGCACGAAGCTCTGGTCGACCTTGATCTGCTCGGCCGGAAGGTGTCGTAGATAGGTCAGCGAGGAATAGCCGGTGCCGAAATCGTCCAGCGCGAAGCTCACACCGATCGCCTTGCAGTCATTCATGATTCCGCATACGTGCGGCATGTCATTGAGCGCCCGGGTCTCCACGACCTCGATCTCCAGGGTCCCGCGCTCCAGATCCGGGTGCCCATTCAAACGGTCTTGTAGCCGTTGCACGAAATCGGGCTGTTGGAGATGGCGTGCGTCGACGTTCACGCTCACCTGGAGGTGCAACCCCTGGTCGCGCCAAGCCTCGACCTGATTCAGGGCCGTGGCCATGACCCACTCGCCGAGCTCGACCGCGAGAGGATGCCCCTCGACCATGGGCAGAAACTCGGCCGGCGGCAACAAGCCACGCTGCGGATGGTTCCAGCGGACCAAGGCCTCGGCACCCACGACCTGCCCAGTACGCATATTCACCTTTGGCTGATAATGGAGCACCAGCTCATCCGCGCTCAGTGCACGCGCGATTCGCTCCAGGCTCTCTTGGAGACCGCGCGCGGCACGATCCTGCACATCGTCGAACAGGTGATAACGGTTCTTTCCAGCCATCTTGGCCTGATACATGGCCTGGTCGGCTTGGCGCAGCAGCTGGTCCGCGTCCAAGGGTACGGCCTGGGGATAGAAGGTGACCCCGAGGCTGGCAGAGACCTGGAGCACGACGTCCCCCACCTGAACGGGCGCGGCGGCGGCGTTCAAGAGGCGCTCGAGCAGGCTCACCACCGCTGCGGGGTCACCGAGGTCGCTGGCGACGATGACGAACTCATCGCCACCGAGACGCGCCAGGGTATCGCTTGCGCGCAAGGCAAGGCTGACCTGGTGAGAGACCGCCACCAGTAGCCGATCACCGGCCTCGTGACCATGGGCATCGTTGATGGCCTTGAAGCCGTCCAGATCAAGATAAGCGACCGCGAGCCGATGCCCTTGGCGTTGGGCGCGAATCATCGCCCGGTGCAGTCGGTCGGCCAGCAAGGCCCGGTTCGGGAGGTTGGTCAAGGGGTCATAGTGGGCAAGGTGCTCCAGTCTCTGCTGCTGTTCCTTCTCGCGGGTGATGTCGGAGAAGAGGCCGACATAATGGCGCGTCCGCCCTCGTGCATCCCGCACGGCAGTGACGGTCAATAGGGCAAGGAAGAGCGTGCCGTCCTTGCGGCGGTTCCAGATCTCGCCATGCCACTGCCCGCGACTGAGCAGGCCGTCCCAGAAGGTCCCATAGAACTCCGGCGGATGTCGGCCCGATTGGAGGATCCGAGGATTCTGGCCAACGGCTTCGTCCCGACTATAGCGCGTGATTCTGGTTAAGGCGTCGTTGACGTCGAGAATGGTCCCGTCGAGGCCGGTGATGAGGATCGCCTCGCGGGCGTGGGTGAAGACCGTGGCCGCCAAGCGGGCCTCGGTATCGCGCAGATGACGCAGGATGGCGTGGCGGATCGCTCTGCGCAGCGTGTCGGCCTCGGTGCCCTTGGCCAGGTAGTCGTCCGCCCCGCACTCGATGGCCGCTGCGATCGCGCATTGGTCCTCGAGTCCAGTCAGCACCACCACCGGTACATCCGAAACGAGACGGCGGCAACGCTCGACCGTGGCCACGCCGCTGGAGTCAGGCAGGTTGAGGTCGAGCAGCACGATATCGGGGTGCAGATCCTCGCGATCGATCAGCTGGGTCGCCTCTTCAAGGGTGGCGGCCAAGTGAACGACGAAGCTACACGCGCCCGGCTCGGTCAATTGCCACCGGATCAAGTGTGCGTCCCCCGGCTCGTCCTCGACGATGAGTACGACCGCCGAGCGGTCGGGCGAGATGAAGCCGCCGCAATCCCTCAGGGGAGAGGCTTGTGGTTGGTCTGGGCCACTCAAATCGTCATCTCCTCAACCTTGGCGGGCCGGATGCCGCACCAGCGCGATCCAGTAATCACACAGCTTGCGAACCGCCTCGACGAAGACATCGACGTCCAGCGGCTTGACGACGAAACCGGATGCGCCGAGGTCGTAGGAGGCCAGGATGTCGCTCTGGGCCTCGGAGGTGGTCAGCACCACGACCGGAATGCTGCGTAGACCAGGGATGGATTTCATCCTTTGAAGGAACTGGAGTCCAGGCATGCGAGGCATGTCGAGATCGAGCAGGATCAGGTCCGGATGGGGTACATCCGCGTAGGGCGTCTCGCCTTGGAGAAAGGCGAGCGCCTCGACTCCGTCGCGCACATGGTGCAGCTTGACTGGCAACCGACCTTCCGCGAACGCCATGTGGGCCAGATGGGCATCCGCCGGCTCGTCTTCGACCAGCAAGAGGTTGAACAAGGATTGCTCGAGGGTCATGGCTGATCACCGGCGATCCGCTCATTGGCTAAAGCATAACCGCCTTTGCCACGAAAGTACGCTGCAGGCGCTTCAGCCCGCCCTTTGCAGTGTGAACCGGAAGCGGCTACCGCGCCCTGCGCCTCTCGATTCCACCCAGATGCGCCCGCCATGTCGATCCAGGATCTTGCGACAAACCGCCAGTCCAATGCCGGTACCTTCGTAGGTTTCGCGGCCGTGCAGGCGTTGAAAGAGCTTGAACAGATGCTCGAATTGGGTCGGGTCGATACCAATGCCATTGTCCTCGACGCAGAACTGCCAGAACTCGGCGTTTGACGCCACGCTCAGGGTCACCAGGGGTCGGCGCTCTCGCGCCCGATATTTGATGGCGTTGCCGATCAGATTCTGGAACAGCCGGGTCAACTCGTTGCGGTTGGCAAGGACCCGAGGCCAGTCGCCCTCCAGCCTGATCTCGGCCTGGGCCTCCGCGATCGCCGGTCCGAGAAACCTGAGCGCCTCCTCGATCGCGCCACGGCTCTCGATCGGCGCCAACGGCTCGTCCATGCGTCCTACCCGCGAATACTCGAGCAAAGAGACCAACATCTGATCCATGCGCACGGCTCCCTCGGTGACGAATCCCATCATTTGGCGCGTTTCCTCGTCCAGGTGTGGGTCCAACCGCCGCTGGAGGAGTTGCACATAGCTGTTGACCATGCGCAGCGGCTGCCGGAGATCGTGCGAGGCGATGTAGGCGCACTGCTCCAGCTCGGCGTTGGAGCGGGCCAACTGCTCATGTTGCTCGGCGAGCGCCTGCTCGGCCCGCTTGCGCTCGGTGATGTCGACGACGAGTCCGACAAAATTGATGGGTGTTCCCCGCTGGTCGCGGACGGCCGAGGCGGCGATGTCCACCCACAGCAACTTACCGGACTTGGTGAGATAGCGCTTCTCGAGCCGGTACTCGTCGCGCGCCCCCTCTTCGATCTCATCGAGCAACCCGACTTCTATTGCCAGATCATCCGGGTGAGTGAAGCAGGCGAAGTTCATGCCTCGCAGCTCCTCGAGACGATATTCCACCAGCTTGGCGAAACAGGCGTTGACTTTGATCAGGTTGCCTTCTCGGTCTGTGAAGGCGATACCCGCGTTGGCGCGCTCGAAGATGCTGCGTAGACGCTCCTCCGAGGCGCGCAGTGCCTGATCGGTCATCACCTGGGCGGTGATGTCCTGCACGGTGCCAATGCCTGCCCACAACCGGCCTTCGGTGTCGAACAACAGCTCGGCCTGCTCGCGAACCCATTTGGTCCCGTCGCCGACCAGGATGCGATGATCGATCGCATACTCGGCTCCCTTCAGGGTCGCCCGCCAGGCTGCGTCGACCGAGGCGCGATCGTCCGGGTGGACACACTTCAGAAAGACCTCGTAGGACAGCGGTGTACGCGCGTCTACCCCGAAGATTCGGTAGGTCTCCTCCGACCACTCGAGGCGATGGCCGGCTAGATCCAGGTGCCAGCTTCCGATGCGAGCCACCTTCTGGGCGCGCTCGAGATTCCTCTCGCTCTCCTCGTAGCGGCTCTGGCTCTCGCGCAGCGCCCGGGTACGCTCGGTCACTCGTTCCTCCAAGCGCGTCTGCTCTTCTGCCAACCGATCGGCCATTCGGTTGAAGCTCGTGGCCAACCCGCGTAACTCGCGGCACCCGGCGATGGCCGCGCGCTCGCCCAGATCGCCCGCGGCGATGCGTCGTGTCGCGGCAGCCAGGCGTTGGATCGGATGGCTAAGGCTGCGGCCAAACCAAAAGGCAGCCGTACCGGCGAGGAGCAGGAACAGCGCGAGTGTGGTCAGGCTGTCGTCTCGCAGCCGACGGGCGGGTGCGAGTGCCTCCTGTGCGTCCATTTTGACCACCATGCCCCAGCCCAATGCGGGCAGGTGGCGCCAGGCGGCGGCGACCTCGTTCAGGGCATAGTCCCAGGTCAGTCCGCTGCCATGTGTGCCCTCGAGGGCGGCCTGCGTCGTTGGGGGTGTCCTCTCGAGTGCCATCCTGGGATGCAAGGCGGCGTCCTGCCGATGGCGAAGCGGCCCGATATAGAGCGCTTGGCCTTGATCGGCCTGCGCCAGCACCGTCTCGCCGGTCTGCCCCAGGCTTGTGGTGTCGCTGGCGACCGCGATCAAGTTATCCAGGTCGAGTCGCAGGACCAGCGTACCGAGCAGTTGACCCGCGGCGAGCACGGGGGAGACCAGTAAGATGACCGGCTGGCCGTCGGACGCGGTGTGGAGTGCGGCGGGCGTGGTCTGGCCTTCCGAAAGCGCGATGGCCTCGCGGTATGCGCGTGCAAGCTGGGTGTCGCCATCCTGGCCGCTGAAGGGGTTGGTACCGGGATCGGCCTCGCGTGGAAAGGAGAACAGGAGATTGCCGGAGGTGTCGACGAGCATGAGATCCTCGTAGTCACCCGCGTCGAAGAGGGCCTGGAGATCAGCACGGAAACTCGCCACGGCCGAATCCGAGGTGCTGCGTCCCTGCGCGAGCCCCGCGGATGTCCGCATCGCTTCGCGGGTGGCGGTCGCCATCGCAAGCACACGGCTGTCGGTGAGACGCTCGTTCAAATAGGCGTCGATCTGGTCTACCTTCTTGTCAGCGATGGATGACAGATTGAGCAGGGTGGTCTCCCGCAGGGACTGCTCGAAGGCGAGCAAGTGCAGCCCGGCCAGCCCCGCGAGGGGCAAGGCGGAGAGGAGTAGAAAGGCCGACATCAGGCGGACGAGAAGGCGCTTTCCGTCCTCTGCGCTGCGGTCGTTGCGGCTCATCGAGGGCCTCGGGTCAGGGTCTGCCATGCCTCGCGGCAGCGATCGGTTCGCCAAGGCCCGGGACGCAGCCGGCGGCTCGATGCCTCGATCTCGGCGAACTGTGCCATCGAGCCCGACAGCTGTCCGGTTGGCCCCGGCCAATCAATCTGCGATGCTACGCCCAGGGTCATACCGGCCTCTGGTGAATAAGATAAACCTGCCCAGAGGAACAACCTGGCCAGATGGCATGCAGACCGACGCCCCAGAGTTGCCAGAGCGCTCGTTTCCGCGACCAGCCGCATCGTCCCGGTCCGCGGCTCCTGCGCCGGTGTTCATCCTTGGGCTGAGGGGCAAGATCGTCCTCTTTTCTGTGCTTCTGGCGGCGCTGCCGCTGCTGGTCTCCAGCCTCTCCATGATCGACGCCACGCGCGGTGAACTCAAGAGCGTGGTCAATGATCGCTTGATCGCGGCCGCGGGGAGTCTCATGGACGAGATTCGGCTCACCCTGGAGCCTGCCTTGCAGACCCTGTCCCTTCTCAGGGCGGGCTTGGATCACCTGACCCTGCCGGTCGAGGGCAAGGTGGCTCTGCTTCATAGCGGAGTCGAGGACCTCCAGGGGCTCGAGGCCCTGCAATTGGTCGTTGCCGGCCGACCGCCGGTCTATCTGTTCAAACAGCGTTTCAAGGCGCGGCTGGATCGAGCCGAGGTGCTCCCGGCCCAGGGGCTGGCGATGCCTGTCGAGTCGGTGTCGGCGCTTCAGGCGCAGGGAGGGGTCGAGGTCGGCGAGCCATTCTATTTGTCCGGTCTCGACGCCTGGCTTCTGCCGCTAAGTGTGCGATTGCGAGAACCCATCGCCGGTCAGGAGTCCCTCTTGGTCGCCTATCTCGACCTGGGAGAGCTGCGGCGGGGCCTGGCAGGGCGTGACTTCGTCAGTGGCGGCGGCGTCTGGCTCCTGGGCCCTCAGGGTGCACCCTTGTTCTCCGGGGATCGGCCTCCGCCTGCCGCGGGACTGGCGGCGCTCGGTCGCGAGCCGCCGACCACGCCGAGCGGGACTGTGGTGGTTGCGCCCTTCCGAACCGAGGAGGGTGCGGCGATGCTGGTGGCCGTCGGGGTCATGGAGAACCCACCCTGGACCGTCCTGGTTGCGGCCTCTGAGCAGCAGGCCTATGCGGCGGTCGATCGCATGCAGCACGACCTGGTGTTCTGGTTGGCGCTGGGGATGGCGGCTGCCATCGTTGGCGCCTGGGTGCTGGCCAACCGTATCGCTGGACCGATTCGACAGATGGCCCGGGTCACCCGTCGGGTCGGTCGGGGTGATTTCCGGGTGAGCATTCAGGGTGTGGCGCGTCGTGACGAGATCGGCGCGCTCGCGCAGCAGCTCAACTTCATGATTCGCGGCTTGGCCGAGAGTCACCAGCGACTCGATCATCTGGCCCATCACGACTCCCTGACCGGATTGCCCAACCGGCGTATGGTGCTGGAGCACCTGCCGCGGGCGCTCGACGAGGCCAGGCATGGTGGTGAGCGCGTCGCCCTCCTGTTCCTCGACTTGGATCGCTTCAAGAACGTCAACGACAGTCTGGGCCACGCCGTGGGGGACCGACTCTTGGTCAAGGCCGCGGCACGTCTGCGCGCATGCCTTGGAGAGGGAGAGATGGCGGCGCGTCTGGGTGGCGACGAGTTCCTGGTCGTCGTGAGGGATGTGAGGGACCGGCAGGCCGTTGCTGCCATCGCGACCCGGCTGATCGGGACGTTCGCCGCGCCGTTCCAGTTGCTGGAGAACGAGCTCTATGTGGGGCTCACCATCGGGATCAGCCTGATTCCGGACGACGGCTTCGAGGTTGCCGAGCTCATCGGCAAGTCGGACATGGCCATGTATCGGGCCAAGGAGGAGGGGCGTGGCCACTACCGGTTCTTCGACGCGGATCTCAAGTCGAAAGCGGTCCGCAAGCTCTCGCTGGACGGGCGCTTGCGCCGGGCGGTGGACGGCGGTTTGCTCGAGGTCTACTACCAACCTCAGGTGGACATCGAGCGTGGCCGCATCGTTGCCACGGAGGCGCTGCTGCGCTGGCCCGATCAGCAAGGCGGGTTCGTCGCCTCGCCGAGCGAGTTCATTCCATTGGCCGAAGAGACCGGGTTGATCGTGGCCCTCGGAGATTGGGTGATGGACAGCGTCTGCCGCCAGACCCGAGCCTGGCACCTGGCTGGCCTCCCCAAGGTGTCCGCATCGGTCAATGTATCGGCGATTCAGTTCCGGCGGCCCGATTTCTTCCGCAAGGTTCGCCAATGTCTCGAGGGGTCGCATCTGGATGCCGGCTATCTGGGCCTGGAGCTGACCGAGGGGGTGCTGCTGGAAGACACGCGACGCTCTTTCAAGCTCATGTCCGAGATCAAGGAGATGGGGATTCAGGTCTTGATCGACGATTTCGGGACGGGCTATTCGTCGCTTGCCTATCTGAGGCGACTGCCGATCGATTATGTCAAGGTCGCCCAGGAATTCGTGATGGGCATCGGCAGCAACCAGAACGATGCGATGATCGTGGGTGCGGTGATCGCACTCGCACGGAGCCTCGGTCTCAAGACCATTGCCGAGGGGGTGGAGAACAGCGACCAGTTGGCATTCCTGGCGCAGCGTCATTGCGACCTGATCCAAGGTTACTATTTTGGTCGGCCCTTGAGCGCCGAGCGATTCCAGTGTCTCCTTGGCCAAGAGGCCCGCCTCGGTCCTTCCGGTTCCGCCCCCCTGGAACCATGTGACTGAGAACCATGTGACTGAGGCAGTCGCGTCCCCGATGCCGCGGAGCTACCAGCCAAGATCCCGATGTCTCTTCTGCTGATCCGCTTGTTCGGCCTCGCTGGTGGCTTGTTACTGATAGCATCCGCCCTGGGTCAGGACGATCCGATCGCCCTGACCTGGCGGCCGGACGACAGCCTGCGTGGTCTCGCGGAGATCCATCTCGGTGACCCGGATGCCTGGCCGGAAATACTGCGCGCCAATCAGCTGGATTCGGCCGACCAACTGCGCCCTGGAATGGCGCTTCGTATCCCGGCGAAGGCGATCCGCGAGCTCGATCGGGCCCTGCGCGAGCTGCGTGCCCTCATCTATCGAGCCACCCATGCCGGTGCCCAGGTCTTCGCGACCGAGACCATTGCGCAGGCGATGAGGGATCAGGCGGCGGCCCTCGAGGCCCGGCGTCGCGGGGCGCTGGACGAGGCGGTCGACTTGGCGCGCAGCGGCATTGCCGCTGCTCGGACTGCGCTGGAGACGAGTCGGCGTGACCGCGATGTCGCGGCCGAAGCGGTCCTGCAGGAGGCCGGTGGCACCGTCCAGCGGCGGCGCCCCTCCGAGTTCGACTGGACTGCCATTGCGATCAAGACGCTGCTGGCGGAGCGTGAGCGTTTGCGCACCCTCGCCGCGTCTTTCGCGGTGGTTCGGTTCCGCGACGCCAGCTCCGTGCGGATGAGCGAGCATGCACAGTTGGCCATCCGGCGCATCCGTCGCGACCGCTTGACGCGTCGAGAAGCGGTCGACCTGGTGCTCTACACCGGCGACGTCCGCGCGCTCATCGCCCCGGGGGCGGCACGCCAGTCGGTCGCGGTCGCCGTGCCGGGTATCGAGACCCGGGTGCGCTCCAATCACTACTGGCTCCAGAAGACGCCCGATCGCACCCGCCTCGCGAACTATGACGGAGAGATCCAGGTCTCGGTCGGTGGCGACACGGTGGCGGTGCGTCGGAATCAGGGAACCCTGGTCGAGCGCGACCGACCGCCCCTGGCACCGGTCGATCTACTGCCATCCCCTGAACTGAAGGGCCCGCCGGATGGGAAGGTGCTCTTCGACATGGGTGTCGGCTTTCGCTGGGAGGCCGAGACGGATGCCGTGGGCTATTGGCTCGAGGTGGCGCTGGATCGGGACTTCGCGCGACTGCTGTTCACCATGACGGCGATCGAGGAGACGCATTACTACCTGCCTATCGCGGAGGAGGGCTTGTATTACTGGCGCGTTTCTGCCATCGATGCCTCCGGTCTACCGGGTCCGGCCAGCGATAGCCGACGCCTACGTCTGCGCTGGGACCAGACGCCGCCTTACCTGGTACTGGAAGCGCCCCCGGAGGGGCATCTCAGCCGCGAACCCCGTGTGGCGGTGGCGGGTCGGACCGAGTCCGGGGCGAGCCTCATGCTGAACGGTGAACCCATCCAGGTCGGTCACGACGGCCGCTTCGCCGTCGAGCAACCGCTGGACGAAGGCGCCAATGAGTTGCTCCTCGAGGCCCGGGATCCTGCCGGCAATCTCAGCCGCGTGGAACGTATCCTCCATTTCTCGCAGACGCAGCGGCTGCCGCTGGAGCTCGCCCAGGGGCTACCTCGCGACGCCCAGGGGCGTCTGGTCGTGAACCGTCCGCGTTTCACGCTTCGAGGCAGCACGCTCGCGGGCAGCCGGATTCGTCTCCAGTCACTCGAGCCGCCGGGGTTCGGGGCCTCGGCCGTCGCCGACGCCGAGGGTGGCTTCAGTTTGACGGTCCCGGCCGCGGTCGGGGTCTCCCAGCTCATGCTCGAGGGCCAGGGTCCCTTGGGCCAGCGCGTCCAGCGTCGTCTGGAGGTGGTGCTGGACACGACGGCGCCGCTGATTCATCTGGACTCGGCGCCGCCCGATCGTACCTCTGACCCCATGCTCTTGTTGGCGGGGCAGGTCGAGGGAGCAAGCCGTCTGATCGCGGGGACGCGGCCGGTCGCACTGTCGCCGGAGGGTCGCTTCGGGTTGGAGGTTCCACTCGAGTCGGGACCCAATCTGATCCTGCTCGAGGCCCGCGACCAGGTCGGCAACCAGAGGCTGTGGCAAGAGACCGTCGTGCTCGACCAGGATCCGCCCGGTCTCGTCGGCCATCGCCTGATCGGACGAGGGACCTCGGGTGCGAGCGGGGTGCTCGAGGTGGAGATCCGGGCCCAGGACGCGACCGGCGTGGTCGCCGCGATCCCCTATCGGTTGGAGGTCCAGGGGGACACCCATCTGGGGGTCGCTCGACGCTGTGCCGATCGGACCTGTCATCGCGATCGGGTCTTGTTGCAACCAGCGGCGATCCAGTCTGCTCGGCTGCGCAGCCTGGTCCTGGAGGATTATCTCGGCAATCGCCGGGAGGTGGAGCTTGACTGACAAGACTCGGCGCTATGGGGTGCCCCTCTTTCTTCTTCTGGCGTTCCTCATCGGTCTCGACACCATCGCCCTGGACAGGGCGCGCTTGGTGACCTTCGGCCCCGACGCCGGGCCGGGCAAGGGTGATGACGATTTCAGGGAGCTGGTCTCGATTCGTGTCCGCGCCTCGGTGACCCAACCCCTGCACCTGCGCATCTTCGATCCGGACGTGGGCGGCGGGGAGGACGAGCCAACTGGCCCTTGGAATACTCGCACTCGCTTTGCCCTCTTCGGCGGCGATGCGGACAGCAAGGGCGCCAGGCTTCTGGCCGAGGCCGTATTCGGTGCTGATCCGCGCACCGACGGACAGTGGCACAATCTGGGCGCCTTCAGCCCGGATCAGGGCGAGCGGGTCGGCGACGACTGGGTCTTCACCCTGGTCGCCGAGGGGCTGGAGGGAGACGACGGCAACCTGTTCGACGTCGCCGTCAGCGCCGACCCCAAGACGAGCGTCCAGACCGAGGGGGTTGTGCTGCTCAGCCTTCGGCCAACCATCCGCATCCCGGCCGGAGCCGACCGCGTCGCCGAGGTACGCTTCGCCGTCCCACCCGGGACGACTGGCTTGAGTATCCGCAGCTTCGATCTCGACCAGGCCCGCACCAGGCTCGATCTGCCCTTCTCGGATCCCATCCCGCTGCAGGACTCCGGCGACGGGCGCTGGGGGGAGGACCGGGTCTCTCTGGACGCCGAAGAAAGGGCGCAACCCGCTGGGATCGTCATTCGAGGTGGGCGCAAGCTCCTCAACAACGTCGTGCTGGAGGCCCGAGATCAGTCTGGTCGGCCACTGGCCTTCCGGCTCCCGGTCAAGCTGTTTCCTCGTGCGACACCGCCTCGTCCGGTCGCTGAGTTCGAGACCCTCTCCGACTGCCGCACGGTGGTGTTCGACGCCAGCGGCTCTCACGACAAGGAGAGCCAATTGATCGGTTACCACTGGGATTTCGGGGACGGACAATCAGGCGTGGGGCAGCGGATCACCCACACCTATGCCCAACCTGGCGTTTACCAGGCGACACTCACGGTCGCCGATGACTCGGGGCGGGTCAATGACCGGGCCCGTCGCGACTTTCGAGTGAAGGTCAATCAGGCCCCCGAGGCGGTGGCCGGATCGCCGCAGATCGCGGCGCCGGGCGAACCGCTCCTCTTCGATGCGCGGGCGTCGCGGGACCTCGACGGCGATATCATCGCTTACCGCTGGGCCTTCGGCGATGGCCACCGAGGTGATGGGGCCCGCGTCTCGCATGTCTACACCGAGCCCGGCCGCTACCAGGTCGAGCTGCGTCTGGAGGACGATGGTCCGGGTCCCTGTCGCACCGCGCTGGCCTCCACGGGGGTCTGGATCAATGCCCCCCCGGTCGCGGACGCTGGAGCGGATCGGGCCATCGCCGTTGGCGAGACCCTGCGGCTCGAGGCGGCCGGGAGTCGAGACACGGACGGTGAGCTGCGCTCCTTTCACTGGGATCTGGGGGACGGTCAGGAGGCTCGGGGTCCGATCGCCGAGCACCAGTACGGGATGCCGGGCCGCTATGGCGTCACCCTCAGCGTCGAGGACGATGCCGGGGTCGGCAACAGCCGGGCGGTGGACGCGATGATCGTAACGGTCAACGCGCCTCCGATCGCGGTGCCCGATGGCGATCGACGCGGCGCGGCCGGAGAGCCTCTGGCCTTCAATGCCATGGCCTCCCAGGATCCGGACGGTCGTCTGATTCGCTATGCCTGGGACTTCGGCGACGGACACCAGGCCGAGGGCGCGGAGGTCGAGCACAGCTATCGGGACCCCGGCAGCTATCTCGTCACTCTGAGGGTTCGGGACGACTCGGGGACGGCCTCCGAGACCAGCTCCGCTCAGCTCGAGGTCGTGGTCAATCACCCCCCGATCGCCGACGCGGGCCCGGATCAGCGGGTCACCGCCAGTGAGGCCCGGTTCGACGGCCGCGCCTCGCACGACCCGGATGGTCGGCTCGTCGCCTGGCAGTGGGATTTCGGCGATGGGGCCCTCGGGCAGGGACCGAACCCCAGCCACGTCTACGCCGCGCCCGGCAGCTACACCGTGGTCCTGACCGTGACCGACGATTCGGGGACCGCGTCCGCCAGTGCCCAGGATCGCATGAGGCTCGTCGTCAATGCCAAGCCGATCGCGGATGCGGGTCCAGACAGATTGGCCGTCCCGGGTGAGAACCTGGTCTTCGACGGCTCCGGTTCCTTCGACCCCGATGGTTCCATCCGCGAGCATCGCTGGGCCTTCGGTGATGGCACGACCGGAACCGGTGCGACGGCCTCCCATGCCTATCCCCGGCCCGGTCGCTACCATGTGCAGCTCCAGGTCGAGGACGACACCGGACACCCCGGGGCCGTGGGTCTCGCCGACGTGCTGGTGCAGGTCAACGCACCGCCCATTGCCGTCGCCGGCCCGGATCTCGAGATCGCACCGGGTGACCTCGTCGAGCTGGACGCCGGTGCCTCCTACGACCCGGACGGCAGGATTCTCTCCTACCAGTGGAGTTTCAGCGACGGTGAGCCATCTGCCGAGGGTCCGCGGGCAAGGCGCCGTTTCGAGGAGCCAGGCAGCTTCGGTGCGACCCTGGAGGTGGTGGACGACAGTGGGGCGACCAATGGTCGCGCCCGGGATGAGCTCGCGATCAGGGTCAACCACCAGCCGCGCGCCGTGCCAGGCGACCCCATCGAGGGCTGCGAGCAGTGGGTCGCGCTCGATGGTCGCGCCTCCAGCGACGCCGACGGGGATCCACTGAGCTTCCGCTGGGCGTTCGGTGATGGCAGCCCGCCCGGCGACGGCGCCCGTCCCCTGCATCGCTTTCCCGCACCTGGACGCTACCCGGTCGTGCTGACGGTGGATGATGGTACCGGATTGGCCAACGCCACCCACAGCGCCTCGACCCAGGTCTGGATCCAGGCCGCTCCCCGCGCGGTCGCCGAGGCCGCCGAGATCGGCTGTGCTGGTGAGCTGATCCTCTTCAACGGGGCCAGGTCCGAGGACCCCGACGGCGGTCGTCTCTTCTACACCTGGGACTTCGGCGACGGCACCCAGTCCCACGCAGCCAGCCCGGCCAAGGCCTATCCACAGGGCGGGGTCTACAGGGTCAAGCTGCGAGTGCAAGACGACTCGGGCCTGGCGTGCGACCTCGGGGAGGACCGGATCGCCGTGACGGTCGTCGATGCCCCGGTGGCGGACGCGGGCGGTGACCGGCGGGTCTGTGCCAACACCCCAGTCGCCTTCGATGGCTCGGGGTCGCGCGATTTCGATGGGGTCGTCAACGCCTTCAGCTGGGACTTCGGGGATGGCACCAAGGGTGGCGGTCCCAACCCACGGCATCTCTACTCGAGTGCCGGGGAGTACCTGGTGACCCTCACCATCAGGGGTGACGAGGTCGGTGACTGCGACAATCGTCACAGTGACCGGATCCGGGTCGAGGTCCTGGCCGCGCCTCGGGTGGGCGTGGAGGCGCCTTCCCAGGCCGCTCTGGGTCGCCCGGTCACCTTCAGGGCCGTTCCGGCCGGTGCAGGAGGTGAGGCCTCGAGCGCGGGTCTCGGCTACCGCTGGGAATTCGGCGATGGCGCCAGCGCCGAAGGCCAAGAGGTCACGCATGGTTACGCCGAGCCGGGCCGCTATCAGGTGGTTCTGACCGCCGATCGCGGGGACGGCGGCGAGTGCAGTCGGGTGCGTCTCGAGCATCCTTTGCTGGTGAACGCTCCTCCTCGTGCAGTGGCGGGCGAGGATCGGGTCGTGGCCCCGGGTGAGACGCTCTTCTTCGACGCGTCGGCCAGCTCGGACCCGGACGGCGCCATCCGCGATTACCGGTGGGACTTCGGCGACGGCGAGACGGCCTCAGGCGTCCGGGTGTCGCATCGCTACGAGCGGCCGGGAGTCTATGTCGCCGAGCTCGAGGTCACCGACGACACCAGCCTAGAGAACAATCGGCATCGTGACCGACTGACCATAAGGAGTAACGCCGCTCCCAACCCGCGGTTCCGTCTCGAGCCCCAGGTCCCCTGTGTCGGCCAGGAGGTCGTCCTCGATGGTACCTCGTCAGATGACCCCGACGGCAGCATCTCGGCCTGGCAGTGGGGCTTTGGCGATGGTGAGATCGGGGCGGGCGAAAGGGTCCAGCACCGCTACCTGGAGCCCGGCCGTTACCAGGTGAGGCTGAGGGTCACCGACGATAGCCAGGCCCCCAATGCGCACGCGACGCTCGTCCGCGAGATCCTGGTGAACCGGCCCCCGAGGGCGGAGATCGCTGGCCCCATCAAGGGCTGTGCGGGCGCTAGCGTCCAGTTCGACGGCTCCAGGTCGCAGGACCCGGAGGGGAGGATCCGGGTCTACGACTGGTCCTTCGGTGAGGATGCGCGCGCGGTGGGCAGGCAGGTCAGCCACAGCTTCGCCGAGCCGGGTCTCTATTCTGTGGTCTTGCGGGTCGTCGACGACGCGGACAGCGCCTGCAGCGCTGGACGAGCGGTCGCCGAGGTCTTCATCAATGGGTCACCGAAGGCCAGCATCCGGACCAATCCGGTGGACCCTTTCGTCGGCGGTGCCCATGATGCGATCCTGTTCGATGCCACAGGCTCGACCGACCCCAATGATGACCCCCTGACCTATCACTGGGACTTCGGCGACGGCACCCGAGGGCGAGGTCCTCGGGTGATGCATGCATTCAGCGAGCCCGGGCGTTACCGGGTCACACTGGAGGTGAGGGATGGCTCAGGCACGGAGTGTTCCACGGCGACCGATCAGCTCGAACTCGAGGTCAAGGGCGATCCGATTCCTGAGAGCGATCGTCTGCGCCGCATCAGCCCTGCTGCATTTCACGATAGGCGTCCAACTCCTCCAACGAGAGCCGCCGCGCCTCGTCCTCCAGCATGATCGGGATGTCGTCGCGGATCGGATAGGCGAGCTGCGCGGACACCGAGATGAGCTCGTTCCGCGCCTTATCCAAGATGATTGGGCCCTTGGTGACTGGACAGACGAGGATGTCGAGGAGTTTCTTGTCCAACATGGTTCGATTGCTCCGCAGGGAGTTTGAGAATCTGTGTGCGGCCGGTTGCCGGTTGAGCGAGTATCAGGGGGGCCAAGGTCCAAGTGACACCTGTCCGGCGGCCAGGTTGAAATCGACGGCGTCAGCCAGATCTTCAATGCGCTCGAATCTGCCCGACCACGTGGTTCTCGAGACCGGGAGGGTTCAGACGAGCGATCATCCTAGCCGATCGACGCAGTTCAAGCACCACTCGGCAAAGCCGACGCCGAGTCGGCAAGACTGAAGGCTCAAGAACCAAGACTCAAGCCCGACGGCCATTCCGCGATGTCGAACCTCGTCTCCGCCTCTGCATCCGATCGCCCTCTTCGCCGATTCGTGACACCCCTCTTGGCCTTGGCGGCCCTGCTCGCCGTCGCTGTTGGACTCTGGCAGCTCGTCGCGGCAAGCGACGGGCTCAGGGTCACCCGGACTTGGGTCGGGAACGTGCCTGTCACGCTCTACCGTCCGGCCGACGATGCCCCCGCACCGGCGGTCGTGATCGCCCATGGTTTCGCTGGGTCGCAGCAGATGATGCAGCCCTATGCGGTGACCCTGGCCCGCAACGGCTACCTTGCTGTCACCTTCGATTTTCCCGGTCACGGGCGCAATTCCGCCCCCTTCGTCTCCGATCTGATGGACCTCGATCGGCGGATGCGCGTCTTGCTGTCCGCATTGGAACCGGCGGTCGAGTTCGCCTTGGAGCAGGAGGGCGCGGATGGTCGGCTGGCGTTGCTCGGGCACTCCATGGCGGGCGACGTACTGGCCCACTATGCCCTCGCGCACCCGGGGCGTGTCGCGGCCATGGTCCTGCTGTCCCCTTATTTGGCGGAGGACAGATCCACGGCCCAGCTGCGGAATCTGCTGCTGGTCTATGGCGCGCTAGAGCCGGAGGTGCTGCATCGGCAAGGCTTCGGCCTCCTCGCCAGGTCGGACGACGCCTCCGTCGAGGCCGGGGTGGTCTATGGCGACCCGGAGCGGGGGGATGCCCGCCGGCTGGTGCTGGCGGAGGGTGTCGAGCATATCGGCGTCTTGTACACGACTCAGGGATTGGAGGCTGCACGCGACTGGCTGGATGTCACCTTCGGGCGCGAGGGCTCTGGGTTCCTGGACGATCGCGGATTCTCATTGGCGCTCGTCTATCTGGGTCTGGTCGCCCTGGCTTGGCCGCTGTCGCGCCTGCTGCCCCGAGTGGCCTCGCGGCCTCTGGGGGCGGGCCTGGGTTGGCGGCGATTCTGGTTGGTTGCGATCGCACCGGCCTTGCTGACACCTTTGATCCTCTGGAGACTGCCCACCCATTTCTTGCCGATCCTGCTTGCAGACTATCTGGCGCTGCACTTCGCGTGCTACGGAGCGATCACGGCGCTGGGGCTTTGGCTGACCCGCCGTCGTGCCGAGCGAGCCTCGAGCGAGATGGCCGAGCGCGCGACCATCCTCTGGCCTAGCTTCGCGGTCGCGGTCCTCGCCAGCACCACCTACGCCACGATTGCCATCGCGCTGCCGGCCGACCGTTTCGTGACCACCCTCCTGCCTGGGCCGGAGCGTCTGCCACTGGTGCTCGCCGTCTTGATCGGGACCCTGACCTATTTCAGCGCCGACGAGTGGTTGACACGGGGTGCCGGGGCGGCGCGTGGTGGCTATGGCGTGACCAAGGCGCTGTTCCTCTGCTCACTGTTGTTCGCGGTCCTGCTGAGCCTCGAGAAGCTGTTCTTCCTGGTCATCATCGTGCCTGCGATCCTCGTCTTCTTTCTGGTCTACGGCCTGATGAGCGGCTGGGTCTACGGCCGGACCAATCATCCACTGGTGGGTGCGATCGCCAATGCGCTCGCCTTTGCCTCCGCGGTGGCCGTGACTTTCCCCTTGGTGGCTGCGTGAGGCTGAGTCATTGGGTCGCGTGCAAGTTCCTTTTGTCGCCTGATTTCGCGTAAACTTCGAACACCGCTATGGTTTACTTGAGTCGCGGCAATCAACGCGGCCTGTGCCATGGGTTACTGCGGATGGGTACCCATCTGTGGTGATGATGCTATGAGATGTTCCGAGGCCTGCTGCCTGATCGATCGGAGGAGTTCCGCTATGGTCGCTTTCGCGCAACTGCATGCACAGAATCACAAGATCACCGAGTTGTCGAATGTCTTTCTCTATCTGGTTCGCGAGCGTTCCATGTGTGACACGGATGTGGCCTGTGATGTCTTTTTCGACCTGACTAACCGGGTGCGGGAGCACATGGAGTTGGTCGATCGCGAACTGTGCGGAAAGTTGATCTCCAATCCCGACCAAACAGTGAAGAACACGGCCAACCGCTTCCTCTCCGGCTCCACGGAGATCAAACGCATCTTCAACGCTTACGTGAAACAGTGGTGCTCGCAGAAGCGGCGGTCATTGACCATCAGCGACCACCCCTCCTTCGTGCAGGACACGGAGCAGATGTTCGCCCTGGTGATGGATCGTATCCAGCGAGAGACGGAGCATCTGTATCCGCTGATCCGGAAATTGGAGCAGAGCGACAAGCAGGTGGCATGAGCCAACCCTAGGCGATGGGGCTCTGCGCAGCTTGTCCGGTTCGACGGCGCAGTTCGGTGAGCCAGCGCTTCTGATGGTCACGACGCCTGCGGGCCTCCAGGACCGAGCGGATCTTGGGGCTTGCCTGATCGAAGCTGACAGAAACAGGGGCGTCGATCCGCTCGCACAGCACGAGGTGAAAGCCGACCTCGGACTCCAGGATGTCGCTGATCTGGCCCTCTGCGAGCGAGAAGAGGGCGGCGTCGAGCGTCGGGTAGAGCTGACCGGGTGTGACTGTACCGAGCCTTCCTTCTTCCATCGCGGTCGGGCATTCAGAGTGCTGTCGGGCGAGCCGCCCAAAGCGCCGGGCCTGATCCTGCAGCTCGGCCGCGATTCCTCCGATTCGCCGCAGTGCGGCCTCGCGCCGGTTCTCCTCGTACTCCTCGTTGATGGTAATGAGGATGTGGCGTGCGGCTCGCCGCTCGGTGCCTGCGAAGCGGTCCAAATGCAGTTCGTAGAAGAGACGCTCGTCCACGGCCGTCACCGCCGCGGCTCGTGCGCCGACCCGTCGCATGGCGGCGTCGAAGATGAGCTCCCGTCTCAGTGCGCGACGCAGGCCGTCCGCGTCGAGACCGGTCACGGCCAGGTCGCCCCGAAAGGCGTCCTCGTCCGGATAACGCCGTCGAATCTCACTGACCGCCGCGTCGAGTTGCTGCTCGGGGATGCGTGTGTCGCGCGCCTCGGGTGAGGAGAGCACCAGGCTCTCCAATTCGAAGGTCTTTTGTGCCTGGTGCTCGACCTGAGCCATCTGCTGGGCGTCGAGCCTCGCGAGATCGGTCTGGAAACGCTCGCTGGCCGCACGCAGCAGGTGATAAAGGTACTCGGATCCTTGTTCGTCGCGTCGTTGTCGTCTCGGGGTCATGGTCGGGGGTCGTGTTATTTCCTTGATTCTGAGGGAGCCTTCAGTTCGAGGTTGGGCTCAGTGCGGACTCGGGCACCAGCAACGTCTTGCGGCCGGTGAAATGAACCTGATAGAAGACCCCGTGCGGATGATCCCGCAGGACGCGGATGACCTCGCCGATCTCGCCCGCTTCGACCATGACTCGGCCCTGGATGGCGAGTGATAGGCGGGCCGCGACCCGATCGCGGGACTCGAAGTGGCTCGGGGTCCAAGGGGCATCCGCTGGTTGGAGCTCCTCTTCGCGGCACCCCACGACCCGGTCACTGTCCAGCAGGTGAATCGAATAGATGATCTGGTCCTGGAGAAAGGTGCCGACATCCCGCACGAACCCCGTACTTCCCCGGCGAATCAAGAGGGCGCCAGTGGGCTCGCCC
Organism: Chromatiaceae bacterium; assembly: GCA_028277465.1. Lineage (GTDB taxonomy): Bacteria > Pseudomonadota > Gammaproteobacteria > Chromatiales > Chromatiaceae > JANQGF01. Next base: position 22,604 of record JANQGF010000271.1, read on the forward strand.
GGGAAGGTGCCGTCGTTGCGGACATTGCGCAGCACCCGTATCTGGTCGCCGATGTCATAACGGGGGCGCATGGGGCTTCGGCTCCGTCAGATCGCTGAGTGGGACCGCGACTGGGCGGCGCTCGTTCATCCGGAAGACGCGAAAGACCTTCTCGGTCGCCGCGTCCGAGACCACGAAATCCTGGTAGGCCGCCTGCAAGAGATCGGCGTGGAGCCTCCAGCGGGCCTCGCCGGAGGTCGGCATCTCCTCGACCTGGCTCAGGTAGTCGTGGAAGCGTTGCAGGATGTGCAGTCGATTCACCTGCACCACCGCGGGCGCGAAGTCGATCTCGAAATACTCGAGGAAGTCTTCGGCGCTCGTCAGCTCGCTCATAGCGAGCGCGAAGTCGTCGTCGGTCATGGCCTTCTCCAGTGTGGCTTGGATCTGATCGCCTGATCGTGAGCGTCCGCGGCAGGCGCTCCGACTCGCCCTCTCGCCGGGGGAGAGGGATGAGGAGAGGGGCGACGCTGCGGCTCAGCCGGTCGCCACTTTCATCCGCCGACGTAGCCGCGCGTCTGCCAGGAAGCGATGTAGATCCAATGGTTGAGGTGAGCGCTTGGTCTCGGTGACGAAGCGGCGCACCAGCGGCAGCAGATGCTCGGCCTGCTCCATGTCGAGGTCGAGGCACAAGAGGTCCGAGTAGCACTGGCGCAGTGCCTGTTTGCCCGAGTGCTTGCCCAGAACCATGCGGTGCGCACGGCCCAGCTCGGCGGGATCGACCCCCTGATAGTTCAGCGGATCCTTGAGCAAGCCGTCGACATGGATGCCGGCCTCGTGGGTGAAGGCGCCGTCGCCGACCAGGCTCTTGTGCCAGGCCACCGGCCTGCCGGATGCCTGTTCGACCAAGCTGGACAGCTCATCGAACCGTCTGAGATCCAGCCCGCTATCGATCTGGTGGAGGTGTCTCAGGCCCATGGCCACCTCTTCCAGTGCCGCGTTGCCGGCGCGCTCGCCGAGCCCGTGGACCGTCGTATTGACATGGGTCGCACCGCCGCGCACCGCGGCCAGGGTGTTGGCGGTGGCAAGCCCCAGGTCGTCGTGGGCGTGCATCTCGATCTCGAGGTCGAGGACGGCGCGCAGGTCGCGGATGCGCTCGAAGACCCCAAATGGATCCATGAGCCCGAGCGTGTCGGCGAAGCGCAAGCGCCGCGCACCGGCCTCCTGCGCCGTCTCTGCGGCCAGCCAGAGAAACTCTGGGTCGGCCCGCGAGGCGTCCTCGGCACCCACGCAGACCTCCAACCCCAGGTCCAGCGCGGCTGCCACCTGATGGCGGATCTGGGCCAGTACCCAGGCGCGGTCGCGCTGGAGCTTGCGCGCGATCTGTTGGTCCGAGAGGGGTATCGAGAGATCGACCAGCTCGACACCCAGGTCACGGCACTGCGCGATATCGGTTGGAAGCATCCGGCTCCAGACCATCAACCGGGCCGAGAGCCCCAGTGCAGCGACCGCCCGGATCGACTCGCGCTCCTCTTCGCCCATGGCCGGGATGCCGATCTCCAACTCGGGCACGCCCAACGCGTCCAACCCGCGGGCGATGGCCAACTTCTCGTCCAGAGAAAAGGCGACGCCGGCCGACTGCTCGCCGTCGCGCAGCGTGGTGTCGTTGATGGTGACCTGTTTGGACTTGGGCGTCATGGCTGGCTCTCGGATGCCTTTGCGGGTAGCAAATGCAAGGAATATGCCAGCTACTAAAGGGCCGGATGCCTCGGTGTCTCAATGACTGCTGGAAGACGGCTTGAGGCATTCGCGACAAAGCGCTCGGCCTTCTTGTCGGGGACGCAACCCGGCTGTGGCCCTCGATCGGCTAGTGCGTCCGGACTGCGTCCAGACTCACGACCGGGTCGTCTCCGACGACCTCGGCGCTGTGGAAGACGTGCTTCGGCACCACCAGGATGTCGCCGGCCTCGAGCACCAGGCTGCTACCCTGCATGCAGATACGAAAGCGCCCGGACAGGACACCGTCGATCTTATCCACGCCGTGGTCATGATCCGGGAAGTAGGTCCCGGGCGGATAGCGGTAGGTGTCGACGACATAACCGCGGTCTTCCAGCTTGCGCCGCATGTTGGCCTCGGTGAGCGGGCCGTCGCGCTCCGAATCCCAGTGCTCGATCTGCATGGCGTTTCTACCTGATGGTCTCGTTGATGATCACTGCATCTCTGGGTCGCCGATGGTCTGCGGTCCATGTGCAAGCACAGTGCGCTCGCTGGCCCAGGCTCGCAACGCCTGGATCTGCCGATCCATGACGACCGAGAGAGGCTGGGTGCTCGCGAGCTCGGTCAGCAAGGTCTCCGTCTCCAAGGTCCCCTCCTCGGCCGCGTCGGCGAACAGAGCGGAGACGACCGCCTGCTCGATGCCGGCGCCACTGAATCCCTCGCTCGCCTCGGCCAGGCTCTCGAGGTCGAAGTGCGCTGGATCCAGCCCCCGCTGCCGCAGATGGATAGCGAAGACGTCTCGCCGGACCTCGAAGGGAGGAAGGTCCACGAAGAAGAGCTCATCGATACGACCCTTGCGGATGAGCTCCGGTGGGAGTCGGGAGACGTCATTGGCCGTGGCGGTGAGGAACACCCGTGTCTTGCGCTCCGCCATCCAGGTGAGGAGCGTTCCCAAGATGCGCCGGCCGACCCCCTCGTCCTCCGAGCCGGTGGCGATGCCCTTCTCGATCTCATCCATCCAGAGCACGCAGGGTGCCATGAGGTCCGCGGTCTCCAGCGCCCGGCGAAGGTTCTTCTCGGTCTCACCGATGTATTTGTTATAGAGTGCTCCGAAATCGAGCCGCAGCAAGGGGACCCCGAACCGTCCGGCAACGGCCTTGGCGGCGAGGCTCTTGCCGCCTCCTTGCACACCCAACAGCAGGATGCCGCGGGGATGATCGCGGGTTCGTGCCGGGTCCAGGAAGGCGCCGCGCCGGCGATCGAGCCATGCCTTTAGATTGGAGAGGCCCGCCACCTCGGCGAAGGACCGGGTGTCATGCTCGAAGCTGATGATGCCTTCGGGGCTCAGGAGCTCGTACTTGGCGCGCTTGACCGTTTCCACGTCCTCTTTGGTAATGGCCCCGTCCTGGCGAATGGCGTTGCGGACGAGGCGGCGGGCATCGGACTCGGTCACGCCCAGCAGGTTGCTGGCCAGTTGCTCCACGGCGTCGCGGCTGGCGCGGACGGTTTGTATCTCGTTGCTTTCCTGCCAGCGTCTGGCCTCTTCGCGGATGAGGCCCAGGATCCGCTTGCGGTCCGGCAGACGCAGTCTGAAATGCACGCCGAGATGACGCAGCTCGGGTGGGATCTCGAGTCCGTGGCTGACCAGGACCAGGGTTCGTGGCAGATCCTCATAGCCCTGGGCGATCTCCTTCAGCAGCCGGACATGGAGCGGATTGTCCAAATAGGGGTGAAAGTCGAGCAGCAGATAGATGCCGCGCTGGCTGGTGGCTCGGATGTGACGCAGGACCTCGGTCGGGTCCGCGAACAGGCGCTGGGGGGCGGTATCGAACTCGATGCGCCTTTGCCCTTCGGTGACGCTCCAGCAGAAGGCGGGCTCCGAGATGCGGATCGCCAAACGGGTGAAGAGCTTGATGACTCGGGGCTCTTCGATGGATTCGACGAGCACGATCGGGGTATCGGAGCGCAGCAACAGTTCCAGGTCGTGGAGGTCGGGTGTCATCATGGCTCGGCGGCCTCACGGGTTGGCAAGGGAGTCGAACGGAGCGTCCGTTCAGCTCGCAAATCATAAAGATAGACGGGTTTCTTGCGGATTCACAAGGCCGCGTGAGATGGTTGCAGGACCCTGTGCGGGGAATGCGACCTGGGTACCAGCGTCGCGCCGATCGCCTACAATGGGCCGCCGGAGGCATCGACCGTCAATCTCGGAGTGATTCCATGAGCGCGAAAGACCATCTGATCATCTTCGACACCACGTTGCGCGACGGCGAGCAGAGTCCCGGGGCCTCGATGACGCGTGACGAGAAGGTGCGTATTGGCAAGGCGCTTGAGCGGTTGCGGGTCGACGTGATCGAGGCGGGTTTCCCGATCGCCAGTCCGGGTGACTTCGAGGCCGTCAAGGCGGTGGCGGAGGTCGTGCAGGAGAGCCGGGTGTGCGCGTTGGCGCGCGCGCTCGACAAGGACATCGACTGTGCGGGCGAGGCACTGAAGGGGGCCAATGCCGGGCGGATTCACACCTTCATCGCGACCTCGCCGATCCATATGGAGCAGAAGCTGCGGATGACGCCGGACGAGGTCGTCGAGCAGGCGGTCCATGCGGTCCGCCGGGCGCGTCGCTATACCGACGACCTGGAGTTCTCGCCCGAGGACGCGGGTCGCTCCGAGATCGACTTCCTCTGTCGGGTGCTCGAGGCGGTGATCGATGCCGGCGCCGGCACGGTCAATATCCCGGACACCGTCGGCTATAACATTCCAGATCAGTTCGGCGGTCTGATCGCGACCCTGCGCGAACGGGTGCCGAACGCCGATCGAGCGGTCTTCTCGGTCCATTGTCACAACGACCTGGGGCTCGCGGTCGCCAACTCCTTGGCCGCGGTGCGCATGGGTGCGCGCCAGGTCGAGTGCACCATCAATGGGCTTGGCGAGCGCGCCGGCAACGCCGCGCTGGAAGAGGTGGTGATGACGGTGCGTACGCGCCAGGACCTCTTCGACTGCGAGACGCGGCTCGATACCACTCAGATCATGAACTGCTCGCGGCTGGTGTCCGGGATTACCGGGTTCGCGGTCCAGCCCAACAAGGCCGTGGTGGGTGCCAACGCCTTTGCGCACGAATCCGGCATCCACCAGGACGGGGTGCTCAAGCACCGCGAGACCTACGAGATCATGCGTGCCCAGGACGTCGGCTGGAGCGACAACCGCATGGTGCTGGGCAAGCATTCCGGACGCAACGCCTTCCGCACGCGTCTGCAGGAGCTCGGCGTGGCATTGGGCTCCGAAGAGGAGCTCAATGCGGCCTTTTCGCGCTTCAAGGATCTCGCCGACAAGAAGCACGAGATCTTCGACGAGGACCTGCTGGCGTTGGTCGCTGACGCCACCCTGGACGCCGCCAACGAGCGCGTCAAGCTGGTCTCCATGCGGGTCTGCTCGGAGACTGGCGAGACCCCGCGCGCCGATCTGGTGCTGGTCTTCGACGGGGTGGAGCGGGCGGGTCGCGCGGCCGGCGGTGGGCCGGTGGATGCGACCTTCAAGGCCATCGAGTCGATCGTCGAGAGCGACACCCTGCTCAAGCTCTATTCGGTCAACGCCATCACCAAGGGGACCGACGCACAGGGTGAGGTCACGGTGCGGCTGGAGAAGGCGGGGCGCATCGTCAATGGTCAGGGCGCCGACACGGACATCCTGGTCGCCTCGGCCAAGGCCTATATCAACGCCTGCAACCGGATCCTGCGGCCGATCGAACGTGCCCACCCGCAGAACAGCAAGGTCTGAGCTCGGACCCATGGATGAAGAGCGCCGCCGCCGCTATCTGAGTGCCATGGGGGTCGCGGTCTGGGAGTTGCGTCCCGGGCGGGAGCCAGGTGGCGAAACATCGAGCGGCGCGCAACCCCCTCGGCCCGAGCCCGCACCCGATGCGGGGCCGGGCCAGGAAGAGGCGGCGTTGGCTCTCTCCAAGCCGCTTGGGGCCGTCGTCACCGGTGCGGATCAGGCGGAATCGGGCACGATGGATCGGGCCTCCCGGGTCGCGCGGATGGACTGGGGTGAGCTGCGCGCGGCGGTGGCTGCCTGCCGTGACTGTGGTCTTTGCGAGACGCGGACCCAGACCGTCTTCGGCGTCGGCGACCAGGAGGCCGATCTGATGGTCATCGGCGAGGCACCGGGTGCGGACGAGGATCGTGAAGGGGAGCCCTTCGTGGGCCGTGCGGGCCAACTGCTGAATCGCATGCTCGCGGCGATCGGGTTTGCGCGCGAGCAGGTCTATATCGCCAATGTGCTCAAGTGCCGTCCGCCTGGAAACCGGGATCCGAGCGCCGAAGAGTCCCTGCGCTGCGAGGCCTATCTGATACGTCAGGTCGATTTGGTGCGGCCGCGTATCATCTTGGCGGTGGGCCGTATCGCGGCCCAGCATCTCCTGCGAACGGACGTGAGCGTTGGCCGCTTGCGTGGACGCTGGTTCGAGCTCGGGCAGCCGGGGGTTCCGCTGCGCGTGACCTATCACCCCGCCTATCTTCTGCGCTCGCCCGAGCAGAAGGCCAAGGCCTGGGAGGATCTGACCGCCGTCAAGCGTCGCCTGGACGGTATGGGGACCAGTTCGGCATCTTCGGGCTAGGCTCGATCCTCTTCTGCATTCTCGGCATCCAAGGGATGGGGCCACGGCACAGGAATCCGGTGGTCTTTCCGATTCTCGTCACCTATTATTTCTATTTCGCCTAGACTTCCCATGGACATGCCGTGGCGCTGGCCACCTGATGCGATGCGGGCATCGGTCGAGAGCGGCGGAAGAAGGTTGGGGTTGTGCGCGGGAGTCGCGTGTCGATTGCATTTGATGGGTAATCGCTCTACCCTATCGCTAATCCGCTAGTGATAAATAAATATAATTTCTAATTTAATTATTTTCTAATATAATCTCGACCCGTGGTCACTGAAACGACGATCACGCTTGCTGCCAACGACATAAACGATCGGAGAGAATAGATGAAAAAGCTTGCTACTGCTGCTGCTGTCGCCGCGCTTCTTGGTGTTTCCGCTACCGCTTCTGCTTGGTGGGGTGGTGGTCCGGGCTGGGGTGGTCCTGGTTATGGCAGCGGATGGGGCGACTGGATGGACGACTTCTTCGGTGATGGCTACGGTGATTTCAACATGAGCATGAGCGGCGGTGGTCGCGGTTATGGTCGTGGTTATCATCGCGGTTATCACGGCTACCATCCTTACTGGGGCGGTTATGGCGCTCCCCACTACGGTGGTTGGGGCTATCCCTACTATGGCGGTGGCTATCCCTATGCCTTCCCTTACGGCGCTCCGATGGCGCCTGTGGCTCCGGCTGCTCCTGCCCAGTCTGAATCCAAGTAAGGATCAGGCGATTGCGCTGAAAAAGCCAGGCGTCTGCCTGGCTTTTTCTTTGATCGGGCACACGCTGCCGGCCGTGACAGAGGATCGTCCCAACACTCCGCGTGATGCCTATCCCGGTCTACTCTTCATGTTCATCAAGACGGTAGTGTTTCGATTCTGTAAATCTGCTATGGCGCCTTACAAAAAGAGTTAATTGTTATACGTTGTTTTTCAACATGAAGCTAAACGTTGAGTTTTCAGCTCCAGAGGTTGCTGAGCTCAAGCTTCAGAGCATCGAAGGGCGCAACCGCGATGGCGTCGTTCCCGGATGCCTCGGCGAGTAAACGCCACTTGCCGCTGTCTAGTGCATAGGCCTCCAGGATTCGCCGCTTGGGATCGACGAGCCAAGCGTAGGCCACGCCATGGTGGGCGTAGATGGGCAGTTTGACTTCACGATCTTTGCTTTCGGTCGATGGGGAAAGGACCTCGCAGATCCAGTCCGGGACGACCTCGAATCGATGGCCTTCGGGTATCTGCGGCATGCGCTCTTTGCGCCAGCCCGCCAGATCCGGAACTGTGACCTCCTCGTCTGTGATGAAGTGGATCTCGGGCTCGACGATGATCCACCAGCCCCCCGGGCCTCCTCGGCCTCTACCGTAGGCGTTGCCGATGTCGATGCTGAGCTCGGTCTCAGCGCGTGCATGCGGACCCGTCGGTCGCGGTTGGGCATGAAGTTGGCCGTTGAGAATTTCGCCGGTCAATCCCTCGGGCAGGGCTTCGAGCTGTTCGTAAAGTGTTGGTTTGTAGGCATGTTGCATGGCTGTTGCCTTATATTAAGGATCTTTTTCGAACCACGAAGAGCGCGAAGGAAAACCAAAACAATCTTCTTGACGTGTTTTTGGTGGTGAGCTTTCCAGCACAAGGGTCTGTTCAAGATAGTCGGGTAAGGGCAGACCCCAAAGCCAAGCACTCCCCTCGGAACCCGGTGTGCGCGTTTCCCCGCACGACGCACAAGCCTCGACAAGGCGCTCCCAGACACGCTCGAAGACGGCCTCGACCGTCCCGGCACGCAGCTCCGCCAGCCGGCGCTTGGCCTCGGCTGCCCACTGAGCGTCGATCTCGAACTGTGGCGGGTTCAGACTCCGCAGCAACGCGTCCATCATCAGGGCACGCTCCTCGACGGGCAACGCGATCGCCTGTTCAATCAACTCTTTGGTGTTCATCGGTCATCACCCCGGGTTTGGGGGGCGGTGAAGTATCGGGTCGGTCCGCAGCATCGGCCTGGGTTTGCTGGATTGACGTGGCGTTCTCGGGCAAGGCGCCGATCTCATCGAGACTCGCCAATGTGTTCGGATGGTTGGCGAAGAATTGCAGCCACGCCAGGCCCGAGCAAGCGCGAATGATCGTCGCCAGCAGTGGCATTGATCCTTGACCCTATCCGGGAACCGGATTTTGAAGGGACCTAGCCAGCCTGATGCGACACACCCGCCAATCAGCTGTGGACATAGGTCTCGACCAGGCGACAGCCGCGTGACGGCTCTTGTCCACTGGTGGCCCAGTAGCTGGAGGGCGACATTCGGCCGTTGCCGTCGAGATCGTCGCCTAGGCATCAATCCGCCCGATGAAACAACGCTCGGTCGCCCGCCGAGACCAAGGACTCCAGGAACTGCTCGATCTCGCCGGGATCAAGCCCCCGTTGGCGCGCGGCGTCGACCACCAAGGCATATTCGTTCTCCAAACGTGTTGCGAAGGTGCCCGGATCATCGCAGTTGATCGTCAGGCGGACCCCGGGGTTTTGCTCACGAATCCAAAACAGCGGGTGGTCCCGCAGGTGTTCGAAGTCTCCGGTCGCGAGATTGGACGACGGATTCGTCTCCACGAAGATCCCCAAGCGCGCAATCTCGTCGAGCATCCAGCGCTGGAGGCGCTGAGTGTCCTCTTTGATCGTCTCCAGCGCATCGGGCGCGGTCCGTAACTGTTGCCGCGCCTGTCGGCACTCGTGGTCGTAGAGCTCGAGCCGGCGCAGGTCGGCCACCTTGTGGTCGACACCTCGAAGGGCCAGCCGGGACGGCGGTGAGCGGTGCCTCTGACGTTGCAGCTCGTAGAGTTCCGAGGCCGTTAATCGCTCGCGATAGAGCTCCCAGCTCAGCAGGTCGATCTCGTCGTCGAGGACACGCAACGCCCGCTCGTCGACGCCGGGGATGGCCCGAAGCCTACGCGAGCACCAGGCCAGCGTATCCAGGGCCTCGCCCGCCGGAATCACGGTGTTCCCGGAGAGAGCGGCGAACCTGTAGAGATCGGTCCCGAGTGCGAGACCATGCCCAATTCGATCGCCCGGCCCCATCCGGCCATGTCTCATGATCTCCCAGATGGTCCTGAGACCCGTCACCGGATGAAAAAAGTCCTCACCGGCGTGACAGGTCAGACCCAGTCGCGGCAACTGCCATGGGGGCCGATGCATGCCCGACGCTGCCACGCGACGCCAGTGGCTCAGATGAGGTGAGTCCGCGAGTCCGGTCTCACCCGCCCGGTCATCGCCGAGACCATCGCCCCGCAGCAGCCGGATGTAAGGGGTAAAGACATCGATCGGACTGTTGCGCTCGATGTTCGCGACATCGATACCGACGATCAGCCGGGCCAGGCTCGGATGGCGCCAGCGAAAGACCTGGAGCACGCCGGTCAAACGGTCCAGCTGGGTACGTAGGCGCCCGAACGCGACCGGGTGGGACGGGTCATCTCGGGAGCGGATCAAGTGGATCACGAACCACACCCGCAGCGGGCGCCCGTCGTCCTTCCGAGGCCTCAGTAATGGGCTGCGGCCTTCTTGCTTCTGCCAGCTTGTCAGGAACCGGACATACTCCTTGACGGACTCCAAAGGGCTGATGCGCAGCTCGATGCTGTGGAGATTCGGAGAGGCCCCGGCAAAATGAACCATGGACATGAAGCGCCGCCACTTCAGCCGTTCCGACCGCCCCGGGGTGAGGGGACGGGCACGATCGAAGAAACGGCGGAAGTTCTCCAGACCGGGGTTGCTGCCCGGGCTCTGGACATGACGCCTCAGGAACAGGTGCTTGCCATAGAGATAGCGATCGAGCTGAAGGACCTCGGGCGGTGTCAGCCGCCCCTGCAGCAGGCGCACCCAGAGCGCGCTGAGCAGACGACGCTCCGGAAGCAACTGCTCGTGGGGTAGCCACTGCGTCTCGGCCGAGCTCCCCATGCCGTCGAGCTCTTGGGCAGACCCCGGAATGTGTTGCGAGCGCATCAGCGCATGCCGCGCACGAATGGCGTGCCGAATCGCCTGGACCTCGCCGCCCCATTCCCGTAAGGCATCGCTGTTGCTTGCCCGGCGCTCGGCTTCGGCCCGACGATAGAAGGCGAAACGCTCGCGTGGCAGCTCGCCATTGACGAGCCGCAGCCACAACAGCGGCATGCACTCGCAGCCTTCGAGATGGGTGTGGATGTCGGCGATCCCGCTCCCGGGACGTGCCGGAAGACGCTCGACGTTGCGACTCAGCAGGGCATCGTCGCAGGTCACATAGACATCCCAGTGTCTGAGATCTCCCGGACGCAGTGGATGCTTGAACTGCCTGGCGAATGCGAGGCAGATTAGGCAATCGGGGTCGAGCCAGCGATTGACGTCTCGCCAGCGCTCGAAGCCGTCCAACGGAATCCAGGGGGCGCCCTGATAGAAGTGGATCTGGATGCCCTGCTCATCCAGGACGACCTGGTACCATTGGTGCAGACTCGGGTACTGACGAAAAAAGGCGTCGACCCGATAGCCGATGTCATCGATGCGCAGCTGCGGGAATCGCTGCTCGAGGGCGAGACGGAAGCTGCGGAGCACCCGATCGCCGGCATCGGCGGCATCGACCGAGACGATGCCGGCATGGAGCCGGGGCGGATAGAGCAGGAAGCGAATGGCGATGGCGCCGAGATCGAGGGTCACATTACTGCACATCGTCGACCGCGGCGAGGGCCTCTGCGATCACCGCGGCCGGGACCCCGACCCAGTCGGCCCAAGCCTGGACGTCGATCCCGGCCTGGCGCTTCGCCGGTTGCGGCGCTGGAGGACTGGCGGAGGGTGTATTTTCCAGCGCCCGGTATCTCCTCATCAGCGGGTTGACCCAGCGATCGAGCCAAGGGGGTGCCCCACCAGGCTTGGCGGGCGGCTCGTCGGGCATGTCGCCAGGCGGCAACAGATCGCTATAGCACCACGGATCGTGAGGCAGGCCCTTCAGAACCTTCCTGAGATCGCCGATCAGCCCCTTCAGCGTGGCCCGCTCCGTGTCCGTCGGCAGATCCAGCTCACCCATATCCAAGGGGCGTTGTAGAGCCCAGCACAGCAACAGCCGATCGCGTGCAGACAAGTCACCGGATAGGGTCCCCAACAGGGTGCGCGCCGCTTTGAGTGCCGCGATCAGGTCTACACTGCCGATCTCGACCTCAGGGATTCGAGGACCGCGCCTTGCCAAGTTGTCGACGGCTGCTGCCCCAGTCATCGGCTGGGAGCCTTGCGCCACGGCCCAAGCCTGATAGCTTGCGACGACCAAGATGTCACGGATATCGGCGATGCGGTGACGACGCCGGGCCGGCCGGGTCCAGACACCTTCCTCCAGGACCCTGATCAAAGTTGCCGGCCAAGGATCGGCAAGCCAATCCGATAGGACTCCCACCGACTCGTCCGCGGATTCAATGAAATGCTTGAGGAAGGCCCGACGGTACGCTTGCTCATCCAACTCGTCTGGCGGCCGGACGCGACCAGCCTCCTCAGGCCGCAGGGCCTTCCCCAGGATCCAAATGCGATGGGCAAGGACAAACGCACGCGTCGCGGACGGCGTCCGGCTGTCCGTGGCCACCTCCGCGTAGCCCTGCCCTCGATAGCGCTCGAGTTGCGCAGACAGCCAATCCAGGCTCTGGAACTTGCCGGGCGTCAAGCGCGCCAACTCGCGCCGCAGGTCGATCGGAGGCTCACCGGCGCGATCGACATCACGACCGGTCGCCACGGTCAACGGACCGTCGCGCAGCACACCGACGAGCTCTGACAGGTACAGGCAGTTCGGCGGTGGCTTCGCCGGATCCAGCGCATCCGGGGGCTCGCCGGCATCGAGCCGTCGGGCAACCTCCTCCACCTGAAGTGCTCTGGTCAGATCGATGCGCTGGGCCCCGTCCGGCTCCGGCGCGACGCGCTCGACCCGAACACGCCGGGCCCACGCCCCCGCATCCCAGGCACATCGCTCGGCATCAATCGCAAATGCGAAGACCTGAAACTCGAGGGGCGAAACGGATTGGCTGGGAAGGTCGGTTCCCTGGGGGTCCAGGAAACCAGCCGATTCCTGGACCGGACCCTTCGGCGTGAACTGCTGGAGTGCAATCAGGATTCCGTGCAGCGGGTCGTCAATCGCCCGAGCGGCATCGTCACGTCCCTCCAAACTCGGCAAGCGTAGCAACAACTCGGGTAGCAGGGAGTCCGGCTCTTCGTCCTGCTCGAGTAGCCGCTCGAGCTGTTCCCCGAGGATCAGCAGATCCCGCGTCGTGAAGGCGGTCAGCAATTCGACGAAGCGCATCCGCCATAGGAACAATGAGCGCCTGAGT
>JANQGF010000292.1 GCA_028277465.1 Chromatiaceae bacterium
CAGCCCTTGGCAATAGAGTGAGCTATTCCCTGCGGGCTGCGCCTTGCCTTGGCGCGTTCGGGGGGCTCTGAGAATGCAAAATAAGGTGGAACGGGGTACAGGGCGATCGGCGTCGGACGCCGCTTCCGGATCGAAAAAACCGGACTCCACGCGCCGGACCGGGTGGCGGCCCCTGTCCAGCGTCATTACTCAGCACGCCGCGCTAACAAGAGCTGCGTCAGGATCGGCCGACAAGTCGGAACCGATCGCACTTGGCCGAAGCGCGCGGCCAACAGCATCTGCTCCAGCTCTTGGATTCTCCTCGGTCGCCCGCTCCCCATGGCCAGGAGATAGAAGCCGAAATAGGCATCGCCGATCGGCTCGGCACCGCGCGTCCCCGACATCGGCTCCGCCACCATCAAGCTGCCCCCTTCCTGCAATGCGCCCCGCGCTGCCACCAGGATCGCCTGCGCGACCTCGTCATCGTGATCGTGGAGCACTCGCACCAGGGAGACCAAGTCCGCCCCCTGCGGCAAGGGATCGCGCAAGATGTCGCCGCCGACCGCGGTCGCTCGATCGGCCAGTCCCTCCCGCTGGAAGCGAGCACGTGCGCGCTCCGCCACGGCCGGGAGATCGAACAGGATCACGCGCAGATGGGGCCAGCGCTTGGCAGCCGCAACCAGAAAGGTCCCGTCACCACCGCCCAGATCAAGCAGACAACGGTGGCCCTTCAAGGGGTAGGCATCCAGCACATCCCCGGCGATCAGCCGCTGGGAATCAGCCATCAGCGCCGTGTAGCCGCCAATCGCATGCGCTTGCGCAGCAGCAGGCAGATCCGCCCCGGCATAGGTCCAGTAGTCATTGAGCTCCCGGCGCCCGACCTCACCGCGCAACAAGGCGACCGGATCTCGCAAATCCACATAGGCCATCGAGTGATGCTCAACCATGGCCGCAATCCCTGGATTACCCAACATGGCCGCGCCGAGCTCGCCGAGGGCATAGCGATCCGAGTCCAGCTGTTCGGCTAGCCGCAGACTCGCAGCGGCGCGGATGAGACGGCGCGCGCCGTCCGGTGGAAGCTCGAGTCGCCCGGCCAGCTCCTTGGTGGTCATCGGGCCCTCGGAAAGGATCTCGAACAGGCGCAGCCGGACACAGGCGAAGAGCACCTGTGAATAGACGAACCCAGCCACGATATCGAAGAGCTCACGCGCCCGGCGTCGCGCGATCGGCCGCGTCAGGGGGAAAGACGCGGCCCAACGTTGAAACCCCGGGCTCGAGAGCACACGATTACGGAGCGTCAACCAACGATCAGGAATCCGCACAGATGCCGCCACCTAGAAGGGATATGCAACACCTCCGCCACCGCAGGGCATGGAGGTATCGCGGTTCAGGCCGCCCGTTCGGCGAGCCCCTTCGGCATGATGTGGCGCGACTCCATCATGAGGACCTCGGCCAGCTGCTCTGCACCTGGACAGGGCGGAATGGCCTCGACGGCGGCCCTCACCAATTGCCGCAGCCGGTCGATCGCACCGTCCACGCCCAGCTCGCCGGCGGCACTGGGCCGATTGAGCAGCGCATCCCGCCCAACCGGCTTGCCGACCTCCTGGGCGCTGGCAGCGACGTCCCGGAGATCGTCGGCGACTTGATAGGCCTCGCCGATCCGGTCGCCGACGATCCGCCAGGCATCCGCATCGGCACCCGCGACCTGGGCACCGGCCGCCGTGGCCGCGGCGAAGAGCGACCCCGTCTTGGCACGATGATAGTCCTCGACCGAGACACGCGGCTCGCATTCCCAGGCCTGACCGGCCGTGATCCCGTGAGGCATGCCGACGGAGCGACTGACGGTCAGCAGGAGCGGCGCCAGACGTTCGGGGGTCGCAGAAAGTGTTCGCGCCAGATGTTCGAAGGCCAGAATGATCAAGGCATCGCCGGCCAGCACGGCCAGTGGCTCGCCAAAGGCCCGATGCACCGACGGCAGACCACGACGTAGCGGCGAATCGTCGAAACAGGGCAAGTCATCATGCACCAGCGAGGCGCAATGCAACAGCTCGATCGAGGCGGCCACCGCATCGGCTGCCGCATCGTCCCGGCTTCCGCAGGCCGCCGCAACCGCGAGACAGAGGCGCGGACGTATCCTTGCACCACCGGGGAACACGGCGTGGCGGACTGCCTCGACCAATTTCGGCGGACAGCCGGGGATTGCCACCCTATCTATGGCGGCCGCCAAGGCCTGCTCAATTCTCGTTGTGGCATCCATCGCTGGCTCCCCGGTAATCGCAGTCACATGTAAGGATTAGTTGACACTCGTATGTGTCATGTACAATAGACATCTAGACCTGATGCGTCAATGCGAGTCGAAGGAGACAGCGCCCCGATGCCCACAGAGAAGGTGATCATCGTCGGCGCCGGAATCGGGGGACTCGTCACGGCGGTCCAGCTGGCCAATCGCGGCCTCGAGGTTACCCTGCTCGAACGTGCCGCCATCCCGGGAGGGAAGATGCGTGAGGTCAGGGTCGGCGGGCATCTGCTCGATGCCGGCCCCACCGTCTTCACCATGCGCTGGATCTTCGACGAGATCTTCGCCGAAGCCGGGAGTTCCCTTACGGATCACCTCCGCCTTCGACCGGCGACGATCATAGCACGCCATGCCTGGAGCGAATATGAGCGGCTCGATCTCTTCGCCGACCAGGAGCGCTCGGCCGATGCGATCGGCGAGTTCGCGGGGGCGGCCGAGGCGCGAGGCTACCGTGCCTTCTGTACCCAGGCCAGGAACATCTACGAGACCCTCGACAAGACCTTCATCCGCACCTCGCGCCCGAGCCCCCTGGGCCTCATGGGCCGCTGCGGGGTCCGCGGATTCGGCAACCTGCGTGGCATCAAGCCTTACGATAGCCTGTGGCAGGCACTGGGCGAGTATTTCAAGGACCAACGGCTGCGCCAACTATTCGGTCGCTATTCCACTTACTGTGGATCATCCCCCTTCCAGGCACCGGCCACGCTGATGTTGATTGCCCATGTGGAGCAGCAAGGGGTGTGGCTGGTGGAAGGCGGCATGCACCAGATCGCGCTCGCCTTGGCTAACCTGGCGCAATCCCGGGGTGCCAGCATCCAATATGGAACAGAGGTGGCAGAAGTCCTAGTGGAGCGCGGGCGGGTCGCCGGCGTGCGACTCGCCGATGGGAACTCGATCGCCGCCGACGCCGTCGTGGTGAACGGCGACCCAGAGGCCATATCCGGAGGACATCTGGGTCGCGGCGTCACGAAGGCAATCAGCCGGCTCACGCCCGCAAGGCGCTCATTGTCCGCGATCACCTGGAACCTGGTAGCAGAGACCCAAGGCTTCCCACTGTCACGGCACAATGTCTTCTTCGCACGCGACTATGCTGCCGAGTTCAATGACATCTTCCATCGCTCCCGCCCCCCGCGCGAGGGCACGGTATACCTCTGCGCCCAAGACAGGAGTGATGAGGAAAAGGAACCACCGAGCGGGACCGAGCGACTCTTTCTACTCTTGAACGCCCCAGCGAGGGGCGACACCTATCCATTCGACGCGGCGGAGATCGAGCAATGCGAACAGCGGGTATTCTCTTTCCTGGAACATTGTGGCCTGCGAGTCAAGAGACGTCCCGAGAACAGCCTGGTCACCACGCCCGCCATGTTCAATCGCCTCTTCCCTGCCACCGGGGGTGCACTCTATGGCCAGGCCACCCACGGCTGGCAAGCATCCTTCAATCGACCAGCATCGCGCACCCGGATTCCAGGACTCTATCTGACGGGCGGCGGCACCCATCCGGGCGCAGGTGTTCCCATGGCCGCGGTGTCGGGCCGACTGGCGGCAACCAGCCTGCTCGCGGACCTCGGTTCGACCTGAGCGTCGACCCGGGAGGCTATCTCTGGTGGTACGTGGATGCGCTCAGCGACGATGGTCAGTACGGACTGACCCTGATCGCACTGCTGGGCAGCGTCTTTTCACCCTATTACGCTTGGTCGCGCCGGCGCGGCGCCCCGGACCCGCTCGACCATTGTGCGCTCAACATCGCACTCTACGGCCGCCGCGGTAGACGCTGGGCCATGACAGAACGCGGGCGTCACCAGCTGCGCCAGGACCGCGATGAACTCGTCATCGGGCCCAGCAGGCTCCATTGGGACGGGGATGCCCTGATGATCGACATCGACGAGTTGAGTGCCCCCGTACCTTCGCGGCTGCGCGGTCAGATCCGCGTCTATCCGACCGCCATCAACGAGCGTGACTTCGCGCTCGACCAGGACGCCTGCCACCGCTGGTGGCCGATCGCCCCCCTCGCGCGTGTCGAGGCCGAACTGACACACCCCAAACTGAGCTGGAGCGGTGCCGGCTATCTGGATTCCAACCGGGGAACCGAGCCGCTCGAAGACGCCTTCAAGCGCTGGGACTGGTCTCGCACCGAGCTGACCCGGGAGGCCGCCATCCTCTACGACGTCACGGCGCGCCAGGGCGGCGGCGCCTCGCTCGCGCTCCGTTTCGACCCTTCTGGTCGGGTCGAGGAGTTCGCGCCACCACCACGGGTCCCATTGCCAACGACTGACATCTGGCGAATCGGCCGGGGCACCCAATGCGATTCCGGGCACCAAGCCAAGGTCATCGAGACACTGGAAGACACGCCCTTCTATGCCCGTTCGGTGGTAGAGACCCGACTCCTGGGCGAACAGGCCACCTCGGTGCACGAAAGCCTTTGTCTCGACCGCTTCCGCTCGGGCTGGGTGCAGATCCTATTGCCGTTTCGGATGCCACGTCTCGCCCGCTGACGACCATGGCGGCACGCCAAGTGCGGAGGATGAGGCGTTAGGCGATTGCCGGAAATGCTCATACCAGATGGCGCCGGATTGAGGCTCGCCTTCAAGGAGCGCCACCAGGAGCATGGCCGAGCGATGTGACTGGTGGCGCGACACCGAAGGCGGGCGTCAAGACAAGTCAGATGGTATTAACAGTGACAGAAATCGCCTCAGGCCAGGCTGCCGATAAGAATGAGCATGGCGAAGATCGCGCACAGAGGGATCGCCAAAGCGAGAACCAGGTAGCTGAACTTGCGAGTGCTGGAACGCAACAGAGAGACCAGGCCGAGAAGCAATCCCACCGCTCCGGCTGCAACACCCGAAAAGAAGATGACCTGAACACAAGCCGTATGGCAGATCCGTTCCTCATAGGGTCCGGACAAGAGGGTCACGCCGGTGATCAGGGTAAGCACCCAACCGGCGATGGTCAGCAGCAACGCAAGCAGCGAGAAAACATTCATGATCGTCCTCCTCCATTATCGACAAGCTCGCAACCCCAATGGACCTGCTCGCATCAGGGACAATACCGCTAGAGCTTAGTTCTACTTTGTTACTTTGCTCACGGGCTCGGGAAGCAGATCAGCCATGCCGAGCAGAGACTCTAAGTGATTGAGTTAATTAAAGGCGTTGGTGCATTTAGTGGCAACAGAGGGTCGTTCAACAGATGCGCATTCTCGGTTCAGCGACCCCTTTGTTACTACTACACGCGCCAACGCTCCTCTGTGCATCAATGGCTTAAACTCTGCGCCCGGCATGACTGCTCTGCTCCCCGAGCCCGTGGGCAAAGTAACAAAGTAGAACTAGAATATCGTGCCGCCGGCCGGATAGGCGGGGATCGGGTCCTTCTCGGCTCTACTGCTTGTTCAGCGGATGCGAACATCATTCCGCTCCGACACCAGAGGCTGCCAATGCAATATACAAAAGCATCGTCTCGATTCGTCTCCTTGCTCCTCGCGACCGCGCTATGCTGCTTTGCAGCATCGGTCCATGCGACAGAACCGGCGCTCGAGCAGGAAGCACAGTTGGACGCCGCGGCGCCCGTTGTCCCGATTCACGAGCTCCCGAACGAGGATCTGCTCGAGCAGGCACAGCGCCTGTCGGACGAGACAACTCGCTCCTTCCTCGCCGAGCTTCGAGCGCTCGCCACGAACAAAACGCTCATCGATCGGATTCGGAGCGTCAGCTCGGGCCTGACGCTGCCTCCGGAGCCCGAACGGCAAGGGGATTCTCCCGCCGAGCTGAAGGAGCTCGTCGACCAGACGGATGCGCTCCTCGCATTACACCGGCAGAAGCGAGAGTCCCTGGAGGAGGAAATGGGCCTCTGGACCACTCGCGTGCAGTCCTTGACCGACGGGCAGCGCCTGGCGCACGACCTGCTGAGGAAGACCGAGCAGTTGGACCGATACCTGATCGAAATCAGGTTGCGTATTTCCGACAACACCTTGGACCCCGAGGCTGTTCCGGATTTCCTGCGCGACGACGAGGCCCTCGAGCGGCGGCGCCGGGAGCTGCGGATGCAGGAAACCACATGGCAACAGCAAGAGCAGGCAGCGAGGCTGGGCCTGAAGGCGTTGAAGGAGGAGATCTCCGAAGCCGATAAGACGGTCGTCGCGGCCGAGGTGGAAAACGACTTGGCGAAGAAAGACTTCGCGCTTACCAAGAGACGCGAGGAGCTGCGTGAGCAATTGACCGGGGAACGGCCGGACCAGCTTCTCGCCCGTATAAAGCGGCTCGAAGCCGACCGGGAATGGCTCAATGGTGCCTTTCGCCTGGCAAACGGTGTCTTCGCCTCGCGGTGGGCTGCAGCGAAAGAACGGATCGGCGCGCTGGATAGCGAGGCGGCGCCGGACGATACCGAGCTGCTGCAAATGGATGATGAGCTCTACGAGACGGCACTCGAAGGCGGCACCGACCTGATCACGAGACTTCGGGAGCTGCTGTCCTATTTCGAGCAGCGCCAACAGACGCTCGAACAGCTGCAAACGGAGCTGGAGCAAGTCATCGAGCAAGGCGACGTGCTTCAGCGCGAAACCGACATCCTCACCGAGCATCTGTTCAATCTCGGCATCTATGTCGCCGTTTACGAGGATCGCGAAGACATCTCCGAGGAGCTTGCGCCCAGGCTCTCCGCGAAAAGTCTGAATGAGCAGCAACAAGCCGTCGCCGATGGGAGCAAGAGTTCATTGGCGGCCTATCAGGAAGCGGTCGGTTACCGAGATACGCTGTCGGCCGAGATCAGCAAATCCCGGTTGTCGACAGAAACGATCGTACGGCGGCTGGGACTCCTGGAGAAGGCCGCCAAGAGCCATGAGAACGTGGCCGCGTGGCGCAGCGAGTTCGGGGAGCTGTCCAAGGACGAGCTGTTGGCGCGCTATGAGAAGACAATGCAAAGTCTCCAGAAACGGCGACAGGGCCTCAATGCGATTCGCGAGAAGGCCTTCGAGCAGCAATCGGCAACGGAGGAGATGAGGACCGCGCTCGAATCGCTGCATGGACCCTTGTTCCGCCCGGTGCAAGAGCTGGCCACCACGGAGCGCCGGGCGATCGAAGAGAAGCTTTATCAGCTTGCCGAGCTCGAACTGCCGGCACGCGATGCTCCGCAGGTGCAAGAGGACGCGGCCCAGTCGAGGGCCCCGGCCGGCGATTCCCAAGCGGAAGATGCGGTCGACGAAACGCCCGTCGATCCCCTTGCCCCGATCCAGCACTGGGGAAACGATTCGGAGAAGGATCTCAAAGGCGTAGGCGAGCAGCTCGAGCTCTACCAGGGATTATTGTCCAGCCAGCTGCAGATCACCCAGGAGCAACAACAGCGCCGGGGCCAGTTACTCGAGGCACTCGAGGAAGAAAAGACCACGTTGGACCGATACGGAGAAATGCTCAATGAGACGCTGCAGGACTCGAGGAAGACCTTGATCGCCGGCATGGAGATTCAGCGCCGCCTGGCACGGCAGGAAATGGAACGGAGCGAGATTCCAGCCGGCATGATCCAGGCCATGGATCGGGATACCGTCACTCAGCTTGAAGCCGAACTGGGCACCCTGCTGAAGCGCCAGAACGCCGTGCAGAGGAGATTGTCCGAGGCAGCGCCTACCCAAGAAGCGCAGAGCCCGGACACGAACAGCCCCGGCGAGCGCCTCCTCGCGATGCAGGAGAAGGTCGACGCCATCCTGGAGCTGGTTGGACGTAGGCTGGATCGCATAGAAGACCGACGGAAGCTGCTCCTCGAGCAGGAGCGCAAGCCCGCGGACTTCAGCGAAACCGAGGAGAAAAACCTCCAGCAAGCCGCGCTGCGCCGTCTGGAGGCCGAGGACACCATGGATGATTGGGTGCTGCGCTTCTTCGCCTCGGAGCGTGCCCAAGCCTCGACCGACCTGCTTCAGGCCTATTACGAGCAGGTCGTGCTCTTGGAGGGCAAGCTGAGCAACCTGGAAGAACAGCAACAGACAGCGGAGACACTGGCGGAGTTGACGGCGGAGGAAGAGCCGATCGTACAGGGGCTCATCCCGCTTTTCCAAGAGTCCATAGCGCACCTCAAAGCCGACTTGGCGCAGCAGCAAGCCAGCATCGAGGCCGCACTGTTACCTCATGAGGCCAAGGACATAATTGCGGATCTGGAGAGTCAGACGGGGCGGGTAATCACCGCACCGCCGGCGGTCTCGGACGAGGACCGAGCGGACTTCGTCGCCGAGGCGGTCGAGGAGCTCTTCGACGCTCGGGTAAAGCTCCTAGCCGTGAGCAAATGGCAACAGCTGTTCGAGCACCGCGCTTCGCGCTTCGGTATAGACAGTGAAGCCGGCGTGTATCAAGACGAGATAGGAGCTGTCAAAGCCGCTCATCACAGCACAGAACGCCAGCTTGGCAAGCTGCAGGGCCGCCCCCCGGGCGATCTGGCGGACCTGAAGGAAGACGAGCGCCCGCGCACGGAGAAAGAGCGCCTCGAATTCCTCGAAGGGGAGATCGGGATTACCCGCAGCGATCGGCGGCAAGTGCGCCAGCGCGCCGCGCTCTGGGCGCTGGTCAAGCTCTTCGCCATCGTCGGCGCTGCTGTGTTCTTAGTGCGGCTGATTGAATTGGTGCTGTGGCGACCGATGGAGAAGCGTGCGGGCCGCCCCATTCCGAATCTGGTCAGGGGAATCGTCGCCTTTATCATCTATTTGCTTGCCTTGTTCGCTATCGTGGCCTTCGTGTTCGGTCAGACCTTGGCCGGTTTGTTGGCAACGTCCGGCGTGGTAGCCATGGTCATCGGTCTGGCCGTGCAGATGAACATTTCGAACATCTTCTCGGGCTTGGCCATCAACCTGGAACGGCCCTTCAACGTGGGCGACTGGATCAAGGTGGACGGCATCGAAGGGAAGGTGATCGACATCAACTGGCGTGCAACCCGCCTGCACGACACGGTCTGGGACTATATCCACACCATCCCCAACCATGCCGTTGCAGAGGCCAAGATCCTCAATTATCACGACCCTGACGACAGGATCTGGACCGGGGCTACCTTGCATCTGCCGACCGATCTCGATCCGAAAAAGGTGGAGCCGCTGTTGAGCAAGGCCCTCTCGAGAATCGACGGTGGTCTTAAGCCATGGGTGATGTTCGCGGGCTTCAGCGATTGGAGCGCGCAATACTGGGTCTACCTGCTGGTCCACGGCTACGATAAGAAGTATCCCTACCTCGGAAAGGTTTGGGATGAGGTTTGGAAGGAGCTTGAAGCCAACGATATCGCACCGGTGCTGCGTCTGGTACCGATGGATCAGAAGTAGGTTGGAGACGCGGGAGGACTTGGACTGTGCCGTGTTCGCCTACCTTGCGAAAGAGCCGGAAAATGACATACCGGTGAGCGCACGGATGACCGAAACTGCAACTCGCCGACTGGTACTGGTCTACCGGCTCCAGCTCTCGCCTACACCGTGGGTGGCCTGGAGGCCAGCGTGGACTACAAACAGGATAACGGGATGATCGAGCCAGAAAATCGCGAATCCAACGTCAGGTATTACTGCCGCGCGTTTCCCGATCGGTTCGAGCGAGCCAAAGGCTCCCTGATCTACTCGGAATCCGGAAAGGCGTACATTGATTTCATGTCGGGCGCCGGGGCCCTGAATTACGGCCACAACAACCCTTTCATCAAGAGCCGGATGATTGCCTACATGCAGGATGACGGCATCAGTCACGGCCTCGATATGGCCACCGTCGCCAAGCACCGGTTCATTACTACGTTCTTCGATCAGGTTCTCGCGCCGCGTGGCTTGGAATACAAGTTTCAGTTCTGTGGACCCACAGGAACGAACGCGGTCGAGGCCGCCCTGAAGCTCGCGCGCAAAGTTACGGGACGATCGGGAGCAATGGCGTTCATGGGTGGGTTTCATGGCATGACGCTAGGGAGCCTGGCGGTCACCTCCAACCGTAGCTATCGAGCCGGTGGGGGTGCCGTGTTGCCCCCAGCCGCCTTCGTGCCGTTCCCGAACGGATTTCACAAAGGCTTCGACAGCATCGACTACATCCAGCGGATCCTTACCGACGATCATTCCGGCATTGAGAAGCCGGCGGCCATTGTGGTCGAGACGGTACAGGCCGAAGGTGGCGTCAACGTGGCGCCGATTTCCTGGCTGCAGAATCTTCGAACGCTTTGCGACGAATTCAGCATTCTGTTGATTTGCGATGATATCCAGGTCGGGTGCGGTCGCACCGGCCCGTTCTTTTCCTTCGAGCGCGCGGGGATTACGCCGGATCTCGTCACCCTGTCCAAGTCCATCAGCGGTTCCGGCCAGCCTATGTCGCTTCTGCTGATCCGCCCGGACTTGGATGTGTGGTCACCAGCGGAGCATACGGGCACCTTTCGCGGAAATCAGCTTGCGTTCGTGGCGGCCACTGCCGCTGTGGAGTATTTCCGTAACGAGGAAATCCCCGCACAGGTTCAGGAGAAGGAAGACGCGTTGCGGCAGTTTCTAGGTGGGACTGTGGAGGACATTGACGAACGTTTGCAGACCCGTGGTATCGGTATGCTCCATGGTATCGACACCTCGGCGTTGGGCGGAGGGAAGTTCGCCAAGACCGTATCCAAACGTTGTTTTGAGCTGGGGTTGATCATCGAGTGCTCGGGACGCGACGGAGCGGTATTGAAGATCATGCCGCCCCTCAACATCGAGCACCCTCTGTTGGAACGCGGGTGCGAGATCATTGCGCAGGCCCTCTTGGACTGCCTGGAACGGCAAACCGATCTGCGCTCCGGCGTTCCGGCGTTCCGGCCGTAGCGCACCCCGAATTCACCCCTAACCTAACGGGACACTCGTATGATTGAAGTTGTGCAAATCCCCGGCAAGGGACGCGGAACAAAGGCTTCTGAAGCGATCGCCAAAGGAACCCTGATCGAGGTTGCTCCTGCCGGTATCTTTCCTGCCGACCAACGGCCGATCATCAATCAAACCGAGATCTTCGAGTATTATTTTGTCCGTCCCCCGGAGTACGGCGAGAGCAAACACGTGCCCGGCTATGTCGTGTTCGGGCTTTCTTCGCTTTCCAATCACTCGGAGCTGCCGAACGCGCGCGTGGATTGGGTGCATGACGACATCGGATGGTGGGCTCATCTCGTTGCCATTTCCGATATTTCGAAGGGCGATGAGGTCACGGTGTTCTACACGAATATCGATGAGTACGACACCGAGAGCTTCGTCTAGGTCCATGCTGCGGCGCGAGCAATTCGAAGCCGCGGGCGTCCGGATCTCACCGCTTGTACGGCGCACGCCCGTTACCTACGATGAGGCGAAGGACCTTTATCTCAAGTGGGAAAATAGACAGTGCACAGGTTCCTTCAAATTGCGCGGAGCCATGAACGCTGTTCTGCAGCTACCCGAGCGCTGCCTGCGGGCCGGCCTGATCGCCGCTTCATCGGGGAATCACGGTCTGGCCGTGGCCTATGCCGCCCGGCGGCAACGGGTCGCCCCGCAGATTTACGTGGCGTCCGATGCCGCCCAAACAAAGGTCTCGGCGATGCGGCGGCACGGCGCCCTGGTTCACTTGGTAGATGGCTGTTATCGGGACGTGGAGGATCAGGCAAGGGATGCGGCAGCCCGCTCGGACGCGACCTATTTGTCACCTTACAACGACTGGGAGGGAATTGCGGGCGCGGGAACCATTGCGCTGGAATGGCTGAGCCAGACGCCGTATCTGGGCCGTCTCGTGGTGCCGGTGGGGGCCGGTGCTCTGCTGACCGGCGTGGCGCTGGCGGCAAAGGCTGTAAGGGCGGATATCCAGGTCATCGGCGTTCAGTCAGCCGCCTCACCCTTCCTGTTTCGGCTGTATTACGATGGACACATGGACGGCATCACGCAAGGGCCGACGATCATGGAAGGGCTCGCAGGGGCAGTGGAGCCCGGTGCGATCACGATCGACACATTGCCCCAGCTCTGTGACAGGATGGTGCTTATCACGGACATGGATGCAGCGACCGCGGTCGACTACGCCTATCGATCCTGCGGCGAGAAGATCGAGCCTTCGGGAGCGGCCGCGCTCGCGGCCGTCCTTTCCGGGCAAGTGTCGACAACGGATCGCCCCACCGGGGTTCTGATCTCGGGAGGAAACATCGATGATGAGACGTTCCTGCGGCTCACCATGGCCCGGCGACATGACGTGCAGTCTACGAGCTGTCATTGATGGAATCGCCGATCCACTATCTTGTCACAGACAACAGCCTGTTGTGCTGTTACCTCACGGATCGCTGGATAGAGCGTTTCGCATCCAGCGCTTTCTTCGGTGGCATTACCGTTCGCGAGGAACGCCCGACTGATCTCGTACTCAAGGCGCGGGAGGAATTCCACACAGAACACGGGGGAAAGACCCGACTGAGTGCAGAGATCAGCCGCAAGCTGTTGTCTCTCTATCCCGAACTCGATGACACAGAGCGGGCCGCCGTTCATCAGTTCGGCATTCCCCGATTCCCCGTTACCCACCATCCTCGCACCTGTTTTCTCGGCCCGGACCTCAACAGTCCAGACTGCCGCAAGTGGCTTCAAGACGTGTGCCGGTACACGCGGCCATGGTTCTTTACGAACCTGGGACAGATCCTCGAGGCATGGTGGATCGAGATTGCCGGCTCACGGGTTCTGAACTGCCATTCGGCCGTGCTCCCCTATGCCCGCGGTATGTATGCGCTGGAGAATATCGCGGCACTTCGTGATCGCGAGGCTTTCGAGAGGGCCGCCGGGTTCACCATCCATTACACCGACGCTACAGTGGACACTGGGCCTGTCGTCCAGGCCGAACGGATTGCCGATCCACTCCGTTTCGAGTCATTGTGGTGGTTCAAGAGCCACGTATACGTTAGGAGCTACGATGCCTATGTTCGTGCGGCCGAGCGTATTCTCGAGGATGCGCATACGAAGCCGGCAGGCGTTATTCCCGATCCGGCCTTACGCGGACGCAATTTCAAAAGGAAGGACTTTACGCTCGCCAAACGACGTGAGGCCGAAGCGGGCTATCTCGCGATGAAAGGCCAGTGTTAGCCGTAAACCCAGAAGTTGACAGCTTCGGTATTGTGGCGCCGTTGCCATGCAGCGACCTCGTCGCGTAGCGTTGCCTGGTCCGGGATGCGACGATTGAGGCATTGACGCTGCAAGACGGCGAACTCGATTCCCGGACGGGTCTGGCGAAGACGTTTGGTAATGATTCAGAAACAACCTACACACCGTAGGTTGGGCAAAGCGGAGCGTGCCCAACAAGGGCGGCTCAAGTTGCACCACTTGTTTCTGAATCGTTCCCTATCTCTAGCGGCGAGTCCCCGCATCGCACCGAGCGCGGTCGGCCCCACGGGGTTGCGCCTTATCCCGCATCACCTGTAGGGTCACCGACGGGGGGATCGGGGAATATACTCACGATGACCGCGGTGCGCCTTAGGCGATTGCCGGAAATTCTCATGCCAGCTGGCGCCGGATTGGCGTCTGCCTTCAAGGAGCGCCGGCAGGAGCATAGCCGGACTATGTGACTGTTGGCGCGACGCAGAAGGCGGGCGTCAAGACAAGCCAGGTGGGATGAGAATTGACAGAAATCGCCTTATCACCCATCTGCATCGAAGCCGTCGATCCTCCGAGCCCAAGCAGGGACATACCTCCGATCCCTTCCGCACGACCTGAAGAAACGAACCTTGGATTCATGAGAATTCTGCTGCTAGGTACCCGAGGCGTTGGAAAGACGACGCTTATCCACTCGATGTACGGTCACTTCCAGGAGGGATCTGGGTTCACCCTCGACACGCCAGACACCCACACGGAAATGCTGAGTGTCTACAAGGCGCTGCGCCGAGGTCGTTTCCCGGACGCGAGCGCTCACCGCAAGGAGTACGACCTGACACTTTCTTATGACGGGAACCCCATCTTCGACTTCTCCTGGATCGACTACCAGGGCGCCATCTATGAGGACGATCCCTTGTCTCCGGTCGATCTTCAGTCTCTCGAGTCAGATATGAAGGAAGCGGATGCCGCGATCTGCTTCTTCGAACAAAGCGAGTATTCGGAGGAGAACCAGAATTTCCTGCTCACGACCCAGAACCTCACGAGTCTCCTTGTGAGGGTATCGGACTTCATGCCGATCAGTTTCGTGGTCACCAAGTGCGACCTTCGGCCACGCCCTTTCACGAAGCAGGAGCTCCTGGCACCTTTGTCTGAAGTCGTTTCCGCGATTGCGGACAACGAGCATATCACTGGCACTCTCGTGCAGGTCTCTTGTGGTCGCAACGAATGGAATATCGACCTGCCGCTCCTGTTCATTCTCTATTTCGGAGTGATACTCCGTCATCAAAATGAGGAACAGGAACTCCTTGCTCGTCGCAACGAACTAATGAACCGCTCCATCTTCGCCATTTTCGGTGATTGGATCGATTCTCGTTTGAGCGGTCAGAGCACGGACTACGAGAACCTCAACAGCAGTATCAGTGCCTTCAACTCTTCGCTGCAATGGAGACAGGCCGCCGTCGAGCAGATCGAGAAGAGGTTCGAGGATGAGATCTCCTTTTGAACCCTGGCACGATCCTGATGAGACTCGCGACCTCGGATTCGAATGGCGTGCCGATTCTGGCCAGGATGGACGATCATCGGGGTCTGCTGAAGTGGACCTCGGAGAATGATCATCCGGGTAGTTCTTCAAGACGCGAAGCGAAGATGCGATTTCCGCGTCGCTTCATTTATAGTCGCTTAGGCGACGAAAAGGGCGGAGCATCCCTGCCCCGCGCGGCCACCTCGAGTGCTTCAAGGTGTCCTCAAGTCAAGAGAATGCGGTTATGTTGACGATAAACACACTTGTCCTTGGCATGCGAGCTTATGGAAAGACATGCGCGCTCGCGACCACCCACGCGATCATGTCCAAGAGCGTGCATCGCTTCGTCCTGACGGCCCAGGAACGTAACCAACGTGCAGAGCTCAACAAGATGTGGGCGAACATGGTCAATGGTGGTCTGCTACCGGATACGAGTGTTGCGGGCAGGACCTACAATCTCGTCTTCAGCCGCAATTTCAAACCGATTTGCCAACTCAACTGGCACGATTACCCGGGTGGTTGGGCGGAACAAGATAGTGCGCAGCAGGAGCAGGAGCAGCTGCTTGAATGGATGACGACAGCGGATTGCATCATCCTCGTTGCGCCGGCGGACGACATCGTCGAGAAGTACCGTTACGGCGAACGGATGGAGGCGGTTGCTCCCTATAACAATCTCTTTGTTCGCTACGGGCTCTATTGCCAGGAGAATTTCGGCGACATCCGGTATGTCCCAATCGCCTACATGATCACGAAATCGGACTTGGTTCAGGACAAGGAACTTCTCAAGGACGCGATCGCCTTCAATATCGAGCATGAGGACAACCCCCTTTATGACCCGGAGGACAAGTGGGAGATCGGGGTCATTCCGGTGACATTGGGAGAAAACCTCAAGAGGCTCGATGGTATCGATGGAAAGAACTGTATCGACACCCGGACCTTGAGTCCGGTCGGTATTCACTTGCCGGTGCTCTACTCCTTGTGCAAGCGACTCACGAACGAGCTGTTCGAGAAGATCCAGGTGTTGAAGGACCAACAGGAGAGTCTCGATCGCATCGTCGAGGAGATCACCGCGTTGGAGGATCGACGGCTGGTCTGGGGCAAACGGGGCAAGATCCGTACGAAGCAGGATGTGGCCGCCGAGAGACAGAGTGCGCTGGAAGGGCTGATCAAAAACTCCGACAAGCTCAAGACCCATCTGGATGCGGTCAGGCGGGAGTTGATCGATGGAATCCCCTTGAGCTACTTCAGGGGACAACCGGTCGATGTCGACGAGATCCTGGGGACACTTTCGTGATCGTTCATCCACCGCAGGGGCAGGATGGACAACCTGCAGTGGATCATCAGGAAAGGCTTCGTCCGGTCGTCTTCGGGGCGACACGCGCGCAAGACTTCCGGCTGCTCTACTCGCCGACCCTGGGCGTCGAAGAGGAAGGACGGCTGCTGACACTGTGCCGCGGTGCGATTGAGGGACTGACGGACGAGAGCGGCGCCCGTACCCTGAAGGACCAGACATGGGTTGCCGCAACGCTCGGAGGGCACGCCCTCTTCGGGATGGGCGCGAGCGGCGAGTATCTTGCGGGCGAGCCGGTCCAGGACCGACACGGGCGCAATCTGGCCTATTTCGTCGGTTGGTTGGTGAAATGGCGTCACGGCGTCTCCTTGCCGATGGAACCCAGCTGGTATGCCTGCCTTTACCGGTACGTCGAGACCATTCAGGATGAGTATCTGTCGGCGCCGAAGCAGATGCACGACGACATATGGCTCGCCTGGAACAATCGTCGCGTGATGCTCTTGTCTCGCTCCGGGGCATCGCTTGCCGCACCGACGCGGATACCAGATCTTCCTGTCAGCCTTGTGCAAACGCTGTCCGGCAATCTGTTCGGCCCGGCGCAGGGAGAGTGCCTATGGTATTTCATGAGGCAACTCCAGAAGCGGCTCACGGGCGCTGACATCGCGCTCTGCATCAACGTGCAGTCTGCGTCGACGGCCGAAAGGCTGCTGCGCGAGGCAGACTTCGACATGGTTTCATGTAAGGGCTCGGATCTCGGCCGACCGCCCCCTGGCCCAACAAAGGACGGGCGTCCTGTCTCGGAGAGGGCCCAGAAGGCGGGCACGGAATCCTCGCGCGGGAGAAGCGGCGGAGAAGCGCGGGGTACCCTCGTGCAGCCCAGGATCCGACCCAAGACGAAAGCGTCGCCGTTCGGTGCCCTCAAGCTCATCGTCGCGAGCATCAACCGGATGATCAATCGGATCCCGACGCGTCGAGCCCCACCGAAGCAGAGCAAGAACGAGTTCCTGCAGCGACAGGACCGCCTCAGAAGACGCTCGAAAGAGGCGATTCAACAATACGAAAACCGCATTCCCGCATCCAAGAAAGTGCAGGACTCGAGATAAAGCGCCATGCCGCACTCGCAGAGGTCAGGCTTGCGTCATGTTTGACAGGAAGGCCCATTGGAACCGGGTATACCGGGACAAGTCTCCTTTGGATGTGAGCTGGTACCAGAAGGAACCATCGCTATCATTGGAGCTGATTCGGCGCACACAATTGGATCATGATGAGCCGATTATCGATGTTGGGGGTGGGGCGTCCGTGCTGGTCGATCACCTGCACGAGGAGGGCTTCAGGCGCATCGCCGTCCTGGATATCTCGGCAAGAGCCCTGTCATGCGCGAGAGAGAGGCTTGGCGACGCGGCACAGCATATCGAGTGGTACGAAGACGACGTCACTCGATTCGTCGCTCCGCATCGATTCTCACTTTGGCATGATCGGGCCGTGTTCCATTTTCTAACAGATGC
>JANQGF010000305.1 GCA_028277465.1 Chromatiaceae bacterium
ATCGCCCCCCTAGCCGCCCTTGTTGGGCACGCTCCGCTTTGCCCAACCTACGGTGTGTAGGTTGTTTCTGAATCATTACTAAGTCGGACAGGCTCCTAGGCCCCCGGCCCGCAGGTCGCCTCTCTCGTCCGACACGACCGCGCTCTCATCCCAAGGCGTCTTGGCGTATTCTCAGGCCCTGGATCCGGGTAGAGGCCATAGGCATGAAGGAATCGAGACACCTTCAGAGCTGGTTACGACTCGCTGGCGGCCTGCTCGCCGCGGCACTGGGAGCAACACTCCTGCTGGGGCTGGCATTGTGGCTATTCTACCGCTCGGGTGACCCCTTGGTGGCACCGACGGTGACCTTGAGCGGTGCCGACCTTCATCTGACCGGCGGCGAGGGGCGACGGACGCCCGAAGGCATCGAGATTCAGCGTCCTGGATCCGATGGGATCCTCATGGTGCAGGGGGCCATGCGAGCCCTGGAGGCCGAGCGCTATGGGCACCTTTCCTGGGAGCTGGAGGGTCTCACGCAGGAGCAGAAATTGCGCTTCGTGTGGGCGACCGCAGCCCACCCCGGGACACCTCGGGTGCGGGTGCTCCCGGCCGTGACGCAGGGGACGGTCCGTCTGGATCCGAGCACAGAATCCGATTGGAAGGGACAGATCGTCGCCGTCGGCTTGGCCTTGATGGGCCCCCTGCAGACACCCATCCTGATTCGCCGCATCCAGTTGGAGCCCAGGTCGCCGACCCCTCTGATGCTCGTCAAGGCCCTCGCCGAGGACTGGATGCATCGGGATGGCTGGACCGGCCGGTCGATCAACTTCCATCGGGACGCGCCCCGGAACGCACTCTTCCCGCCCGTCCTCTTGGTCGCCATCTGGATCGGACTCGGCACCCTCCTCTATGCCCTCGTCAATCCGCCCTGGCGCGGCTTCAGGACGCCGACACCCTATGCCCTGCTCTGGCTGCTCGGTTGGCTGGCACTCGACCTGCGCTGGCAATCGGACTTGAGCGAGCGTCTTCGGCTGACCCAGACGCGCTACACCGGGCTGGACGCAAGCGCACGACACCTTGCGGGTCCGGATCGCGACCTCTTTCCCTTCCTGCAGGAGGTTCGCCGACATCTGCGACCGATGCCGGCCAGGGTCTTCATCATCGGCTCGGATCCGAACGCCTATGCCGTCGGACGGACGCGCTACCACCTCTTGCCCCATAACGCCTACCTCGGTCTCTCCGCCTTGCCCGAACGGAGCCAGGTCCGCGCTGGCGACTATCTCTTGATCCTCTCACCCTCGCGAAAGGTGCGTTACGACCGCGAGCGCCGGCTGCTGATCTCCGGACAGACCCGCCTGACCGCGACACTGGTGCATGCCCTGACCGCCCAGGGCGCACTCTTTCGGGTCGAAGAGGGGGCCTGACCATGGGTTGGCTGGGAGTTGGATTGGCGCTCGGCGTGCCCTGGCTCGCCGGCGCACTCTGGCTGCGTCTGCTGTGGCGCGAGCCGCAACCTGGTATCTGGTCGCTCGCATTGGGTTATGGTTACTTGATAGCCCTGTTCGGAGTGACCCTCTCGCTGCGCACCTCGGCGGCATTGGGGTTCCCACTCCTGCCCTGGGTTCCGATGCTGCTCTGCGCCCTTTTGGCGCTGGCCGGCATGGACCGATTCCGGCGCCGAAGACACCCTGTCCCACCCCAGAAGGGTCCCGCCCGGCCACGCGGATCCCTCTGGCGGCAATTGCTCGTGCTGCTCCTGTTGCTCTGGATCGGACTGCGGCTGCTCGGGCTCGCGCTCGAGGTCTGGTGGCAACCGCTCTTTCCCTGGGATGCCTGGACCACCTGGGCGGTGCGGGCGCGGACCTGGTCGGAGCTGGGAGAACTGGTGCCTTTCGTCTCGCCCGGCGACTGGCTCGCCGACACCTCGGGCAGCGTCCACACCATCGCCGCCTGGAGATATCCGGAGACCGTCTCCTTGCTCGCGCTCTGGCCGACGCTGGCCTTCGGCGACTGGAACGAGACGGCGGCCAATCTGCCCTGGTTGGGGTGCGTCCTGGCCCTGGGGCTCGGCTTCTACGGGCAGGCACGTCTCTGGGGTGCATCACCCCTGACGACGACGGTGTTTCTCTGGCTCCTGCTGTCACTCCCGCTGCTCGACACCCATGTGGCGCTGGCTGGCTATGCCGATCTGTGGCTCGCGACCACACTGGGTCTCGCCTTCATGGCATTCCTTCTCTGGACCCGGGATGCCGATTGGCGGCAGGGGGCATTAGCGCTCCTGCTGGCGCTGGCCTGTCCCCTGATCAAACAGGAGGGCGCCGTCTGGCTGCTGCTGTTCGTACCGGCGCTGCTCGCCGCGCGGCTTCGGGGACCCTGGCTGCTGGCGGTAACGGGGGTCGCGGTCGCGGCCGGCATCGCCCTCTGGACGATGGGCGGCCTGATGCTCGATATCCCAGGCGGCGGCACCCGGGAGCTGACACCCACCCGGATACAGCTGCCGCTTCTCGGCCGCTTCGAGCTTGCCTATCACGACAGTTGGGCGGCGGTCTGGCGCAATCTCTTCATCTACGACAACTGGCATCTCTTCGCCTATCTGCTCGTCCCTGCAGTCCTCTGGGGGACGCGATGCGCGCTCAGACCCGGAGCAGAACAGTGGCAACGGGCAGGGGTCCTCTTCGTTCTCGGTAGTCTGATCGCGCTCTTCATCCTCTTCTTCTGGACGCACGCCTACCGTTGGGCAGCCCACTCCACCAGTATCAACCGGGTGTTCTTGCACTTCGTCCCCGCCTTCGTCTTCTGGATGCTGACCCTGTGGGAAGCGCGAGCCACCCCGATCGTCGCCGCTCCAGCGGATGCGCGATCGCAAGGGCCACCCGAGCCGCACGGAAGACCCGCAATCAGCCTTTCCCCGGTGGATCACACGCATGATAAAGCCCCCCCACGGCCCTCGCGACCTGGGTGATGTCGAACCTCTCACTCAATGCGACCCTTCCCGATTGGCCGAGCCGGTGCCGTCGCGTCGGATCGAGCTGAAGGGCGTGCAGGACAGCGGCGAGTCGTTCTGGATCACCTGGTGGTGCGAGGAGCCCATGTCCCGCCTCCCGGACCACCCACCCGGCGCCCGAGCCCGGAATGTCGCTGACCACCACCGGCTTGCCGAAGCGCATCGCCTCGATGAGCACCAAGCCGAACGCCTCGGTGCGTTCCAGCGAGGGCAGACAGAGCAGATCGCAACTGGCCAGGAGCGCATTGAGAACGGGATCCGGCTGAAAGCCCGGCAGACCCACTCGCTCCGCCAACCCGAGCGCGTGAACCAGGGCGGCCAGTTGCGCGCGTCGATCCCCGCGACCCACGATGAGAATTCGGCTGCGGTGTAACTGGGTCGCCGCCCGAACCAGGGTCTCATGACCCTTGTAATAGGTCAGCCGGCCGATGGCCAGCACCCGGAAACCAGACGGCCCCCAAAGGTCTTCGGCCTTGGCGGCGGCACTCGCGTCTGGATCCGGGATGCGGCCTGGATCCAGACCCAGGGGCACGACCCGGCAGCGCCCGCGCCAGGGCGCCAAGGCGCGACTGGATTGCAGATAAGGCGCGGAGGTGGCGATGACCATGCGGCTCGCGGCCAGGAGGCGTTGCTCGAACGGCCGGTAGAGACGATAGGCCAGTGCCAGACGCCGATCGATATCGGACGCCACCACGTCCGCGTGCCAATGGATGACCCAGGGGATCCGTCGCGCGGCTGGCAGAATCAGGGCGGCGAAGGCCGAGGTATTCGGCAGATGCAGATGCAGCAGATCGGGCCGAAACTCGCGAATTGCCCGATTCAGCCAGAAAGGAAAGGCCGGACTCAGCGGGGCATAGAGCAGACGGCCATAACAGGGGGCGCGGTAGACCGCAACGGCGTCCCAGGGCGCCGGACGCACCCCACACCCACCTGGGCGCTCATGATGGACGAGTGCCGCGACCTCGATGCCCTCGTCCCGCAAGGCGTGCAGCAGATCGGCAAGGAAGAGCTCCATGCCGCCGGCGAAGGGCGGGTAATACTTCCCGACGTGCAGGACGCGCATCGCCACTCAGTCGAGCGAATCCGACGAGGTCTCCCCACCCGCGGCCGGCGGCGGCTCAGGCTGGTCCAGGTCGGGCAGAGGCCCGCGTGCCTCCAGCAGCGCCACTTGCTGAGCGAGCCGGCGGATCCGCCGCTCCTGGCGCGAGCGCTCGAGATCCATGGTCAAGATCTTGATCAGAAGCAAGGCGAAGCCGAGCAGCATGGCCAGCATGGGTGGATAACCGACACCCAGATAACCGGCCAAGACATCGAACAAACGGGGGAAGAAACCGAGCAGGGTCACGGTCACCGCCGAGCCGATCCACCAGACGGCATAGGGGCCGTGGAGATGATCGCGACGCACCAGCCAGAGAATCACCCCGGCGAGCAGGAGACCGATCACCATCGAGGTCATTTGATAGGTCATGATGGCTGGTCGAGTAAGCTTCAGAATCTCATTGAATCCCGGCAATGGGGATGCGTGGCTGCTCGCCATCGCCGAGCCGAGTCTGGGTTCAGGGCTTCACCCTGGGACGCTCGTCCGTGGTCTGCAGCCGACCATATCCGACCCGCGCGATACAGAGCAGACTGGTCTCGAGCATATATCGCCCCACCGTCCACCAGGAGGCGAAGACCCTGGAACCGCCCTGCGCGCGCGGTTGCATGGACACCGGGACCTCCAGCGTGCGCAGCCCCCGACGATGCAGGATGAGAAGGACACCCACGTCTTGATAATCCAGCAGGCTCGCCTCCCGGGACGCGAGCAGGGTCATGGCGTCATGATTGTAGGCCCGCAGACCCGAGGTGATGTCCTCCAACTCCAGACCCGTGAGCCAGCGAAAATAGCCCCAGGCGAGACGCCGAGCCGGGCTGGCGCGAGGTGGAAAGGCGCCGATGACGACATCCGCTCGATTGGTCATCAGGGGTCCGAGCAAATCCTTCAGAAAGGCCGGTTGATGCTGCCCATCGGCATCCATCGTGATGGCGATGCGACAACCATGACGCAGCGCATAGCGCAGACCGGTCTGGATGGCACCCCAAGCCCCGAGCTGCAAGGGCAGCGGCAGCACGGTGGCGCCCGCGCCGTGCGCGACCGCGGCGGTGGCATCGGTACTGCAGTCGTCGATGACGACCACCGGATAGTCACAGGATCGACGCACCTCCGCGACGACCCTGCCAACGGTCGCCGCCTCGTTGTGGGCGGGAATCAAGACCATGGGATCAGCCCAAGCGACATGGTTCTCCGGAGCTCGGATGATCGCGGCCGTCAAGAAACGGCGAGTGCAGCACCAATTTCCTATTGACGGATCGCGGCGTGCGTAACCCACTGAGTCCGAGCACGCTTGCTGTGGATCGATTCACCAAGGCAAAATTGGTGCTGCACTAGGAGCCTGTCCGACTTAGGCTGAATCGGCTGCGGAAGCGGGAGAACGGTCCCTTTCGCCCCGGTTTCTCGTTACATAGAGCCCACTATGCGCCTCG
>JANQGF010000341.1 GCA_028277465.1 Chromatiaceae bacterium
CGCCGGATTGGCGTCTGCCTTCAAGGAGCGCCGGCAGGAGCATAGCGGCGCTATGTGACTGCTGGCGCGACGCAGAAGGCGGGCGTCAAGACAAGTCAGATGGTATGAACATTGACAGAAATCGCCTTACTCCAGCGCCAGGATGAACCGCCACTGCTCGGGCGTGACCGGCATCACGGATAGCCGGTTGCCCTTTTGAACCAGCGGCATTCCTTCCAGCGCACCCTGCGCGTGATGTTTGAGCTCGGCGAGCGGGATCGTGCGTTCGAGGTGGCGCAGGTAACGTACGTCGACCAGATACCAGCGTGGTCGGCTGGGGTCGCTCTTGGGATCGAAGTGCTTGGCCTGAGGGTCG
Organism: Chromatiaceae bacterium; assembly: GCA_028277465.1. Taxonomy (GTDB): domain Bacteria; phylum Pseudomonadota; class Gammaproteobacteria; order Chromatiales; family Chromatiaceae; genus JANQGF01. The sequence continues at coordinate 356 of JANQGF010000341.1, forward strand.
AAGGCCGTAGGATCCGCACGCGGTGTGCTCGCGACCTCGGCGATCCCGACCACCCCAGGGATGCGGCAGTTGGAATGATAGAAGAGAATCTGGTCACCTATCCGCATCTGGTCACGGAGCATATTGCGGGCCTGATAATTGCGCACACCATCCCAGGGCTCGGTCTGCCTGGGCCTCGATGCCAGATCATCGAGACTGAAGGTGTCGGGTTCGGATTTCAGGAGCCAGTAATTCATGCGTGATGGGCCCGTATCCATCCATCCGCGTGGTCGGAGTGCTTCAGCGAATGATCTGATTGTCGCCTGCAGACCGACCTGCGGCAAGTGTCGAGCGGCCGTCTCGCGACGGGGTCCGCGATCGGCATTATTCAGGCTTTGACCGACTCCGGCCCATTGTTTAAGGTTGAAGGGGCCAGGTCGGGGGTGCTCCGGGGTCAGAGTGCCTTCCGGCGCCGGGTCTTCGCGGGGCTGAGATGTCTCCGCTCCGGTGACTGGGGTCCGCGGTGCCTGTGTCTTTGTGAGGAGCAATGGCTGAGACCACCATCTATCATGCACTCGGGCTGCACATGCACCAGCCTCCGGGGAATCTGCGGTTATTGATCGAGGCCAATCCCTGGGAGGCGGAAGAGATCCTTCGCTGCTACGAGCGGGCCGCCCGCTACGCCCTTCGTTATCGCGACGTGGCCAAGCTGCATGTGGGTTTCTCCGGGGTTCTGCTCGAGCAGTTCCTGGATCAGGATATCATCGATCGCTATCGGCATATCGTCGATATCCCAGCGATGCTCGATCTCTATCGAGAGGCCGACAACATCGAGCTCGTCGGCATGGGGTACTATCACCCCATCTTCCCCTTGATTCCGCACGCGGACTGGCCGGAGCAGCTCGAGCGCGGGCGCGCGATCATAGAGCGTGTCTTTGGGCGCTCGCCCCTCGGTTTCTGGCCTCCCGAGATGGCTTTCACCATGGAAATGATCCCGGCGCTGGTACAGGCCGGCTATGAGTATGTCGTGGTCGAGGGGGTTCACGTGCGCCCGGAAGACGGCATCAGCGATATCTTCCGGCCCTATATCGCCTGCCATGAGGGGGTCTGTCTCAACATCGTGCCGCGCGACCGTGATCTCTCGAACGCCCAGGAGAGCGGTCTGAACCCCCGCTGGTTCCAGGACGAGGTATGCTGGCGTACGGCCGTGTCGCCGCGCCCGGACGAGAAGCGGTTGGTCACCACCTGGTCCGATGGCGAGAATGGCGGCTGGTTTCGTCAGATCCACGAGCCATCCGGCTTCTTCGGCCATTTCTTCGCACCCTACTTGGACCAGTGTCTTGCTGGCCATTACCCCATTGCGCCCGTGTGTTTGAGCCAGTACCTGCCCCAGGCCCGACCCCAGGCACATGCCCGGGTCCAGACGGGGAGCTGGAACGTGGGTTCGAGTTCCGGGGAGGATTTCTCCCAGTGGACGGGCAGCGAACGGCAGCGTGAGGCGGTCGGCGAGGTGCAGCGGTTGAGCGGGCGCTACTGGGACCTGTGCCGCGGCCAGGTGGATGCCTATCGGTTTGCTGGCGAGGCCATGGTCCGGGCCCGCCGGCTGATCCTGGAGGCCGAGACCAGTTGCTTCCTCTTCTGGGGAGACGCTTGGCTTCCGCATCTCTATGCCCGTACGGGTCCGGCTGATCAAGCCTTGTGCGAGGTGGAGGCGCGGTTGAGCGCGGGGTCCGAAGACTTGGCAGGAGGTCCCGACGGGCTCTCTGATGACGTAGCGCAAAGCGGGGTGGGATCCGTTGCGCCGGCGGCGAGGTCCGGTTCGGATCGGCCGACGTCAGGGCCAGGCGCCTGAGACCGGCTGGAGGCCGGCCGCGTTGTTCAATCGGGGGCAGTGAAATCGCCAACGACGCGGATCCAATTCCGGAGACCTCGGGTGCGTCGAGGATCGGGCGGCTCGAGCTTGCCCGCCATCCCCGCAAGGCAGGTGTGGAGAGCGATGGGACAACCCCGGTTGGGTGCGATTTGGCTCCACCCGCGTCCGATCTCGTGCCCCGCTTCCCGGTGCCGGCCAACCGAACCGAGATCGTCCTCTATGCGGGTGAGCCAGGTGAGCTCTGGCTGCACTGGTATCTTCATGCCGACGATCTCGCCACCGCCGGCGCTGGCTTTCCCGCTGCCGAGGGACAGCCGGTTCCGGTCTTGCGTGTGCTGCGGGTGCGCGACGAGGGTATGCGAGAATTGGTCGCTGAGCGCCGACCGCGTCTGGCGGGTCCTGGGGGAGGCGGCCAGACGGGATTCAGCGTGGGGCTTGACCCCGGGGCCTTTGAGGCCGAACTGGGTCTCAACAATGGGGGTGGTGGCTGGCTGCTGCTCGCCCGCTCGAATCGGTTCGTTCACGCGGCTGGAATCGGGCTCGATGTCTCCGTCTCCGGACCCGGGGAAGACGCGACCCGATCGTCGGACCCGACCCTGGAATGCCCAAAAGCGCAGCCCAAGCCAGGGTCTCCCTTCATCGATCCCGCTACGTCAGCGGCTCAGGCCTCGAGCGTTTCCGTCGGCGAGGGGCTTGGTAGCCGAGATGCGGTGTCGGCGGGCGAGGGTGGAGGCGTGAGTCTCGCACCGCTCGCGGGGGCGGCGGAACCTGGCGAGGGGCCGATTCCAGTCTCCCTCTACGGCCGTCCCGCGGTCCCGGCGCCTCGCCTGCAGATCGAGGCGGAGCTGCGAATCCGGGGTTGGGCCGCGCCGAACAGCGAGATCGATCTGTTCGGTTACCCCTATCGTGTCGGTCCCGGCGGGCGTTTCGAGCTCGTCCTCAAGGTCGAGGATCCGGCACTCCTGACTCAGGCATTGGCGCTCCATCCTCCGGCGGAGTTGGGCCTGTCGCGCGACGATTGAGCCGCTAGGATCCGCACCCGGGGCATCGAGCCTATGCATATCGTCATGGTCAGCGCCGAGTGTGCGCCCATTGCCAAGGCCGGCGGACTGGGGGACTTCGTGCAGGGACTGGCCCATGAGCTGGTCAGGCGCGGAGAGACCGTCCAAGTCGTGCTGCCTCTGTACGATATCCTGCGCTTCGAGTCGATCCGAGATCTAAGGGTCATCGACCGGGGCCTTCGGGTGCCCTTTCACGATGAGTGGCTTGAGTGTTGGGTGCAGGCTGGCGAGGTGGATGGCATCGACTGCGTCTTCCTCGATCCCAGGTCAGAGCGGGGCTTTTTCCGGCGCGGCCGAATCTATGGTGAAACGGACGACCCGGAGCGCTTCGCCTTCTTCTCGCGCGCGATTCTCGAACTGGTGCTGAGGCTCGATCGACGACCGGACATCCTGCACTGCCACGACTGGCAAACTGGACTGATTCCGGTCCTTTTGCACGAAATGCATCCGGCGCTCGTGCGCGCCGGCACCCGTGTCTGCTATACGCTGCACAACCTTGGTTACCAGGGTGTCGTTGGCGACTCCATCCTGCGGCAGGTCGGGTTGGATCCAGGGCGGCTGCTGGTGCCGGACCGCCTTCTCGATCCACGGGAGCCCGGCGCCGCGAACTTGATGAAGGGCGGTATCGTCTTTGCCGATTTCGTCAATACGGTCTCGCCGCGCTATGCCTGGGAGATCCGGAATACGGACCAGGGGATGGGTTTGCAGGGCGTGCTCGCGGCAAAGGGCGACAAGTTTGGCGGTGTCCTGAACGGCATCGACGAGGGCGTCTGGAATCCCGAGACCGACGCCTTTATTCCAGCGCGCTATGGGCGCGCGAGCCTCCCCCGCAAGGCGGTCAACCGGCGGGCCTTGCGCAGCCGCGTGGGGTTGCGGGAGAGGGAGGCGCCGATTCTCGCCATGGTCAGCCGTTTGGATCGGCAGAAGGGTGTCGACCTCATGCACCATGGCATCCGCTACGCCTTGGCGCAGGATTGCCAGGCGGTGCTCCAGGGCACGGCGCTCGATCCCGCGATCGAGGCACAGTTCCGGAGTCTGCAACAGCAGACGAGGTCAAACCCCGATTGCCGGATCGAGCTGGTCTACGACGAAGCCCTTGCGCATTTCATCTACGCCGGGTCGGACATGATCCTCATCCCGAGCACCTATGAGCCCTGTGGTCTGACCCAGATGATCGCCATGAAGTATGGTGTGGTGCCCATCGTACGGCGTGTCGGTGGTCTGGCCGACACAGTGTTCGATGCCAACTACTCGCATGAGCCGTTCGAGATCCGCAACGGCTATCTCTTCGACGACCCCACCGCGGCCGGCGTAGAGAGCGCATTGAGACGGGCCATCTGGCTGTGGCGGCACTTCCCGGCCTACTTCCGCCAGTTGCGGATCAATGGGATGCGTGCAGATCACTCCTGGAGCCGGCCCGGCCAGCGGTATCTCGAGATCTATGCCTATCTGTTGAACCGCCAGCCTCCGCGGCCCGCGCCCGGTCAATTGTAGGTGGGTTCCGGCTGGAGCAGGTCGCGAATACGCGCCCTGGCGCTCTCTCCGACATCCGAGAACTCGATGCCGAGACACCACTGATCTTGCGATGTCGTTGGGGAGATCCAGACGACCGAGCCGACCGCCTGTATGCCCTCGGGGATCTCGGGTGCTTCCATTTCCAAGAGGAGTCTGGATTTGACTGGGAACAGCCGGTTACTCCAGACCTGCAGCCCGCCTTCGCTGATGTCCCGGCCCAATCCGTGATGCAATCCCAGTGTCGGCAGTGTGGGTTCCAAGGAGAGGGGCAACAGCCGCGCATGGCATTCCCAAGGGATACGCTCGAATCCCCGGCGCTCATGTTCGTTGATGTTCGGAATCATCGGCCTCCCCTTGCGGTTACAGGACAGCTGTCGAATGCGTTCAGTATAGAATGCTTTCCCTTCGAGGGCCTGGTCACGGCGGTTCTGACAGAGTGCGAGGCTCAGTCCTCGTAGATCATGCAGTCGGGCGCCAGTCTGAGTCGCAGGATCTCGGCGGACTTGATACTGACGATCCGGCCACATTCGTTCAACCCGATCGAGTAATCCAGGAGGTATTCGCCCGGGTCGAGCGAGATGCTATAGCTCTCTTTGCGGCCGAGACGATAGACGGCCTTGTTCTCGATCTTGATGAGCATGGTCGCGAAGAATCCGACCAGCGACCCGTCGCGATAGAGCAGAAGTGTCCCGGCCTCCGTAGGACGCCGGACCTCAGGCGGGTTTCCGACTTGGCCGCCTGAAGTCGCGCATCCGCCCGTCCAGGCGAGGGTGATCAGAAGGGCGACTCGAGCGGCATTGAGTTTGATCATGACGTCTTCCGTTGGAGGAGCTCGGTGGTTACCCATGCACAATCTTCAAGGCTCCCCCCGCGGATCATGGGGATCCTGAACCTGACCCCGGATAGTTTCTCGGATGGCGGCCGTTACGTCGACCCGCGAGTCGCGCTCTTCCACGGCCTGAAGATGGTCGAGCAGGGGGCGGACATCATCGACGTGGGTGGCGAATCGACCCGACCCGGCTCCCGGCCCGTGCCCCCGGTGGAGCAGGAACGACGTGTCCTGGGGGTGATCCGCCAGCTGCGCGCGTGCCTCCCACCGACCACACTCCTGAGTATCGACACGACCTCGGCTCGGGTCGCCCGTGCCGCGCTGGAGGCGGGCGCAGCATGGATCAATGATACCTCGGCGGGATGCGACGACCCTCAGATGTTGCCCTTGGCCGCAGAGCGTGAGCTGCCCATCGTCCTCATGCACCGTCAAGGCCGACCTGAGACCATGCAGGTAGACCCAAGTTACGGAAACGTGATCGCCGAGGTCTGTGCCTTTCTCGGCAGTCGTGTGGACGCCGCAATCGCGGCCGGGGTGCGTGAAGCCAATATCCTTCTCGATCCCGGAATCGGATTCGGTAAGCGCGTCGAGCACAATCTGGCCCTCCTGGCGGGGCTCGATGAGCTGGTGGCCCTCGGGTTTCCGGTCCTGTTGGGGACCAGTCGGAAGCGCTTCTTGAGCGCGATCTGCGGCGGGGTCGAGTCCGATGCACTCATGCCCGCTACCTGTGCGACCACAGCCATGGGGGTCATGGCCGGCGTCCAGGTCTTCCGCGTCCACGATGTGGCGGGTAACCGACAAGCCGCGGACATTGCCTGGGCCGTGAGGACCGCGCGTCATTGATCTATTCTTGACGGAGAAGACGAGCGCGCTCAGGGACCCTGCGAGATCCCCCGCCCGAAACCATGCGCCAGTATCTCCGCCATCCCTCCGATGTGCCCATCGCCTATCGACTCGGCGAGGTCGTCGCACACCATAGCGATTATCTACGCAATATCGGCGAGGGTGGACTCTGTTTCGTCTCGCGGATCGCCATCACCCCCGGCGTTCGTATCAAGATCGAGATCCCGATCATCGAACCCGTGTTCGAGGCGCAGGGGATCGTCGTCTGGTGCCGCCCGGACGACGACGCCTTCGAGGTCGGTGTCCGCTTCGAAGGGGTCGAGGTTGCGTATCGGGTTCGAATGATCGAGCAGGTCTGCCAGATCGAGCATTACCGCCGCGAGGTTTCACGGCTGGAAGGGCGGGCCCTAACGAGTGAGGAGGCCGCCCTGGAATGGATTCAAGAGCATGCGGCGGGGTTTCCGCGCTGATGCTAAACCGCGTCCAGCGCGGATCCAGTGGCTTGCGCAACGCATTGGACAGTCCAGAGAATACGTTCCTCGCTCTGGATCCGGTTTAGGCGATTGCCGGAAATGTTTATACCAGATGGCGCCGGATTGAGGCTCGCCTTCAAGGAGCACCACCAGGAGCATCGCCGGGCGATGTGACTGGTGGCGCGACACCGAAGGCGGGCGTCAAGACAAGTCAGATGGTATGAACAGTGACAGAAATCGCCTAA
>JANQGF010000348.1 GCA_028277465.1 Chromatiaceae bacterium
GCTACCCGGAGATCATTCCACGGGGTTCGCCGTTACCTTTTCAGCGCACTCCTGTGCCGACCATTCCTTGAGCTTGCGCTCCACGGTCTTGCGAGAAACGCCGAGCTTGCGCGCGGCGACGGTCTTGTTGCCATCAGCGGCCAGGAGGGCGTTCAGAATATGAGCGCGCTGAACGTACTCCAGCGATTGGTGCTCCGCGGACGTTGGATGACCAGGGGTCTCGCGCGTTCGCGTCTCGGCGAGATAGCAGGACGGCGGCTTTCCCAGCAGCAGAGAACGCTCGATGACGTTCCGAAGCTCACGGATGTTGCCGGGCCAGTCGTACCCCACGAGCTGCTCCAGGTCCCATGGGGTGAGTTCCGGTGCAGGAACCCCCAGCTCGGCGGACAAGGCGTCGAGGAAATAACGGGTCAGGGGAGGGATGTCGCCCTTGCGTTCGCGTAGCGGCGGCAGGCGGAGCTCGACGACATTGATGCGATAATAGAGGTCCTCGCGAAAACGACCGGCCCGCACCTCGGCGGCCAGGTCACGGTTGGTCGCGGCGACCACCCGCGCGGTGACCGGGATCTCTTGGTTGCCGCCCACCGGCCGGTAGCTCCTCTCCTCCAGCACGCGCAGCAGCTTCGCCTGTAACGCCAGCGGCATCTCGCCGATCTCGTCCAGAAAGAAGGTGCCGCCATCGGCATGTCTGAACAACCCATTGCGCGTCTGGTGGGCGCCAGTGAAGGCCCCCTTGAGGTGCCCGAAGAACTCGCCCTCGATGAGATCTGCCGAGATCGCACCGCAGTTCACGGGCACATAGTCGCCTCCTCGACCACTGAGCTCGTGCAGCGCCCGAGCGACCAGCTCCTTGCCGGTTCCGGTCTCGCCGACGATGAGTACCGTCGAGGGCGTGGATGCAATGCGGTTGATGGTACGCCAGACATCCCTGACCGTTTCGCTCTCACCGATGAAGTGCTCCACCCGCCGTATTGCCCGCGTATTTTGGACCATTGGGTCCGCGCCATTCACCCGTGGCGCGGACTCAACTTCAGTGTCGGCCTCGTCTCCAGGGTCGTCGTCGAGGGGTCGGGAAATCATGCTCTCCTCCAGGTCGTCGGTGGTGGTGCTTGGATCACGGTCCAATCTGTGTCGCAGTCTTCCCTGTTCTCGTTCTAGTGAGTCTTGTTGTCGTTCTAGTTGGTTCGATGAGGTCTCTCCTCCGACCTCTCCCTCTGCCCGTCATCGGTCGATCAGACGTCGAGCATCGACTTGCGCGGCTTGCGCATTCGCGATGCCTCGAGCCGGTATCACGTGCTTGAATCCTCAGCCTTGGATTATTTCTAATGAGCATATCTGTTCGTTCGAACAATACAAACGAAATTTGTCGGGCTTTAATATCGACGTTACCGATATCGATTTCGGTCGTTCGTTCGAGCGACTCTTGTGAAGGGGCTGAGAAGAGGCAGTCAGGCGACTAAAGGTGTGTCGCTCAATGGACCGGACATCCAGCGAGAGGTTCGGCGAATAACCTCCCGTGCTACGCAGGTTCTTCGTCGTGCAGGGGGGATGGAATCGTCGCGTGTCCAGGCAGGCTCAGGTGACGCAACCAGTGGCTCCTGGCGGAAGGGTCAGCCGCCTTCGATGGCGGCTCGGCGGTCACGAGGCCGGGCGCCAGCCCGCCTCGAGGGCGAAGGCCGGCTTGTAGGGCCTTGCCACCCGGGCGGTCGTCTCAGAGTGCCTGTGCTTCACCGGGTTGAAACTCTTCCTGCGCGCCCGCTTCACCGGAATAGGCGTAGCGAAAGGCCTCGACGAAAGGGCGGAAATCCTTCACCGTGCCGTAGATGGCGACCACCCCTTCGCGTCTGCGGTCGTAGACCAGATTGACGGCCTCGGTTCGTCCCGCCGGATTGGGACGGGCCTTGCCGCCGTAGGAGATCCAGTGCCGTGCATGGATGGAGGCGTAGACCAGGTCCTCGGACCCATGCGTCAGCCACCAGACCACATAGTTCCAGCTGTCGAGACTCAGCTTGACCTTGGTCGCGCGGGTGTCCGGCTCCTTGGGGTCGAGCTGCCATTGAAAGACCGGAAGCGATCCGTCGTAGCCGGGATCCAGGTTGCCCATCGGGCCCTCGGGAGGCAGTGCGACCGGCGCCTCCTCCATCGCGGCCGCCTGGGCCGGATCACCATCTTTGGGTGGTTCCGGCGACAGGAGGTTCTTCATCCGCGCCCCCTCGCCTTCGATGATATCGGGCGTGGGTTCGAGGCCATATTCGCTCATATCCATCTGGAGCGGATCGACGGATTCGCCTCCGAGCAGCATCGAGTCGTCGTCATAGGGCGGCTCGGTCTCGATCTCGATGTTCGCGAACCCGGCTTGACGAAGCACCTGGCGAATGCCGTTCTCCATGGTGGCGACCTTCTCCGCCTTGATCGTGTCGGGCGAGAACTCGACACGGACATTGGTGTCCTGCACGGCGACCCCCTTCAGGAACCCCAGCGCGACCACGTCGCGCGAGCGCCCCGGGCAGGGCACCTGCCGGAGCAGCTCTTTGACCTCTTCAGGCTTCATGTTCGCCATCTCGTCTCCCCCGATGCGGTTTCGTTCTGGGCTAACGGTCATGCCGTGTCTCTGGCACCCCGGAGCGTGGAACAAGAGCCGCAGCAGCTTGCAGGCTCGTCGCGGCGAGGCGCCGCTCCCACCAAATCGAGCGGCTGGGGTGCTGTTCCACGGTAATGCACGGCGCGGTCTCGGGTGTCGACCCGCAATCGAGCCGTCACTCTCCAGGACCATGGATCATAGAGTCAGGCCCATGGTGGCCGTTCCCAGTTCAATGCAAAAAAAACGCCATTCACTCCGGGTGCGACGCGCCCGGATCCGGGAGACGAGGGAAGGGGGTCACCGGTGCAGGCCGCACTCGCGCTTGACCCCGAAGAAACGGGTCTCCTCCTCCAGCATGCCCGGCAGCAGAACACTTGTCGTATGTATATCCCCGACCGACACGAAACCCTGTCGGCGCAATGGATGGTCGGGCAGATCGTGGCGTCGCAGATAGCGGTGAACGTCCTGGGTACTCCAATCGATGATGGGATGCACCTTGATGCGCCCGTCCTGGACCCTCAGGATCGGCAGGTCGGCTCGAGAGCGAGCCTGTTCGCGACGCAGCCCGGCGAACCAGGTCCCGGCCCGCAGCTCGGTCAGTGCCCGCTCCATCGGTTCCACCTTGTTCATCCGGTTGAACCGGTCGACGCCCTGCGGTCCCTGCTCCCAGAGCTTGCCGAGCCGGGCCTCTTGCCAGGCGGCCGAGAGCGCGGGGCGATAGACCTCGAGATTGAGACCGAGCTGTTCCTGGAGCTCGTCGATCAGTCGATAGGTCTCGGGGAAGAGATAACCAGTGTCCACCAGGATCACCGGGATGTCGGACAGGATGCGGGTCATGAGGTGCAGCATCACCGGCGACTGGGTGCCGAAGCTGGAGGAGAGCACCTGCTGCTCGGGCAGGTTCTCGACCGCCCACTCGGCCCGCTGTACCGCCGTTCGCGTCTCCAGCCAGCGATTGGTCTCCTGCAAGGCGGACGCGTCACCAGACAGGAGGGCGTGGAGATCGGGTCTAGTACTAGTCATGATAGTCCTCCGCGGGATTTTCGACCGGGCGCAGGATGCCGGTGCGGATCAGAAAGTCGCCGAACCGCTCGTCGGGACGGCGTTGCTCGGCAAAGCGGCCGAGGAGTGAATCGAGCGCGTCCAGGATTCCCGCCTCGTCGAGGTTCTCCCGATAGAGCCGCGTCAGTCGGGTGCCGATCCCATTGCCGCCGAGCATCAGGTTGTAGCGGCCTGGTGCCTTGCCGACGAACCCCACCTCGGCGAGATAGGGTCGGGCGCAGCCGTTGGGGCAGCCGGTCATACGCGTGACCAGCGACTGGTCTGCCAGGCCATGTTTTTGGACCAACTGTTCCAGTCGCGCCAGCAGCTGCGGGAAGTAGCGCTCGGCCTCGGCCATGGCGAGCGGGCAGGTGGGCAGCGCAACGCAGGAGAGACCCTGCAGGCGCAGTGGCGAGTGGCCCTCGGCCAACAGCCCATGTTCGCGAGCGAGGGCCTCGATATCCCCTTTGCGTACCTCGGGAACGCCCGCGACGATGAGATTCTGGTTGGGTGTGATCCGCAAGTCGCCTTGATGGATGCGGGCGATCTCGCGCAGACCGGTCATGGCGGTGTGCGCGGGGCGGTCGGCCACCCGGCCGCTCTCGATGTAGAGGGTCAGGTGCCAGCGGCCGTCCTGGCCCTGGACCCAGCCATAGCGGTCGCCCTGGTCGGTGAAATGCACGGGACGCGGCGGGGCGAAGGCGATGTCTGCGCGCCCTTCCACCTCGGCGCGAAAGGCGTCGAGCCCCATGCGTTCGATGGTGTATTTGAGACGTGCTTGGCGCCGATCGTGACGATCGCCGAGGTCGCGCTGGGTGGTCACCACGGCCTCTGCGACCGCGAGCGTCTGCTCCGGCGCGACGAAGCCCAGCTCATCGGCCAGCCTGGGATAGGTCGATCTGTCACCCTGGGTCGTCCCCATTCCGCCGCCGGCAAGGACATTGAACCCGACCAGACGGCCGTCCTCGGCGATCGCGACGAACCCGAGGTCATTCGCATAGACGTCCACGTCGTTGTGGGGAGGGACGGCGATGGCGGTCTTGAACTTGCGTGGCAGATAGGTCTCGCCATAGATGGGCTCCTGCTCTTCGCCGCCTGCGACCTGCTCGCCGTCCAACCAGATCTCGTGGTAGGCGCGGGTACGCGGCAGCAGGTGCTCGCTGATGCGCTTGGCCCATTCGTAGACCTCCAGATGCAGCGCCGACTCGACTGGGTTGGGATTGCAGAGCACATTGCGGTTGACATCCCCGCAGCCGCCGATCGAGTCGATCATGACCTTGTTGATGCCGCGGATGACGGCCTTCAGGTTGGGCTTGAGGATGCCGTGGTATTGGAAGCTCTGGCGCGTGGTGAGCCGCAGGGTCCCGTTGGCGAGTGTCCTGCCGATCCCGTCGATCGCCAGCCACTGGGCCGGCGTGCAGACGCCACCCGGCAGCCGGGCCCGCAACATGAAGCCGAAGTAGGGCTCGAGATAGTGCTCGCGTCGGTCTTGGCGGTGATCGCGATCGTCCTGCTGATAGAAACCGTGGAACTTGCTGATCTGGGTGTCCTCGGCCGAGATGGCGCCGGTCAGCGCGTCGGCCATGCTCTCCTTCAGGGTGCCGCGCAAGAAGTGACTGCGGCGCTTGATCAGCTCGTTCTCGTGGAGAGGTGCATTCATCAGTAGAGATCTCGATGGTAACGCGCCGCGAGGCGCAGGTTGTCGACGTACTCGGCGGCGGCATCTTGCCCAAGGTCACCCTGTGTGCCGATCACCTCCAGCAGTGCCTCGTGGACCGCCCGACCCATGGCGGTACCGCCGCACACGTAGAGATGTGCGCCCTCCTCGAGCCACTCGAAGAGCTCCCGGCCCTGCTCGCGTAGAGACTGCTGGACGTAGATCCTGTCGGCGCCATCACGCGAGAAGGCCAGGCTGACGCGCTGCAACAGACCGGCCTTGCGCTGGGCCTGCCAATCGAGTTGGTAGAGGAAGTCGCGGTGGAAATGGCGGTTGCCGAAGACCAGCCAGTTGGCCCCCCGATCGCCCTTGGCGGCTCGCTCTTGCAGGAAGGCGCGGTAAGGTGCCACCCCGGTGCCGGCCCCGATCATGATGATTGGCGTGTCACCATCCTCCGGCAGCCGGAAGGACGGGTTCTCCGCGACATAGACCTCGAGTGGGTCATCCAGTCCCAGCCGCGCGGTCAGGAACCCCGAGGCGCCGCCGAGGCGATCGCGGCCGTCGATCTGGTAGCGCAGGACAGAGACCGTCAAGTGCACCTCGTCCTCGAGCTCGCTCTGGCTGGAGGCGATCGAATAGAGCCGCGGCTGCAGCGGCCTGAGCAGGCCGACGAGCGTGGGCGCATCGAGCTGGGCCGGGTGGGCGAGGAGCAGATCGACGAACTGGCGCTCGCCCGCGAAGGCACGCAGTCGCGCCGGATCCGAGACGAGTGCCTTCAATTCCGCCGTGCCAGTCAGCTCCGACCAACCAGACACCGTCGCCGGATGGAGCTGGGTGAGCTCGAGACGTTCGATCAGGGCCTGGCGCAGACCGAGCTCCTCGCCCTCCAGATGCACCTGGGTCTCGCCATCCAGATTGGCCTCGGCCAAGACCGCGTCGGCCAGGACCGGATCGTTCTGGAACCAGACGCCCAGTGCGTCGCCTGGGCGATATCGGAGCAGCTGCGGATCGGCCGCCAGGACCAGGTGGCGGACGTCGGCGATGGCATCCTCCGTGGTGATCCTGCGGTTCTCCAGCAGGCTGGTCCGGTAGGGGTGCTCCTTGCCGTGGGGGCGTGCCTGGGTCAGCTTGGCGCCGGGCAAGGCGACGACATTGGCGGTGCGTTTGGCCGTGGGCTCGCAGCAGCCGAGTTCGGCCAACTGCATCAGGACGCTGCCTGACCAGGCGTTGGCGTCGGTCTGGTAGTCGATGTCGCAGCATTGCAGTGGCATGAAACGCTGCGCACCCAATTCGGACAGCCGCCGATCGAAGTCGACCGCCGTCTGGCAGAAGTGCTCGTAGCTGGAGTCACCCAGCCCCAGGACGGCATAGCGCAGTCGTTCCAGGCGCGGGGCGCGCTGGCCCTGAACGAAGGTGTGCAAGGCGAAGGCGCTTTCCGGTGGCTCCCCCTCGCCGTGGGTGCTGACGAGGATGAGCACCCAGCGCTCCTTGGCCAGCTTGCGGGGGTTGTAATCACTCATCGAGGTGACGCGCACCTCGAGACCTTGCGCGAGCGCCTGCTCGCCCAGCTGTTCTGCCACCCCCTTCGCGTTTCCGGTCTGGGAGCCAAAGAGGATCGAGATGGTTTCGACCGGCGCCTTCTCCAGTCGGGGCTCGGCGGGCGAGCCGACGGCGCTGAGACCGGCCAGATAGCCACTTACCCAAGCAATCTGGGTCGGAGACATGTCCTTGAGTGCGGTCTGGATGGCGCGTAGCTGCGGCTCGTCCACCGGGCTGGCCAGCGCGTTCAACTGGGAGAGTGCCATCGCTGCGTATCCTCTGGCATGTGTCGTGCGTCTTCGGCCCCTGCGGGAGCATCTAGGCCTCGCAGCCACCTTGCTGGAAAGTCTAGTCAGGCCTGGAAGTCGACCGGAAATGATGATTTCTTCGTCTTTATCACGAATCGAGATATGGAACTGCGCCAACTCAGGTCCTTGGTCACCCTGGTGGAGGCCCACTTCAACGTGAGCCGAACGGCCGAGCGGCTGCACTTAGTGCAATCGGCCGTGACCCAGCATCTCAAGCATCTGGAGGCGGAGCTGGGCACCTGTCTGTTCGTTCGCCACGGTAAACGGCTGGTTGGCTTGACGGAGGTGGGCGAGCAGGTGTTGCGTCACGCCTGCGAGGCCCTGCGGCAGACGGGCAACATCATCGCCGTCGGTCGCGACCAGGTGGAGGAGGATCAGGGGGTGCTGCGTCTCGGTGCCACCCATACCCAGGCGCGCTATGTACTCCCGCCGGTGATCCGGCGTTTCGTCGCCGCGTACCCGGCAGTCGAGCTGCAGATCCATCAGGGAACGCCTGGGCAGCTCGTCGACATGGCGCTGCGCGATCTGGTCGATCTCGCGATCTGTACCGAGGCGCTCGGAGACGAGATCGGTCTGGAGACCATCCCCTGCTATCGCTGGAATCGCTGTCTGATTGCGCCTGCGGCCCATCCCTTGCTCGAGAAGCAGCCGTTGACGCTCGATGCGCTCTGTGGTTTTCCGATCGTGACCTATGTGTTCGGATTCACCGGCCGAGGGAACATGAGCGAGACCTTCGCCAAGGCAGGGCTCCGCCCGAACGTGGTCTTGAGCGCCGCGGATACGGACGTGATCAAGACCTATGTACGCGAGGGTCTCGGGGTGGGCATCATCGCCGCTCTGGCCTATCAGCATGAGGAGGACGCCGACTTGAGCGTCCGTGACCTCGGCGAGCTGTTTCCCTGGGAGATGACCAAGATCGCCTACCCCAGGGACAAGTACCTGCGCAAGTACCACCGGCGTTTCGTCGATATCTTCAAGGCCAGGACTGCGAATCTCGAGGCCGGCGCGCAAGATGCCGCGCGTCCGCGCGCCCTCGCCTCGCCTCGGCGACCCTCGGCGGGGGTCGGCTAGCGGATGCGACAAAGTGTCCCGGTCCGCGGCGGCGAGAGGGCCGTATTGTCCCACCTCGAGAGGGGTCAGATGAGGTCGCCGGCTCCGACGCCGAGTCGTCCGACTCCAGGCCGCGAGGGTGCGGGCGGCGACAGATGGGGAAGCAGAATGGGTTGGAGGTCTCGCCGCCATCCCTCCGGCCTTCTCGATGCTCGGCGCCGGCGAGCTCGGGGTCTCTCTCCTTCGCATCTGGCGCGTCTCGTGCTTCGGTTGCATTGCGAAGTTTCAGCGCTGCCGGCGCGACCGCCGTGAACGACGCACGCATGCCGATTGATGGTTGATCCTCTTACCAGGTCGGGAAGGGGCTTTTCGGTGTGGCCATGAGGAAGGCGGGTTGGCCGAGGCCGGATGAGGGACGAGAGGGGTACCTTGTCTTGGTCTCGTTTGGGGGTAGTCCTGCGCTTCTGAATCGAGGCACAAGGATCGCTCGCTGCAGGATAGGTGACCCCTGCATGCCGGGACGGCGTGACGCCTCCTCTTCGTCGTGCCCGCTGTTCCGGGGCACGGCGGGCCACACCATCTTTTTGCGAGGATCCAGCGGCACAGGCACTACGCCTCGACTGTTGGGGTACTGGTCTCGCTACCAGGAACGCCGTGAGAACGCAGGTCTTGCGGACGGAGTTGCCGTTTAACGGTCATGCCGTGTCTCTGGCACCCCGGAGCATGGAACAAGAGCCGCAGCAGTTTGCGGGCTCGTCGCGGCGAGGCGCCGCTCCCACCAAATCGAGCGGCTGGGGTGCTGTTCCACGGTAA
>JANQGF010000392.1 GCA_028277465.1 Chromatiaceae bacterium
CATCACGTGGGAGCGGCGCCCCGCCGCGATCGCGCGCTCTTCGCGGCGGGGCGCCGCTCCCACCAACGAGGTGCTTGGACCAACCGATGATCGAGGCCCCATTCGTCACTCCCGCCTCCTACAGACGCCCCGCCAAACGCCGCAGGCCGCATCAGTTCCTCTCATGCTGAGCGAAATCGATCACCAGGGCCGTCACATTGTCGTGCCCGCCGGCCTCGCAAGCGCGGCGGACCAATACGCCAGCGGTCTCGGCGGCCGTACGGGTTTGCCCCAGGATCGGCGTCATCTCCTCCGCGGCGAGCTCCTTCATGAGCCCATCGCTGCAGAGCAGATAGCGGTCTCGGTCGCCCAGTGCCTCGATCCTACGATCCACCTCCAGCTCGACATCGCCTCCGACCGCACGGACCAGGATGTTCCCCAAGGGATGGAGATCGGCCTGCTCTCTGGTCAACCTCCCTTGCTCGACCATCTCTTGCACCTGGGTGTGGTCGAGCGTGAGCTGAACCAGCTCACCGTGACGCAGCCGGTAGGCACGGCTGTCGCCGGCCCACAGAATGGCGCAGTGATCACCCACTGCGATGAGGACGACGATGGTGCTACCGATGACCGCCTCGCCCATGGCGGCGGCCCGCGCTACGAGTCGGTGGTTCACGTCCGCCAGCACCGCGCTGGTCGCTTCGACGGCAACGCCCAGCAGACGCGCCGGACCCAATGACCCCAGCCGCTCCACCAGCAGCTGGCTCGCCATCCCCCCTGCACTGTGTCCGCCCATCCCGTCGGCCACGGCCCAGAGTCCGAGGTCCGGTCGGTCGAGGAAGGCGTCCTGATTGACCTGACGGACCCTACCCCGATCCGTGGCAGCGCCAGAGGTCCAGATGAATGGGCCATGTTCCCCGCTCATGAGAAGCTCCGATCGTCGAGATCGGCTGCGCTGCGCCGCCCCCCGGGGCCCTGGAACTCACGCCACCCCGCGCCAGCCCAGTCGCCGCCGAGCAGGGCGCTGAAGCCCTGCGGCGGCGGCAGACCTTGACACAGCAGAAAGGATGGCGCCACGCGATCCGAGCCGCTCGACCACCAGAGGCTGTAGGCACAGAACATCTGTTCGAGTGCAGATGCCAGCAGCAGCGGATAGGCCCGCTGCACCTCGGCGGACGACCGGGCGGCGAGACGCCAGGCGTTCGGCGAAGGCAACCTTCCGGACAAAGGAACATCCTGGTCCAGGACAGGGCCGGTCGGCGCGCCCAGGGCGATAACCTGCTGCTCGAACGCCTCGAGCGACCAGTCGTCTTCGAGCCCGGTGAGCGCCAGCACCTCGGCGCGCTCGAACCAGAAGGGCTCGGCAAGAAGCCCGAAGAGATCGGTGCCTGAGGGCAAGGGGCAGGCCAGGGTGAGCGGGAAATACCGCCCCACCCGGTCGACGCTGGGCATGAGTATGCCGGCCCAAGCGCCCTGCCCGGCGAGACCCGGCGTGAGGACGAACCGCCAGAGCGGGCTGGTGAGATAGGCGTCGAGCCAACCATCGCCGAGCCGGGTACGGCTGGCCGCCAGTGACTCGCGCAGCCACAGGTCCCAGGGCTGGATGAAGTCGGCCGGCAGACGCCGGGTCAGGAAGTCGCCGCGACCCGGCAGCTTCCCGTAGAAACCCGGGGTGACTGAGTCGTTCGCTTTCACAGTCGCCCCGGACAGCGGAAACCTCGGACCAGGTCCAGCTTGAAGGGATTGCGCACGCTGACAGCCCGCAGCTCGAAGCGGGCGTCGAGTCCGGCGAGCGAGAAGGTGACCCGGAACCTCTCTTGCTGGCTGGTCGCCCTCAGCGAGGAACGGTCGAGGATGCGGAACCAGGCCCAGGGCCCCTCTTCGGTCAGACTGGGACCGCTGCCGGTCTCGTCGGCGAAGACCAGGCGCACCCGCTCGACGCCATCGGGAGCCGGCCACTGGAGCCGCTGGCCACGCGGCGGGCCATGTCGATAATCCACGACCTGCCCACCCAGGTCCAGAATGAACTGAGTCACCCGTGCGTTCATGCTCTGCGGCTTGATCTCGAACTCGACGCTCGGGCTCTTGGCGCCGCCCATGAAGAAGGCCTCGCGGATTCCGGCCGCGCGCTGGAACTGGACCAGCACCTGATCCGGTATGCCGATGTTGCTGTCGATCCAGCGCCATCTCGACCGCGCCTGATCGACGATGGGCGCCAGATTGTCCTTGAAGAAGGCCTCGATCAGACCACCGGGCCCGAAGAGACGCCCGAAGTCGTAGAGGGTGGTCTCGCGGCGGCTGGTTCGCACGAAAGGGTACCGATCATTGATCGCCTCCCGGCAGAAGGGCAGGACCTCGGCGGTCCAGATGTTGTTGAGCTGGGCCCGGACCCCGCCCGCGGAGAGATTGGCGGCATCCTGCGCCAGGGTCCCGATCCAGTCGTTCAAGGGGGCCGGGAGTCGCGATGCGAGCAGCTTGGCCTCTTGGATCTCGGCGGTCTCCCCGGCAACGAGTTGGCCACGGCCCGAGACCACCGCTGCCGCCACCGAGGTCAGATGGAGCTGGAGCTTGCTCAAGGACGCCAGGATCCGATCGATGGGTGCCTGCCCCTGCTCGTTGGCGCGGACCAGGTCATGCAACCAGGTGAAGCGTCGCGTGACATAGGCCTCCGGCGCCTCGCCGACAGGCGCCGCTTGGGGGTCTTCACCGAAATAGCGTTCGACACGCTGGCGAAAACCCTCGAGTCCCTCCTCCACTTCGTCGCCAGCGGCGTCATCCCGCTCCGGCAATCGGTCCAATTCGGTCTGCTGTGCGGCGGCGATCAGGAATCGGCGCAGCGGTGAATCGGCTGGATCGGCAAGGATGCGGGCCACCTCGGCCGCATGCTGGAGGTCGCGCACGGCGACCAGATCGATGTCCTCGAGCAGGCCCCGCCACTGGTCCACATAGTCGCGCAGATAGAGACCACGCACCTCCTCCAAGAGACGCTGGGCGTCCTCTGAACCGGGCTCGAGTCGCGCCTGCGGTCCCAGCACCCAGCTCTCCTCCGCGGCGGCCCGGATCAAGCGGTTGCTCGCGCCGGCGAAGCCGCCGTGATAGCCATCATAGGTATAGAGCGCGGGCACGCCCTGGTTGAGCGGACGCCCGCTGCGACGGACCAGAACCAGCTTGGCGAAGTCCCCGCCGGCATCGCTGAGGGTAAAGTCCGGGATCTCGTCCCCGACCCCTTCTCGCTTGAGCCGATCGTAGACCCGCCCTGCGAGCGGCGCGCGATTGAGGACGGCGCGCGCCTCGGCGATCAGGTTGGCCTCCAGCTCGAGCGGCAGAGGCACAGGGCGACGTTCGAGCAGGGCCGCCAAGTGATCGCGCAGAGCCTCCTGCTGCTCGGTCGTGGTCTCGCGAGGCAGGCTACGCCGCCAATCGCGGCCCACCCAGAGCTGGACGGCGGCCGGGTCATAATGCTCGGCGCTGCCCAGCATCAGATAGATGCGCAGTGCATCGTAGAGATAGTCCGGGTCGCCGCCGGACGCGCGGATCTGGTCCTCCAGCCGCAGGATGACCCGCGGGAGCAGCGCCTTCTTGAGAATCCGCCGATAGGCCCGCTCGGCCTGCGAGCCCAGCTTCTCGCCCTGGTAGAGCCCGAGTCGCATGGTCAGAGGGGCCGGGTCGCGCCGCTCGGCATAACCCCGTGGGATGGCGCGCGCGGCATCCAGCAAGGGAAGGACCCCGAGTGGGTTGCGGTCCTCGGGGGGAATCGCATCCATCTGGGCCTCGATGTCGACCACCCGCTGCTCGACCTCGTCGATGAAGGCACGGTTGCGCGAGTAACTGGTGCTCCAGGCGGCCGCCGCGAGCAGAAAGATCAGTGCAACACTGGCATAGGCGCCGCGGCGCAGCCAGAGCCGGCGGCGCTCCAGACGCGGGTTGAGGCCTGCCAGCCCGGCCTCCTGAAAGACGAGGTCGCGCAAGAGACGGGTGATGAAGAAGCTCTTGCCGGTCCCCTTGAAGGGCAGCGGACCCTGACGGCCCAGACCAAAGCTCGCGGCGAAGGCACCCAGGATGCGATCGATCGGCGTGCCGGTTTGGGTCCCGCTGGTGAAATAGACCCCTCGGACCAGGGGGCGAATCTCGAAGCGCGAAGGCGCGAAGGCGTCGATCAAGAATCGCTCCAGGACCTCGCCGAGCGCGCCGAACTGGCGCGGGAAGCTGAAGACGAGGGCGCGCCTGTGCGGCTCGCGTTCCTGCTCCATGCGGCCGAGCAGGCGCTGATCCAGGCGCCCGGACAAGGCCTGCATCTCGTCTGCAAAGGCGGCGATCGAGACCGGCGCGCCCTCGCTCTGATCCAGCTTGAAGGTCGTGCCCCAGACCTGTTCGCGGCCCTCCTTGTTGAGATCGCCGAAGAACTCGGTGAACCCGGCCACGAGATCCGCCTTCATGAAGAGGACATAGACGGGCACCGCGATCCGGAACGACTGACACAGCTCCTGGACGCGCTGTCGAATGGCCCTGGCGTGCGCGCTGCGCTCCACCTGGGTCTGCTGCATGAGGTCGGACAGGCTCACTGCCACCAGCACCCCATTGATGGGTCGGCGCGGCCGGTGCTTCTTGAGCAGCTCCAAGAAATGCTGCCAGGCCGCCTTGTCCACCTGCTCATAGCTGTCCTGGGTGGTATAGCGCCCGGCGGTATCGATCAGTACCGCCTCGTCGGTGAACCACCAGTCGCAGTTGCGGGTGCCGCCGATCCCCTGGATGGCGTCCTGGCCCAACCGATCGGCGAGCGGGAAGCCTAGCCCCGAATTGACCAGGGCGGTCGTCTTGCCGCAGCCGGGCGGTCCGATGATGAGATACCAGGGGAGCTGGTAGACCCAGCGCCCGCCCAGCCGGCGCCTACCTTCGGACCGCTTGAGCGTTGCCAAGGCCTGATCGAAGCGCTCGCGCAAGGCCTGCGACTCCTCCTCCGAGGCCAGCTTGGCCGGATCCGACTCCTCCGCCTCTGCCGCTCCCCCGAGCTGATCCACCAGGCGGCGATTGCGCAGACGCGAACGCACCGCTGACCCGATCTGGGACAGACCCCAGACGCCCAGCAGAAGACCGATCACCATCCAACGTCGGAAGGGCGAGGCCAATGGCTCGGCGCCGCCGATGCTGATGAGGGGTCCGACGAACCAGACCAGCAAGGCAAGCGCGATCAAGCCGAGCAGGACCAGGAAGCGTCGGGAGACGAAGAACCGCCGCACCGCGCTCATCGGCTCACACCTGCGATCGCGGCGGTCCCACCGGTTCGGCGCGTCGGCGTCATCAGCATCACCTCGACCCGTCGGTTGCGACCATCCTTTGGATTCTCAGGGATCCTGGGCTCGGTGTCGGCACGACCCTCGGCGGTGAAACGCGCGGGATTGCCCGCCACCTCGACGAGCAGATCGCGGACCTTGCTCGCCCGCTCCTGCGAGAGATGCCAATTGGAGGGAAAGCGCAGTGTCTTGATGGGGGCGCTGTCCGTATGGCCCGTCACCAGCACCGCTCCAGGCAGCTGGGCCAACGCCTCGGCGATGCGCCGGAGCAGAGGGATATAGAGGGGTCGCACGGCGCTGCTTCCAGAGGCGAAGATTGCATCGCCACGAATGATGACGACCTGGCCCCCGGGACGGTCCACCACCTCGAGACGAGCGGCCGCGATCTCATCGGCGAGCAGGATGCGTAGCGTCAGCGGGGGCGGCAGATCCGGCTCGCCCACTGGCGGGGTCTCGATGAAGTCGACGCGGGGCCTGGCGGTCACCACCGCCAGCCCCTGGTCGAGGTTCCCAAGCGACAGATACACCGGATCCGAGTCGCGGTTGAGCGCGAAGGTGAAGAAGGTGAAGAGCGCCAGCAGCACCAGACCGGCGATGGCCGAGAAGACCCACAACGGAAGCTGATGGATGAGCGGATCGCGCCGCTCGCTCACCCCCCGCCAGTGCGGGGAGAGCTCGTGTTCAGGATCGCCACGCTGGCTGCGAATCGTCTGAAAGAGCTGCTGGCGGATGCGGTCGAGCTGAACGCCGCCACCCTGCCGAACCCGGTAGCGCCCCTCGAAGCCGAGCGCGAGACAGAGATACATGAGCTCCAGCAGATTCAGATTCCCGGCCGGATAGGCCAGCAGCCGATCCAGCGCGGTGAAGAACTTCTCCCCGCCCCAGGCCTCTTTGTGAAAGCTGATCAGGAGCCCCTGGTTGCTCCAGACGCTCTGGCTCCCCCAGGGCGTATCCAACACGGACTCGTCCACCAGGGAGCAGAGGACATAGCGCGCCGGCAAGACCACGGCGTCCACCAGACCCTTGGCGCGCGCGCAGGTCTCGAACTCGCGAACCTGCCGGGTAAGCCCTTCGCGCAACCCCGCGGGGTCCGGGTGGGAGGCCGTTCCGCGCACCTGGGCCACGATCGTCAGAATCCCTGCAGCGCAGGCGACCAGCGGATTCGCCATGCTCACCGGCAGCTCTTCCGGGCCCCAGGCCGGAGGCGCGCCCGGCAACGCGGGGCTCGGCGGCGGCGGTGCGGCGGCCCCGAGCGCACGGCGCCCACCAGGGATCGGACGGATCACCGTCGGGCCGGCATCGCCGGGATTCGGGGTCGGAAAAGGGTCCTTGTCGTCCACGGCCTACTCGCGAATCGCCCAGAACTCGAGCTTCAGCTCGGGGAACTCACCGCCGATGTGCATCCCGAAGCCGCCTCCTTGCTCCAATTGTGGCCAGAAGTCACTGCTGCGGTCGAGTTCGAAATAGTCGAACCCCGCGTGATAGGGGATCTCCAGCGGGGCCGTTGGCATGGGCTGCAGAACGATGCCGGGCAGAGCGAGTCTCACCAGTTCTTGGATCTTTTCCACCGGCCCAACCTTCGCCTGGGCGGGAAACCGGTTGCGCAGGGTCTGGGAGTCCAGATTCGCCTGCGCCGCCAGCACGAAACGCGCCCCGGCCAACAGCGAGCGGTCATCCACCAGGGCGATGCGGAAGCCGAACTGCCGTTCCTTGATCGGGATCGCGATGGCCCGCTCGACATACTCGCGGCTCAGATACTCGCGCAGCCGGTCGATCAAGAAGCCGAAGGTCTCGTCCAGGTCCTCGTGCCGGTACGGCGGAAACTCGGGGGGCCGTTTGGTGTCGCTGGCGAAGGTCGCCAGCTCGCCCGCCAATGCGAGTAGGACGCGATAGAGGGTCTCCGGATGCAAGCCCTGGACCCGCGTCAGATGCTGGGCAAGGGGCTCGGCCCGGTTCATCAGCTGGAGCAGCAAGAAGTCGGCCCAGTCGGCGACCCCACCGCGACCCACGCCGCGCACCCGGACGGCGCGCAACTCCGCTTGACGCTGGAGCAAGCCGGTCAACTCCTCGGTGAAGTCGGCGAGCCGCTTGGAGACGTGGAAGTCGAGGCAGGGTGGAATGTAGGAGGGATCGAGCAGGACCTGCCGATCGGCCTTGCACTCGAGCAGCCTTGCCACCCCGCAACAGGCGTAGGCATCGCGGGCCTGGCGCTCGAGCATGAGCCGCAGATCGAGCCGCCCGACCTCGAGCAAGGCCTCGGTGTCCGACCCCAAGGTATTGTCGCGCACGCTGAGCTCGCTCGCGCGATAGCGCAGGATGGTCTCGGTCTCGCTCGGCCCGCCACTCTCGACTGCCCCTGGGCGGCGCAGCGGCAAGGCGAGATAGAAGCTCTGGGCGCTCGTCCCTTCGTCGAGCTCCAGTGGCGCGGGAAGGGGATCGCTCGCCGGGGCATCGAAGGGGGTCCCATCCGGGAGCACCCCCGCGACCTCGCTTAGGGCGAGCTTGCCGAAGGCGAGCAGCTCCTGGTCGATACGCAAGCGGCTTAGACCCCAGGGGTAAGGAACGCCGAGACCGGACTTGGCCCCGACCAAGCGTTCGAGAAAGCGGTCATGCTGCTGGAAATGCTGTGGCTGAAGGAAGAGCCCCTCCGACCAGAGCACCCGGTTGTCCCAAGACATGGCAGCCTCCTAGCGGTGGCGGACCGAAACGGCCTTGGCGCCGACCTCGACCAAGATGTCGTTGTCCGTACCCGGCTTGAGACGGAGGGGCTCGCGCCAATGACTATGGTCCAGATCGCGGAAGGCGGCGAGGACGCCCAGATAGGTCGCGTCGGGCTCGAGCGGACGCTCGAGGGGCAAGAACTGACCGGGTGCGAGGGTCACCTCGTCCCGCGCGATCAGATCCTGTCCGAGGACCTCGGTTTCACGATCATAGAGACTGAAGAAATCCGCGGTCGTGAACGTGCCCTGTCCACGGAGCGCGTAGACCCGGACCACCACGGGCAATGGCTTGCCACCAGGACCGCGGTTGGCGTCGGCGGAGGCGAGGATCTCCACCCGCAGTCGCGACGGCTGGTCGACCAGCCGTTGCACCGGCGACTTGCCACCGCAGGCCTGCAGGAGCGCCAGGCTCAGCACGAGCAGGGCCGCACCCGCCCAGCCAGTCATCTTGCTCGATCTCGGTTCCATGGTCGCGTCCCCCCAGGTATGAGTCCGTTGCTGATCAGTTGCGGAATCGCCTGCCGACTCGGGTCAGGCCCGCCGTGCCTCACCTAGACGACGGATCTGCTCCTCGTAGGCCCGGGCGAAGGCACCGCCGAAGAGCTCCATGAAGTCCTCGGCGGCATCGGCAGCGACCTCGTCATAGGTCTCGGTGAAGAGATCCCAGTATCTGGCCTTGCGCGCCATCGGCAGCACTTGGTCGAGACCCGAGCGACGACTGAGACGGCGTTCGAGCTGGGCAGGCTCGAAACGGGCGAAGAGCGCGCGCAAGGCCGCCTGCAAACCGGCCGTCATCGCCATCTCATGGGCCTGGACGTCGTCGAACGCCTCTCTCGTCGCAGTCACCGCCGGCAAGAACCCCGGGCTCGGCCGAAACAGGAGGCGATCCAAGAGGTCGTCGGCGTCGACCGAGAACTTGAAGGGATTGTTCTCGGCAGCCCGGATGCTGGTCACCCCGAGTCGCAACTCGCTCTTGAACTGGGCTCGGGCCACCATGGTTTGACTGAGGCCCGCCGCGAGCGCCCTCAAGAGCTCGCCGGCCTGTCGGAGAAGGGCCTCGGGGTGCTGAACCTGCGCCGGGTCGCCGACCCCCAGACCGGACAGAAAGGCCTCCAGCTCGCCGCCGGGCCTCGGGTGGCTCGGGGTAGGCTTGGGTCGCGGCGGCTCGGGTCGCCGCGGAGGGGGCCCGGCCGGCGGCCGTTCTTCGAGCGGCGGCGCTGACTGATCCGCGAGCGCGTCCTGCGGGACCTCGTCCGGCTCGGGACCCGGCGGCATAGCGGGCGGCTCGGGCGCAGGCGCCGACCCCGCGTCGTCCTCCCGACTGCCGAAGGAATCGTTCAGCAGATCATAGTCTTCTGGCACCTCCTGGTGCTCGGCCGGGCGGTAGAAGACGTTCTCGACCGGCGTGTGGCGATGGGGCGCCTCCGGCGCCGGGGCCTGCGGGGCGGGCCCGGCCAATCGCTCATCGAGCGGCAAGGCGTCGGCGAAGGGATCATCGACCAAGTTCTGCTCGGCATCCCGGGATGGCTGAGCCCCCGCCACGCCCCGGCTCCCACCTGGATCGAGCAGATCCAGGATATCGGTCGTCGCGCCCACCTTCTCCAGCCCCGGCAAGTCGTCGGCACCCGCCGAGAAGGCGTCCGCGGCCGGAGCGCCCGGCGGCTCGGCGCTGTCGGCGATCACGACCAGGATGTCGTAGGGACCGATGGTCAAGCGATCGCCATCGTAGAGGGCGATCGCTTGATGGGAGGGCAAGGGATCGGCGGCACGATTCAGGTAAGTGCCATTCCTACTGGTATCCGTGACCCAGACGCCGCCGTCGCGCAGATCGAGTCGGGCATGATGGCCTGACACCACGCGTTCCGGATCATCGAGACAGAGGTCATTGGTGGGGCTGCGACCGATGGTGATGCCCCCTTCGGTCAGATCCAGACCGGCCTCCCGGTCGAGCCCTTGGGTCTGGCGGTTCACGACACGAAGATTGAGCTCCATTCGATGGCTCCACGAAAAAAGACCGCCCTGGGCCCGGCATCGACTGAGATGGCCACGACTGGATCCGAGCGCAGGTCTGCATCCTGTCCGCGTCGGGCGGGTACCTGCAGGGCCGTGCCGGCTCCCTTCAGGAGATCCAATCGAAGGCCTGTAACCCCAGACATTGCAGCGCATTCATCCCTTTCAAACAAGTACCCCGCTGGGCCGTGAAGACCTGCTCCATCAATGGAGACTCGCGACGGACCTTCGAGTGCCCGACGATCACGGGGGCCACAAACACAGGGGATCGGCCAGGTTGCTCGCCCGTGGCGCCCTGGCTAGGATGCAGCGGGCCACATCCGCCCCGCCACGCCATTCGCTTGCAGGACAGAGCGCTTCAGTGAAGATTCCCGGATACACCATCATTCGCGAGCTCGGCAGCGGCGGGATGGCGACCGTCTATCTCGCCCGACAGGATCGTCTGACACGCGAGGTGGCCCTGAAGGTGATGAAGCCCCTGGCCATGGCGGGGGGCGATTTCACCTCCCGCTTCGTCAAGGAAGGCCAGATCATCGCCCAGCTCCAACACCCGCAGATCGTCACCATCTATGACTTCGACTCCACGGATGGTCTGCACTATTTCTCGATGGAGTATCTGCCTGGGGGGACACTGGCAGAGGAGATCAAGCAAGGGATCCCCACGGCGCGCGCCATCAGCCTCACCAAGCGCATCGCGGAGGCGCTCGCGGTCGCGCACGCCCGCGGCGTCATCCATCGGGACATCAAGCCCCAGAACATCCTCTTCCGCAGGGACGGCACCCCGGTCCTGACGGACTTCGGAATCGCCCGGGCGGTCAATCGCGGTAGCGACTCGACTCAGTTGACCAGCTACGGGATGGTGATCGGGAGCCCACGCTACATGAGCCCGGAGCAGAGCACGGGTCAACCCCTGGACGCGCGCTCCGATCTCTACAGCCTGGGTGTGGTGTTCTACGAGATTCTGACGAATCAACTGCCCTATGAGGCGGACGATGTCGTCAGTCTCGCGATGAAGCATTGCACCGAACCCATCCCCCGTCTGCCCGAGCCGCTGGCGGTCTATCAGCCCATCCTGGACAAACTCATCGCCAAGAAGCCGGGCGAGCGCTTCGCGAGCGCGGGCAAGCTGATTCGGGCACTGGAGGCGCTGGAGAGCGAGACCCTCTCGACCGACGGGACGCGCCTCGTGACCCCCACAGAGGGCGGCGAGCAGCGGCGCAAGCGCAAATGGACCCGCCTCGGACCACTCCTCTTGCTGGCTGCCGTCGGCCTAGCGTTCGGGGTCGGTGTCTATCTCGCACTGCGCCCGCCCACCCCCGACATGATCCTCGAGATCATTCAAGGATTGCCCACCGAGCAGCCGAATCGCCCCAAGACCGCGATTCAATATGAGAAGCTGGCCATGGAGCATCTGAAGAAGGGGCAATACGAGCAGGGTCTGGAGATCGTTCGGCTGGGCCTGGCAAGCACGCCGGGGGAAGCACGCCTGGAGGCATTGCGGTCACCGATCCAGGACCTGCTCCAGGCGGAGACATGGCTCGCCCAAGCCAGAGAACTGCAGCGCCAGAACCTCCTGGAAGACGGGCTGCGGGTGGTCGAATCCGGTTTGCAGCGGGTGCCCAAGCACCCGGGGCTGCGCCAGCTCGAGACCGAGCTCCAGGAGCGCATCGAGACGGCCAACCGTGCCCGGGCCAACAACCTCCTTGCCCAGGCACGGGCTCGTCTCGAGGCCGGACGACTCGAAGAGGCGCTGGCACAGGTGCGCGAGGGGCTTGGACTCGTCCCGGATCACCCCGGGCTCGAGCAGTTGCAGGCCCGGGTGAGCAGCGCCATCGAGGAGCGTGATGCGTTCCAAGGACTGATTCGCCGGGCAGCCAATCTGCTGGCGTCGGGGGCTCTCGCCGAGAGCCTCCAGGTCATCGCCGAGGGACTCGAGTTGGCCCCGAACGACCCGCAACTGCTCGACCTGCAGGCGACGGCGCGCAAGCAGTTGCAAAGAGAGCACGAGAGGCAGCGGCAAAGGGAGCGCGAGGAGCAAGTGCAGGAGCTCTTCGCCCAGGCACAGGCACTCGAGGCCGAGGCCGCCTACCGCGACGCTCTGCGGGTGATCGAAGAGGGTCTGCAGCTCGATCCGAACCACGCGGGATTCCAGCGACTGCGCGACACGGTCATGGCGGCGCAAGATCAGGCGCGCCGCGAACGGACCGCGCAGATCCTGACACGGGCGCGCAGCCTCTTCGCCGGGGGCAAGCTGGAAGAGAGCCTCGCGCTGGTCCTCGACGGTCTGGACCAGGACCCGGCGCACCCCGATCTCTTGGCGCTTCGGGACGAAATCGGGCAGCTGCGCGAGCAAGAGAGCCAAGTCGCGGCACGGCTGCAGGACTGTGAGCTGAGCTTTCC